>NZ_JAOPWR010000043.1 GCF_025965585.1 Pseudonocardia sp.
CTCGCCGACGCCCGGCACGGTCAGGGTCCGCGCGCGGAAGAGCGCCCCGGGAGGTGGGGCGGCACGGCCGTCCCGGGGGCCGGAGCCCGAGCGGGCACCGTCCGCGCTGCCGCCGCCCGGACCGTCGTCGGGCGTGCCCGCGGCCGGACTCCCGTCCGCGCCGGAGTCGGCACCGTCGGGGTCGACGCCGTGGCCGCCGAGGGCGTCCGCGCCGTGGTCGTCCGCGCCGTCGCCGGCAGTGTCATTGCGGGCCGCGTCATCGCCGGCAGTGTCCTCGCCGGCAGTGTCCTCACCGTGCCCTTCTCGCGGGGCGTCGCCGTCGGAACCGCCGGGGCCTCCCCCACCGCCCGGCGGGTCGTCGTCAGGATCCTCGGGTGCTGCCTGCTCGGCCGCCCGCCGCATCGCGTCGTCGAGCGCGCCCTCGTCCATGCCGGGCTCGTCGAAGGGATCGCGGCGGCGCCGGTGCGGCAGCGCCAGCCGCGCCGCGACGCGTACGTCCTCCTCCGTGACGGCGGACGCCCCGCGCCACGCCGCGTGAGCCGCAGCGGTGCGGGCGATGACCAGGTCGGCGCGCATCCCGTCCACGTCGAAGGCGGCGCAGACGGCGGCGATCCGGCGCAGCTCGGCGTCCGGCAGCGCCACCGAGGAGAGGCAGGCCTGCGCGGCGGCGATCCGGGCGGCGGTGCCGGACTCCGCGTCTGCCCAGCGGGCGGCGAACGCGGCGGGGTCGTCCTCGAACGCGAGCCGGCGGCGCACCACCTCGACACGCGTGTCGACGTCGCGCGCGGCCCGCACCTCGACCGCGAGCCCGAAGCGGTCGAGCAGCTGCGGACGCAGCTCGCCCTCCTCCGGGTTCATCGTGCCGACCAGCAGGAACCGGGCCGCGTGCGACACCGACACCCCGTCGCGTTCGACGTGGGCGCGGCCCATCGCGGCGGCGTCCAGCAGGAGGTCGACGAGGTGGTCGTGCAGCAGGTTGACCTCGTCGACATAGAGCACGCCGCGGTGGGCCTCGGCGAGCAGGCCGGGCTGGTAGGCGCGGACCCCCTCGCTCAGCGCGCGCTCGAGGTCCAGCGACCCGACGAGCCGGTCCTCGGTGGCGCCGACGGGCAGCTCGATCAGCCGCGCGGGCCGCGCCCCGGCCGGTCCGGGGGCGTGCGGCCCGTCCGGGCAGGCCGCGTCCGGGGCGGCGGGGTCGCAGCCGAACCGGCACCCGGGCACCACCGCGAGCTCCGGCAGCAGTGCCGCCAGCGCCCGCACGGCAGTCGACTTCGCGGTGCCCTTCTCCCCGCGCACGAGCACCCCGCCGACACCCGGGTGCACCGCGTTGAGCAGGAGCGCGAGGCGCAGGTCGTCGTGGCCGACGACGGCGGAGAACGGGAAACCCGGGGTGGTGACGGCGGTGCTCACCCCTGGGACACTGCCAGACCGGACGTCACGACCGGCAGCTCCGGGGCCGCACCGTGATTGATCACATGTGCAAGCGCGCAGGTGTCGAGGTGCGCCTCGACGAGGTCCCCGAGCAGGTCGAGCTGGGCGGCGCGCGCGGCGGCGAAGGACGTGTCGGGCGCGGCGGCGAACCCGTCGCGGCCGGCCCGCTCGGCGACGCGGGCCAGCAGCAGCCGCCGGAAGCCGTCGTTCTCCAGCAGGCCGTGCCAGTGGGTGCCGAGCACGGCGCCGGCCTCGGACCCCTCCCCCTCGACCAGCTGGGGGTCCCCGGAGCGCGTCACGCGGCCGTGGTGGATCTCGTAGCCCGACACGGGCTCGCCCCACGCCGTGCCCGTGGGATTGCCGAGGTGCTTGGCGGCGTCGAACTCCACGTCCAGGTCGAGCAGGCCCAGCCCCACGGCGCTGCCCCCCTCCACCCCGTGCGGGTCGGCGATCGCGCGGCCGAGCATCTGGTAGCCGCCGCAGATACCGAGCACCGGTCGACCGGCGCGGGCGTGCGCCGTCACGGCGTCGGCGAGCCCGGTGCGGCGCAGCCAGGCCAGGTCGCTCACGGTCGCCTTGGATCCGGGCAGCACGACGAGGTCGGCGTCGAGCAGGCGCGAGGGTTCCGTCACGTACCGCACCGCGACGCCCGGCTCGCACGCCAGCGCCTCGGCGTCGGTGGCGTTGGAGATCCGCGGCAGCCGGACGACGGCCACGCGCAGCCACTGCGACCCGTGCGGCGGCGCGGGCCGGCCCAGCACCCCGTCGGCGACGGCGGAGAGCGAGTCCTCGGCGTCGAGCCACAGGCCGTCGGCCCACGGTACGACCCCGAGCGTCGGGCGTCCGGTGAGCGCGCGGAGCTGGTCGAGGCCGGGCGCGAGCAGCGAGGGGTCGCCGCGGAACTTGTTGACGACGAACCCGGCGATACGGGCCTGGTCGGCCGCGTCGAGCACCGCGACGGTGCCGAACAGGTGGGCCAGCACTCCGCCGCGGTCGATGTCGCCGACCACCACCACGGGCAGGTCCGCGGCCTGCGCGAGGCCCATGTTGGCGATGTCGGTGCCGCGCAGGTTGATCTCGGCGGGCGACCCGGCGCCCTCGCAGATCACCACGTCGTACCGCGCCCGCAGGTCGCGCAGGGTGTCGGTGACCACCTCGAGCAGCGCCGCCTTGCGGTCGTAGTAGGAGCGCGCGCTGACCGTGCCGTCGGCGCGGCCGAGCACCACCACCTGTGAGCTGCGGTCGCTGCCCGGCTTGAGCAGCACCGGGTTGAACGTGACGCTCGGCGCGAGTCCGCAGGCGTGGGCCTGCATGGCCTGGGCCCGGCCGATCTCGCCGCCGTCGGTGGTGACCACGGAGTTGTTCGACATGTTCTGCGCCTTGAACGGCGCCACCGAGACCCCCCGGCGATACAGCCACCGGCAGATCCCCGCCACGAGCGCGCTCTTGCCCGCGTCGGACGTGGTCCCGGCCACCAGCAGCGCACCCTGCACGGGCCCACGCTACGTCCGCTGATCCCCGCCCTGCACACGGCGCTGATCAAGGCGCAGATGTCGTCGGTGGATCTCCGAGAGCGACATCCTCGCCTTGATCAACGCAGTGGGGCGGTCCCGGGCGTCAGAAGACCCCGCAGATGCCCTTCGGCGTCGAGTGCAGCGCCAGGTTGCCCGTCCACGTGTTGGCCGTGCCCAGGGTCCTCGGTCCCACGCTGGCGTCCTGGCAGTCGAGCGGCCCGGGCGCGATGCGGTTGCCCGACACCGTGACGCCTGTGTTGTCGGCGTCGAGCCGGATGCCCACGGCCGAGCTGTTCGCGATGTTGTTGTCGCGCACCGTGCCCGACGTCTGGCCGCTCAGCCACATCCCGTTCTGCCGGCCGATGATCTGGTTGCCCGAGACCGTCAGGCCGACGTTCGCGACGCCGAACGTGTTGGTCACCCGGATCCCGGTGGACGCGCCCTCGCTGACGACATTGCGGGTCAGCACCACGTTCGTCGTACCGCCGCCGACGTAGAAAGCGCTCCCGACGGGCACTGTCGCGGTCGGGCGGCGCACCACCACGTTGTCGGCCACCGAGGCGCCCGTGGCGTTGACGACCACGGCGAACGTCACGTCGTCGACGCTCTGGTTGCGCTCGATCCGCAGCCCCGTCGACGGCCGGGCGGCGTCGCCCGCGGTGTTGACGGCGGCCGAGGTGTGGCCGATGAAGAGGTTGTCGCTGATGGCGAGGTTGTCGCCCGGGCCGCAGCAGATGAACACCCCGGAGCCGCCGGCGCCCCCGGTGCGGTTGTTGGAATCGAAGCGGTTGTGCGCCACGGAGCTCGCCATCGCGCCGAGCGAGCTCATGTTGATGCCGTAGGTGGTCTGCGTGACCACGTTGTCGATGAACGTGAACCCGCTGCCGCCGCCGAAGGCCTCGATGCCGTCGGCGGTCTGCAGGGTGGTGCCGGAGTCGCGGATCGTGAACCCGTCGACGGTCACGCCGCTCGTGGCCCCGGTGATCCGGATGCCCGCGGCACCGCCCCCGTCGATCACCGACTCCTTGGTGACGTCGGTGCGCCCGGCCCGCGCGTCCACCCCGCGGTGGGCACCGCGCAGCGTGAGCGGCTTGTCGATGACGACCGTGCCCGTGTAGACGCCGGGGCAGACGATGATCGTGGCGCCGGAGGCGGCCGCGGCGACGGCCGCGACGATCGTCGGGTAGGTCGGCGCGACGCAGGTCGCGCTCGCCACCCCGACCCGCAGCACCGTCGGCGTCGCCGCCGTCGCCGGCGCGGACACGGCCAGGCCTGCCGCGAGAACCGTCGCTCCGAGAACAGCGACGCGACGTGATCGAACACCTACGGAACGTAACGACATAGTGCGGGACGGTCCCGACATCCGTTCACCTCCGGGAATTTGTGACGCGCGACATGGCTCGACGCGACGCAGCGTGCCGCACCCCTGCCGGGACACACCCGAAAGACACCCGCTGGGGTGACCCCCGACCAGCAGGACCACCGGCGGGCAGGCCGTCCGTCGCGAGGCATACCGTGGTGAGGTGCGTTTCCTCCTGCGCCCGGGCTGGCTGGCCTTCATAGCGGTCGTCGCGGCGTTCGTCGTCTGCTGCTACACGCTGCTCGCCCCGTGGCAGTTCGGCCGCGAGGCCGAGCGCGACGCCCAGCAGAAGCTCATCGACACGGCGTCGGCCACCGCACCGGTGCCGCTGGGCACGCTCGTCCCCGCGGGAGCGGGCGTGGCGCCGGGCATCGAGTGGCGGCAGGTGACCGTGTCGGGCACGTACCTGGCCGCCGACGAGTCCCTCGTCCGGCTGCGGGTCTACGACGGCAAGCCCGCGTTCGAGGTGCTGACCGCGCTGCGCACCGACGACAACCGCCTGCTCGCCGTCGACCGCGGGTACGTCACCGCGGCCAACGGTGCCGTGGTACCGCCGATCGCCGAGCCCCCCGCAGGCCGCGTCACGGTCACCGCGCGCCTGCGCCTGAACGAGACCGACCCCGACAAGCGCCCGATCTTCGAGGCCGACGGCTACAAGCAGCAGTACGTCACCGACTCGCGCTCACTGGCGAGGGCCACCGGCCTGGCGCTCGAGCCCGGCTACCTGCAGCTGGCCGCCGACCAGCCCGGCGTCCTGAACCCGCTGCCGGTGTCGCCGGAGGCCGCGGCCAGCGGCGCGCCGTTCACCAACTTCTCCTACGCCCTGCAGTGGCTGACGTTCGGCGCCATCGCGGTGTTCGCCCTCGTCTACTTCGTGCGCCTGGAGATGCTGCAGCGCCGCAAGGGAAAGGGCAGGATCGTCGAACGCACCGCCCTGCGCCGTGCGCTGGCCGGGGACGACCTCCCCGTTACCCCGGAGCCGGAGGCGACCGCCGGGACGCCGCTGTCCGACCGCTACGGCCGCCGCTGACCCCCGAGGTCCACGACCTGCACCTCCGGCCCGCCGCGACCATCGCCGCCCGCACGCCGCGTCCGGCGTGACGCGGTCGGCCCACATGGGCAGCCCGTTCCGGTCATGATCACCGTATCGGCGCGTTGTCGGCCGGATGTGGCCGGGAACGCGCCCGTCTGGTGATCATGGGGCACTGAGCGGGATCCCTGCCGCCGGCGGGCGGTGAGGCGGTCAGCGACTCCGCGCCGCCGCCACCCCCACGGCCAGCACCGCCGACGCCGCCCCCACCAGGCGCGACAGGTGGGCGGCGCGGCGCAGGTCGTCGGGGGCCGGGGGTGGGCCGGAGCCCAGCCGCGGCCGCTCCTCCACGCCGTGTGCGTAGACCGTCCGTCCTCCGAGTCCGACGCCCAGCGCCCCCGCTGCGGCCGCCTCGACGGGGCCGGCGTTGGGGCTGGGGTGCGCGGACGCGTCGCGCAGCCACGTCGTCACCGCGGCACGGGGTGATCCGCCCACTGCCGGGGCGAGGCCCGCGAACAGCAGGGCCGCCACCCGGGCGGGCAGGAGGTTGGCCACGTCGTCGAGACGGGCCGACGCCCAGCCGAAGCGCTCGTACCGGGGTGACCGGTAGCCGACCATCGCGTCCAGGGTGTTCACCGCGCGGTAGCCCAGCAGCCCGGGGATCCCGGCCACCGCGCCCCAGATCAGCGGGGCCACCACCGCGTCGGAGGTGTTCTCCGCCATCGACTCGGTGCCCGCCCTGGCCATGCCGGCGGCGTCGAGGAGGTCGGGGTCGCGCCCGCACAGGGAGGGCAGCCGAGCCCGTGCCGCGTCGAGGTCCACCCCTCGGCTACCGGCCTGCACGCGCCGGGATGTGCCGACCCGCGCACCGATCCGTGTCGACTCGCGGGGGGTGGGGGGTGCTTCCGCCTCTCCCCCCGTCGCCCCGAGCTCTCGCGCCAGGGCGTCGCCGTGCCCGGCCAGGGACGAGCCGCCCAGCACCGCCCACGTGGCCACCGCGGTCAGGGCCGTGCCCAGCACGGGACGGCGCCGTCCCACCGCCTCCGCCGCCACGCCGAGGCCGACGGCCCCGCCCACCAGCACCGCGGTGTAGGCCACCCCGGCGTCGCGGCGGTCGACGTAGAGGCGGCGTTCGAGCGCCGCGGCGCAGCGACCGAAGCCGGCCACCGGGTGCCCGCGGCGGGGGTCGCCCAGCAGCGCGTCGGCCACGGCTCCGAGCAGCAGCCCCGCTCCGCGCGATCTCACACCGGCGACGCTACGTCGGGCCCGGCGCGCACCCGGCAGGCGGGGGATCATGGGCGGCATGCGTACTGACGTGGACCCCGACGAGGTGGGAGCCGGCAGCTTCTACAAGCTGATGACCTCGGTGATCGTCCCCCGCCCCATCGCCTGGGTCTCCACCCGTTCCGCCGACGGCGTGAACAACCTGGCGCCGCACTCGTTCTTCACCGTCTCGTGCGTGGACCCGCCCATGGTCCAGTTCACGAGCGTCGGGAAGAAGGACTCGCTGCGCAACGTGCAGGAGACCGGCGAGTTCGTGGTCTGTCTGGCCACCGAGCCGCTGTTCGAGCAGGTCAACGCGTGCGGCACGGACTTCCCCGCCGGCGTCAGCGAGTTCTCCGAGGTCGGCCTGACCGCCGAGCCGAGTGCCGTGGTGGCGCCGCCGCGGGTGGCCGAGTCACCGGTGGCACTGGAGTGCCGCCTGCACCAGGCCCTGGAGCTGGGCGACTCGACCGTGGTGATCGGCCGCGTGGTGCACGCGGCGGTGGACACAGACGTGTTCGACGGGGAGCCCATGCAGAAGGGCGACGACGGGCACCTCAACCTGCCCGGCATCGCCGCGCTGCGCCCGCTGGCCCGTCTGGGCAAGAACGAGTGGTCGACGATCGGCGAGGTGCTCGACATCACCCGGATCCCCTACAAGCAGTGGCCCGGCCACTTCGAGAAGGGCGACTACTCCCCGCCGACCGCCTGACCCAGCCGCAGCCCGTAGACGCGCTGCGCGTCGGCCGCGATGCGGTGCAGGGAGCACGGCCAGCGTTCACCGGAGCCGCTCGAGTTCCGGCACGCCGTGCAGCGCCCCAGCCGGTCGGGCACGTGCGCGGCCAGCAGCCGGCGCCACACCTCCGGCATCCCGGCCATCTCCTCGGCCATCGGCTGGTGCGCCTGCATCTGCTCCCCCTGCGCGTCGCTCACGGTTCGGGCTACCTCCGACGGGGCCGGAGGATTCCTGCCGTGGCCCGGCCGTCGGTGGGCGGCGAGCCGCCCGCGACCGGCGACCGGACCATACCCAGTCATATCGTGCACGACCGTTCGGCCCGGCGGCGGAGCCGTTCGACGGAACAGCGCGTTCTACAGGGTGAACTCGCCGTCCGGGGTGGCCACCACGGTGTCGGTGTCGGCGCCGTGCAGCTCGCCCTCCCGGCCCCGCAGCTCGACGCGGCGGATCTTGCCGGAGATCGTCTTCGGCAGCGGCGCGAACTCCAGCCGGCGGATGCGCTTGTAGGGGGCGAGGTTGTCGCGGGCGAACTGCAGGATGTCGCGCGCGGTCTCCTCGGTGGGCTCGAAACCGGCGGCGAGCACGACGTACGCCTTCGGCACCGAGAGCCGCACGGGGTCCGGCGACGGCACGATCGCCGCCTCCGCGACGGCCGGGTGCTCGATGAGGACGCTCTCCAGCTCGAACGGGCTGATGCGGTAGTCGCTGGCTTTGAACACGTCGTCGGCACGCCCGACGTATGTGATGTAGCCGTCCTCGTCGCGGGAGCCGACGTCACCGGTGTGGTAGACCCCGCCCGCCATGGCCTCGGCGTTGCGCTCGGCGTCGCCGTAGTAGCCGACCATGAGCCCCAGCGGGCGCTGGTCGAGGTCGACGCAGATCTCGCCTTCGAGCACGCCCTTCTCCCCCGTGGCCGGGTCGACCAGGACGATCGGGTAACCGGGGATCGGGCGGCCCATCGAGCCGGGCTTGACGGTCTGGCCGGGCGGGTTGCCGATCTGGACGGTGGACTCGGTCTGGCCGAACCCGTCACGGATCCGCACCCCCCAGGCCTTGTCTATCTGGGCGATGACCTCGGGGTTGAGCGGCTCCCCCGCGCCGACGACCTTCTGCGGCGGCGTCGCCAGCGTCGACAGGTCGGCCTGGATGAGCATCCGCCACACGGTGGGCGGGGCGCAGAAGCTCGTGACGTTGCAGCGGTCGAGCACCGAGAAGACGCTCGGCGCGTCGAACTTCGTGTAGTTCATGACGAGCACGCACGCCTCGGCGATCCACGGCGCGAAGACGTTGCTCCACGCGTGCTTGGCCCAGCCGGGCGAGGAGATGTTGAGGTGGACGTCGCCGGGTTCGAGCCCGATCCAGTACATCGTGGAGAGGTGCCCCACCGGGTAGGACGCATGGGTGTGCTCGACGAGCTTCGGCTTGGCCGTGGTGCCGGAGGTGAAGTAGAGCAGCAGGGTGTCGGAGCCGTGGGTGACGCCGTCGGCGCTGAACTCCGCGGAGGCCGCGTCGGCGTCGGAGTAGTCGAGCCAGCCCGCGGGCGCGTCGCGCACGGCGATCTTCGTGTAGTCGCCGTCGACCCCGTCGAACTTGCCCGTGTCCGTCCCGCCCACGATGACGTGCTTGGCGCCGCCGCGGTCGAGCCGGTCGCGCAGGTCGGCGGCCGTGAGGAGCGTGGTGGCCGGGATGACGACGGCGCCGAGCTTCATCGCCGCGAGGATCGTCTCCCACAGCTCCACCTGGTTGCCGAGCATGAGGATGATCCGGTCGCCACGTGCGATGCCCTGGGCGCGCAGCCAGTTGGCCACCCGGTTGGAGCGCTCCGCGATCTCGGCGTAGGTCCAGTACGCCTCGCTGCCGTCCTGCTCGATGATCCACAGCGCGCGCTGGTCGCCCCGCTGCGCGGCGACGTTGTCGAAGTGGTCGAGCGCCCAGTTGAACTCGCCGATCTCCGGCCAGGAGAAGTCGCGGTAGGCCGTGTCGTAGTCCTCCCGGTGCGCCACCAGGAAGTCGCGGGCCGCGTAGAAGGCCGCTGCGGACGCGTTCATAGATCCACCTCGTGAAGTAGCCGCTCTGCTCAGGTGCACCCTAATGATCGCGGAGCCCGGCGTCCCACCTCCGATCGGAGACAGGCGTGGCGCGATCCCACCCGGACGTGACACGTCAGGCGGCGGCATCCGGAGCGGCACCGTCCTACGGTTGACGCCGTGAGCGTCTCCCCCCTGCGTGCCGCGGCCGGCGCCGCCGTCCTCGCGGTCCTCCTGGCCGGCTGCGGTGGCACCACGGCCCCCGCGGACTCCGCGGTCCTGACGGCCGCGCCGTCCACCACCGCGGCCCCGACGACCGCGCCGACGACGACCCCGGCGCCCACCACCACGACGCCCGCCCCCGTCGCCGTACCCACGAAGCCCCCGAGGTCGGCGACCGCCCCCGTCCCGCTGCTGCCGTGGCCGACCGCGAACCCCACGCGGCTGCAGGCGGCGGTGGACGGCGGCGCCCAGCCGTGGCTGCTGGACCCGACCGACCTGGCGGAGTCCTACGTCCAGGCGACATACGGCTGGGCCGAAGCGACCGCCACCCCGGTCCCGGGCGGCACCTCGGCGAGGACGACGGTGGACGTCCGCAACACCGACGGGGCGCGGCGCACGCTCACGGTCGCCCAGCCCGGACGCAAGGGCCAGGGCGGCATCTGGCTCGTCACCGCCGACACGAAGGCGTGACGACCGTGTCACGCAGGGTCCCCGCCGAACGCCGTACTCACTGGTTCGAGTGAACAACGGCGAGAAGTGCAGCGTTCCGCCCGGCCGCGGCGATCTAGCAGTCAGACCGGCGCACGGGGCGCCGAGCACGACCGGCAGGGGTTGACGACATGAGCAACGAGACCAGTATCGACTCGGTCCACCAGGACATGTTCACCGTGCTGCACGGACAGCCCGCGCCCGTCGTGACGCGCTGGAGCTACAGCGCCGCCGACCCCTTCGCCGTCGTCCTGGCCGTCCGGACCAGGCACGACCGGTGGGTCGAGTGGTTGGTGGCCCGCGACCTGGTGGTCGACTCGCTGGACGGTCCCGCCGGCTACGGCGACATCCGGATGAGCCCGCAGCGGGTGCAGGGCTACGACATCGTGGAGATCGAGATCCGGTCCACCGACGGCCGGGCGGTGCTCGAGGTCGACCGCGACCTGCTGCGGGACTTCGTCGAGTCCAGCACGCGGATCGTCGCTCTGGGTGACGAGGCCGGCCGCATGGACATCGACGGCGAGATCGCCCGGATCACGCAGAGCTGCGCGGAGTAGGAGGGGGCAGCTCCGGCGGCTCGTCCCGCCGGAACTGCTCCGCGTACCGCCTGACACCCCGGTCCCGCCGGGCCGCCTGCCGCTCGTCGCGCACCTGCTGCGCGGTGCCCCGCAGGAACCCGGCCTTGAGCGCCCGGCTCTCGCAGGCCTCCTCCATGTAGGCCACCGCGTAGATCATCCCGACGAACAACCCGCCGAGGACCGCCATCAGGCGGACCCACGGCTCTGTCGGCAGCAGCACGTAGATCAGCACCGCCACCGGCAGGATCTGCACGAGCGAGCGGAGCAGCGACCGCATCCGCCACCACGGCGCGGTGACGTCGCGCAGCACCCACTGGCTGTACCGGATCGACAGCCGTCCGCCCATCGCGTACCACAGCCAGCGCAGCGGATCCGGACGTTTCACCTCCCGCACGCTACGCCGGGCGTGGTCTGATGCGGGACGTGAACACCCCGACGTCCGCCGATGTGGCGAGCGGCATGCAGGCGCTCGCCCGCCACGAGATCGACCCCACCGCCACCGTCACCGCGGCCTGGCCGATGCCGGGCAACGCGGGGCTGTCCTTCGGCTGCGACGTGGTGCTCGGCGACGGCTCACGGCTGCCGGTGGTGATCCGGCTCGCTCCGCCCGGGGTGCGCCGCAGCGGCAACACCGACGTGCTGCGCATCGTCCCGCTGCTGGACGCACTCGCCACCGGGGGCGTCCCGGTGGCGGCGGTGCGCTTGTCGACCGACGACGAGCGGTGGTTCGGCACCGACGGCGTCGTCCAGGATCGGCTCGACGCGCTGCCGCTGCACATGGCCGACACCGCGCTCAGTGCCACCGTGGCGGTGCCGGACGCGCTGGAGCAGGCGGTCGGCGTGCTGGCCCGGATCCACGCGACGCCCCCGCCCGCGGGCTGGGAGGAGCCACGCTCCCTCGCCGACGAGGTGGCGTTCTGGGCGCCGATGCTCGGGAAGGCGAGCGACCCGACGTGGGCCGAGGCCGGCACGGCGCTGCACGACGCGCTGCTCGCCGATCTCCCGCACGCCCCGGACGTCGGGATCTTCCACGGGGACTACCACACCAACAACGTGCTCTACGACGCCGACGGGACGCTGGCCGCCGTCGTCGACTGGGAGATCTCCGGCGTCGGCGCGCAGCTGCTGGACCTGGCCTGGCTGGCGATGTTCACCGACCCGGGCTGCTGGCACCCGGACTTCGCCGCGCGGATGCGGGTGACGGCCGACGCCGCGTGGCTGCGGGAGCGCTACGAGAAGGCCGGCGGGCGGTCCACGGCCGGGTTCGGCTGGTTCCGGGCCCTGGCCTGCTACCGCTTCGGGGTGATCTCGGTGTTCAACGTGCGGCTGCACCGCACGGGCCGCCGCGTCGACGCAACGTGGGAGGACCGCGCGCTGTCGATCCTGCCGCTGTTCGAGCGCGGGCTCGCGTTCCTGCGGGAGCAGGCGTGAGCACTCCGGCCGCCCTGTTCGACCTGACCGGCCGCGTCGCGCTGGTCACCGGCGGCAGCCGCGGGCTGGGCCGGGAGATGGCGCTCGCGTTCGCCGCGGCCGGTGCCGACGTGGCGGTCGCGTCGCGCAACCTGGAGGCCTGCGAGGCCGTGGCCGACGAGGTCCGCGCCCTGGGCCGCGATGCGTCCGCCCACGCCTGCCACCTGGGCCGCTGGGACGAGGTCGGGACGCTCGCCGACGCCGTGCTGGAGCGCTTCGGGCACGTCGACGTGCTGGTCAACAACGCCGGCAAGTCGCCGCTCTACGAGCGCCTGGCCGACCTCACCGAGGCGCAGTACGACAGCGTGCTCGGGCTCAACCTCAAGGGCCCGTTCCGCCTCACGGCTCTCCTCGCCGAGCACATGCGCGCGGCCGGGCGCGGCTCAGTGATCAACATCTCCAGCATCGGAGCGTTCCGGGCGGACGCCTCCGCGGTGCCCTACTCCGCGGCGAAGGCGGGCCTCAACGCGATGACCGCCGGGATGGCGCAGGCCTACGGGCCGCAGGTGCGCGTCAACGCGATCGCCCCCGGCGCGTTCGCCACCGACATCTCGCGCGCCTGGACCCCCGAGGTCGTCGCGGCGCTGGAGGAGCGCACCGCGCTGCACCGGGTCGGGCAGCCCTCGGAGGTGGTCGGCGCGGCGCTCTACCTCGCGAGCGACGCGGCGGCGTTCACGACGGGCACCGTGATCCAGGTGGACGGCGGCACGCGGTAGCGCAGCACGTCGGCCCCGCTCAGAGGCCCGAGCCGGGCCCCACGTCGTCACGCCCGTAGGCCGCGGCGGACGCGCCTCCCGCCTCACGCGCGGCGTCGAGGCGCTCGGCGGGCTCGCGCAGCGCGTGCCGGCCGATGGGGACGAACCCGTCGTCGTCGGGATCGCGGATGAGCTCACCGTCGTCACGGACGTCGCGCAGCGCGTCGCCGAGGGCGCGGTCACCGCGGGGGCTGCCGGCGTCGGCCGCCTCCACCTCGGCGTCGGCGGCGGGGTCGGACACCCTCGGGGACGGCTCGGTCTCCGCCGGCCCCTCGCCGTCGCCGATGTCGTGCACCGCCGCCTCCTCCGCGGAGGCGGCTCCCCCGTCCACACCGACGTCGACGGCCCCGGCGCCGTCCGCGACGAGCCGGCCGGCCCGGTCGGGGTCCTGCGCGGGGTCCTCGGGCTGCTCGCGGCGCAGCCGGTCGTCGAGGGAGTCGCCGTCGCGCATGCCGGCGCCGGTGACGGCGTCCTCGTCGAGGCCGTAGGGCCGGTCCGGCGGCACGTAGCCCGCGTCGAGCGGGTCGCCGTCGCCGACCGGGCCGTCGAGGGTCTCGGCGGTGTCGAGCTGTACGGCTGCTCCTAGGTCGGGGGACTGGGGCTGCTGGTCGTCGGGGCCTGCCATGCGGGTCGTGTACCCCCGTTCGCCCGGACCCACACGCGCCCCGTTCGCCCGGTGTGTTCTGATCCATCTCCAACCGGGGAGGGAACGACGATGACGTCATCGCGTGGTCCGGGGCCCGTCCGGCCCCGCGACGCCGCCGCCACCCGTCGCGCGCTCCTGGAGGCGGCCCGCGAGCTCTTCGCCACCGACGGGTTCGACCGGACCACGGTGCGCGCGGTGGCCGATCGCGCCGGGGTCAACCAGGCGCTGCTGTTCCGCTACTTCGGCAACAAGGAGGGGTTGTTCGCCGAGGCCGTGCGCGGCCAGGCCCTGGCCCTGCTCGACGCGGGCCCGCGCCACGAACTGCTGGAGCGCACCGTCGCCACGATGTTCGACCCCGCGGCGGCGCGCAGTGCGGGCCCGCTGCTCGCACTCCTGCGGGGGGCGAGCAGCGCCCAGGTGGGCGAGGAGGTGCGGACCCAGCTGGCCGAGGCGTACACGGCCGCGTTCGCCGACCTGGTCCCCTTCCCCGACCGCGACGACGCCGTGCTGCGCGCCCAGCTGTTCCTGAGCTGGCTGCTCGGGATCTCGCTCATGCCGACGGTGGCGCCGGAGGGCCGGCGGATCGACGCCGAGGCCGCGAAGGCCCACGTCCTGCGTGCCGCCCGGGCGCTGCTCGGTCTCCCGCCCAGCGGTTGACAGGTGACCGTGAGCATTCCTAACCTCTGATGTAAGCGATTGCTTACAAGATCGGGGATCTCATGACCACCACCCGGCCAACCGGCACGTGCCCATACCCGTTCTCCGCGCCCGACGCTCTCGAGGTCGACCCGCGGTACGCGCGGCAGCGGGCGGACGAGCCCGTCTCGCGGGTCACGCTGCCCCACGGCGGCGACGCGTGGCTCGCCACCCGCTACGACGACGTGAAGACGGTGCTGGCCGACCCGCGGTTCAGCCGCGCGGCGGTCGTCGGGGCCGACGTGCCGCGCGTGCGTCCGGAGATCGACAACGAGGCCTCCTCGATCCTCAACATGGACCCGCCGGAGCACTCCCGCCTGCGCCGCCTCGTGGCGAAGGCGTTCACCGCGCGCCGGGTGGAGGAGCTGCGCCCCCGTGCCGCGGAGCTGACCAGGGGGATGCTGGCGTCCCTGCGCGCCGCGGGCCCCGGCGCCGACCTCGTCCAGCACGTGTCGATGCCGCTGCCCGTCACGATCATCTGCGAGACGCTCGGCGTTCCGGTCGAGGACCGGGAGATCTACCGGGCCGGCGCCGACGCGGCGCTCTCCACGTCGTCGATGACGCCGGAGGACCGCGCGGAGGCCCGCACCCGGATGCTCGCCTACATGGCCGGGCTCGTGGCCCAGCGACGCGAGACCCCCACCGACGACCTGCTCGGCGCCATGGTGACCGCCCGCGACGAGGAGGACCGCCTCACCGAGCACGAGCTCATCGGGCTCGCCGTCGGCATCCTCATCGCCGGCCACGAGACCACGATGAACCAGATCAGCAACATGACCTACCTGCTGCTGACCCGCCCCGACCGCGGCGCCGCGCTGCGCGAGGACCCGGACGGGATCGCGGCGGGCGTCGAGGAGCTGCTGCGCTTCACCCCGCTCGGGGCCTCCGCCGGGTTCCCGCGGATCGCCACCGAGGACGTGGAGCTCTCAGGCGTCACCGTGCGGAAGGGCGACGCCGTGCTCGTCTCGGTGGTGGCCGCCAACCGCGACCCCTCCGTTTTCGACCACCCCGACGAGCTCGTGCTGGACCGCGCGGACAACCGCCACGTCGGGTTCGGGCACGGCGCCCACCACTGCCTGGGCGCCCAGCTCGCGCGGATGGAGCTGCAGGAGGCGATCGGCGGGCTGCTGCGCGAGTTCCCCGACCTGCGCCTCGCGGTCCCGGCGCAGGACGTCGAGTGGCGCACCGGGGCGTTCGTCCGCGGTCCGAAGGCCCTGCCGCTGGCCTGGGGCGCGTGATGGTGATGGCCGAGCCGAGAGCCGAGCAGTGGACGGTGTCCGTCGACCACGGCAGCTGCATCGGCTCGGGCATGTGCACCTCGACCGCCGCCGGCCGGTTCGTGCTGGGCGCCGACGGCCGGGCGGGCGTGGTGCCGTCGCCGATCGACCCCGACCCGTCCGTGCTGAACGCGGCGGAGTCCTGCCCCGCCGAAGCGATCACCGTGACCGCTGTGGACACCGGGACGGTGCTGGCCGGGCCGGAGTAGAGCCCAGCGCCGTGCGGCGGACGTGGCGCCGGCCGAGGCCCGCGGCGCCGCCCTCGGCGGCCGGTCCTTCTGCGTACTTCATGCTCTCCCTGTTCGCGCCTGAAGCCATTAGCCTGCCCCGATGGGAAGATCCTCGCTCCTCGTGGGCACCTCCGACGGCACCAGGCTCGTCGGTCAGCGCTGGACCGCCGACGAGCCGGCGCGCGCCGCGCTCGTCCTCGTCCACGGGATGGGCGAGCACTCGCTGCGCTATGACCGGCTCGGCAAGGCGCTCGCCGCCGCCGGCATCGACGTCCTCGCCGTCGACCAGCGCGGCCACGGGCGCACCGCCGCCATGGCCGGGCAACCCCTCGGGACGCTGGGCAAGCCCGGCTGGGACGGCCTCGTCGCCGACCTCGCACTCGTGGTCCGCAGCACGCGCGGCGAGCGGCCCGAGATCCCGATCGTGGTGCTCGGCCACAGCATGGGCTCGTGGGTGGTGCAGCAGTACCTGCTCGACCACTCCGACGACGTCGTCGCCGCGGTGCTCTCGGGCACGGCCGCGCTGGACGAGGTGGCCGCAGCGGTCGACCCGAGCAAGGACGTCGACCTCACCGCGTTCAACGCCCCGTTCGCACCGGCCCGCACCGACTACGACTGGCTCTCCCGCGACGAGAAGGAGGTGGACGACTACGTCGCCGAGCCGCTGTGCGGGTTCGGCCTCGACAGCGACGGCGCCGCCGGCCTGGTCGCCGCGGCCCCGCGGCTCACCGACCCCTCCTCGATCCGCTCGGGCCTGCCGCTCTACGTGATCGCGGGCAGCGACGACCCGGTCAACGCGGGGATGGCCTGGCTGACGCCGCTGCTGGAGCGCTACCGCACGGCCGGCCTGGACGTCACCGCGAAGGTCTACGACGGCGGGCGCCACGAGATGTTCAACGAGACCAACCGCGACGAGGTGGTCGCCGACCTCACGACCTGGCTGGACTCACAGCTGGCCTGACCGCCGTTCGACGTGCACCTGCACCGACCGCCCGTCGTCCGACAGCCAGCCCTTCCTCTCCGCGTAGGCGGTCATGGCCGTCCATTGCTCCGCCCAGTCCGGGGTGGTGGCGAGCAGCGCGGCGCGGGAGCGGAGCACGCCGAGGTCGAGGTGCACGGTGTCCGCGTCCACCAGCTCGCCCGTACCCGTGGTGGCCAGCGCCGTGCGCAGGCGGGCCTCGTCGAGGTCGGTCTCGAGGTGCAGGCGGCCGCAGTCGTCGGCGTCACGCACCACGGCGCCGTCGGCGTCCAGTCGAACGATCATCCGTCCGATACTGCCCGCTTCGCCCGGACGCCGCGAGGTCGGACGATGGTGTTCGCGTGTCCACTCGGACGGGAGCAGGCGTGGCCGAACCGGTGCTGCCGCTGGACGTGTCGGTCGTCGACGTCGGGCTGCCGATGTTCGCGGCCGTCTCCGTCAGACCACCAGGCCCAGCAGCAGCACGAACACCAGACCGGTCACGGAGATGATCGTCTCCATCAGCGACCAGGACGCGACGTTCTGGCCGACGCTGAGCCCGAAGTACTCCTTGACCAGCCAGAACCCCGCGTCGTTGACGTAGGAGAAGAACAGCGACCCAGCCCCGATCGCGAGCACGAGGAGCGACGTCTGCCCGGGGTCGAGGGTCGACACCAGCGGCGCGAGGATGCCCGCCGCCGTCACCGTGGCCACCGTCGCCGAGCCCGTGGCCAGCCGGATCAGCACCGCCACGAACCAGGCCAGCAGCAGCACCGAGACGCCGCTGCCGCGCACCCACCCGGCGATGAGATCGCCGATCTGCGTGTCCACCAGCGTCTGCTTGAAGCCGCCACCGGCGGCGACGATGAGCAGGATGCCCGCGATCGGCGGCAGCGACTTCTCGACCGACGACGCGACCCCACGAAGGTCCATCCCGCCCCCGCGGCCGAGGGTGACCATCGCGACGACCACGGCGATGAGCAGCGCGATCAGCGGGGTGCCGACGAAGTCGAACACCGCACGCAGCAGGTGGCCCTCGGCGGTGAGGATGTCGACGAGTGCCTTGCCCAGCATCAGCACGACGGGCAGCAGCACCGTGGCGAGCGTGACGCCGAACGACGGGCGCACGCGGGTCTCGACGGCGGTGCCGCCACCGGTCTCCGGCGGAGCGGGTTCGGCGGAGGAGAACATCTCGGGCGCCGGCACGTCCACCCAGCGCGCCACGACGCGGGCGAACAGCGGGCCGGCGATCGCGATGGTCGGGATCGCGATGAGCACACCGAGCCCGAGCGTGAGGCCGAGGTTCGCTTTGAGCGCGGTGACGGCCACGAGCGGGCCGGGGTGCGGCGGGATGAAGCCGTGCATCGCCGAGAGCCCGGCGAGCGCGGGGATGCCGACGGCGAGGAGCGACAACCCGGACCGGCGCGCGACCAGGAAGATCACCGGCATCAGCAGCACGAGACCGATCTCGAAGAACATCGGCAGCCCGATCAACGCGCCGACCAGCGCCATCGCCCACGGCAGGGTGCGGGCGCTGGAGCGGCCGATGATCGTGTCGACGAGCTGGTCGGCGCCGCCGGAGTCGGCCAGCAGCTTGCCGAACATCGCGCCGAGCGCGATCAGCGTGCCGACGCTCGCGGCGGTGTCGCCGAAGCCCTTGGAGAAGCTCGTGACGGCGTCGGCGACGGGCCGGCCCGCCATCGCGGCCACCACGAGCGAGCCGATCGTCAGGGCGAGGAACGGGTGCACCGAGAGGCGGGTGATGAGCAGGACGATCACGGCGATACCGACGAGCGCGGCCGCGATCAGCTGGCCACCCGGGGCCGCGGCGGCCTCGGCGGCGAGGACGGACGTGGTCATCTCAGTCTCCCTGCGGGCTGTCGGTCCGCGCGAGGTAGTCCTCGACGATGTCGTCGACGGGGTGGTCGAGGTCGAGCGCCACACCGTTCTCGTCGGGCTGCAGCGGTTCGAGGGTGGCGAACTGCGAGTCGACCAGGCTGGCGGGCATGAAGTGGCCCGGGCGGCCGGCGACACGGCGCGCGACGACCTCCGGGCTGCCGTCGAGGTGGACGAAGAACTGCGCCGGCGCGGCCTCGCGGAGCACGTCGCGGTAGGAGCGCTTGAGCGCGGAGCAGCTGATGACTCCGCCGCTCCCGGCGTGCGCGGCGAGCCAGTCACCGATGGTGTGCAACCAGGGCAGCCGGTCGGTGTCGTCGAGCGGGACGCCGGCCGCCATCTTCGCGACGTTCTCCGGCGGGTGGAGGTCGTCGGCGTCCGCGAACGGGACGCGCAGGCGCTGGGCGAGCGCGGCGCCGACGGTGGTCTTCCCGGATCCGGAGACCCCCATGACCGTCAGCAGCGGCGGGGTGGGCGGGACGGGCATCGTTGCTGTCCTCTCTGGGCGTGTGCGCTCAGCGTCCACTCATACATAGTACTTTTGCAACGCTATATCGATTCAGATCGTATGAATCGTTAGCGGAGTGCCAGGATGAGCGCGTGGTACCCACCGTGAACGGACTCCACGCCGATGTGCTCGACCGGATCGGCACGCTGGTCGCTTCCGGCGAGCTGGCCGAGGGCCAGGTCCTGCGCTCGGAGGACCTGGAGCGGCGCTTCACCGTCTCCCGCACCGTCGTCCGCGAGGCGGTGCGCGTGCTGGAGTCGATGGGGATGGTCAGCAGCAAACGCCGGGTCGGCACCACCGTGGCGCCGCGGTCGCGCTGGAACGTCTACGACCCCATGGTCATCCGCTGGCGCCTCGCCGGCACCGGCCGCGACGACCAGCTCCGCTCGCTCTCCGAGCTGCGCGCCGGGTTCGAGCCCGTCGCCGCCCGCTACGCCGCGCAGCGCGCCACCCCCGAGCAGTGCGGCGATCTCGCCGGCGCCGTCATGGACATGGCGGTGCACGGCCGGTCCGGCGACCTCGACGCCTACCTCGACGCGGACGTCCGCTTCCACCGCACGCTGCTCGCGGCGTCGGGCAACGAGATGCTGGCCGCGCTCGCCGACGTCGTCGCGGAGGTGCTGACGGGCCGCACCCACCACGGGCTCATGCCCACCACCCCGGAACCCGCCGCGATCCGCCTGCACGGCGACGTGGCGCAGGCCGTGCAGGCCGGCGACGCCGGGGCGGCCGAATGGGCCATGCACGCGATCATCAGCGAGGCCGCCGACGCGATATTCGGGGACGGGACAGGATGACCGCCATGGAGCCCACCCCCGGACATCTCAGCACCGAGCAGAAGGCCGCCCTGTGCCTCGGCGCGGACTTCTGGCACACGGCCGCCGTGCCCGGCGTCGAGTCGATCATGGTGTCGGACGGCCCGCACGGGCTGCGCCGCCAGCCCGACGGCGGTGACCACGTCGGCCTGTCGGGCAGCGTGCCCGCCACCTGCTTCCCGACGGCGTCGGCGCTGGGCTCGTCGTGGGACCCGGAGCTCGCCCGCGAGGTGGGCGCGGCGATCGGCGTCGAGGCCCGCGAGCAGGGCGTGGCCGTGGTGCTCGGGCCGGGTGTCAACATCAAGCGCTCGCCGCTGTGCGGACGCAACTTCGAGTACCTCTCGGAGGACCCCCTCGTCGCCGGCCGTCTCGGCGCGGCGCTCGTGGAGGGCCTGCAGAGCCAGGGCGTGGGCGCCTCGGTCAAGCACTTCGCCGCGAACAACCAGGAGACCGACCGCGTGCGCGTGTCGGCCGACGTCGACGAGCGCACGCTGCGGGAGATCTACCTGCCCGCGTTCGAGCACATCGTGACGACGGCGCGGCCGTGGACGGTGATGTGCTCCTACAACCGGGTCAACGGCGTCTGGGCGTCGCAGCACCGGTGGCTGCTCACCGACGTGCTGCGCGGCGAGTGGGGCTTCGACGGCCTGGTGATGTCGGACTGGGGTGCGGTGCACGACCGGGTCGCCGCGCTGGTCGCGGGGCTGGACCTGGAGATGCCGCCGAACCTTGGCGTGAGCGACCGGGCGATCGTCGCGGCCGTGACCGACGGCTCGCTGGAGGAGCAGGTACTGGACACCGCGGTCGCGCGCGCCGTCGCGCTCGTGGAGCGGTCCCGCAACCGGCAGCCGGCCACCGCGGACGTCGACGCCCACCACGCGCTCGCCCGCCGGGCGGCGGCGGCGAGCACGGTGCTGCTGCGCAACGACGGCGGGGTGCTGCCCCTGGCCGACGGCGGGCGCATCGCCGTGGTCGGGGAGTTCGCCCGCACCCCGCGCTTCCAGGGCGCCGGCAGCTCGCAGGTGAACCCGACACGCGTGGACGCCGCGCTCGACGCGCTCACTGCCGCGCTGCCGTCGTCGCAGGTGGTGTTCGCGCCGGGATTCGCGGTCGACGGCGAGCAGCCCGCCGGCCTCGCCGACGGGGCCGTGGCCGCCGCCTCGGGCGCCGACGTCGTGCTCGCGTTCCTGGGCCTGCCGCCCGCCGACGAGTCCGAGGGCTACGACCGCACCCACATCGACCTGCCCGCCGCCCAGACCGACCTGCTCGCCCGGCTCGCGGCCACCGGCCTCCCCGTGGTGGTCGTGCTGGCCAACGGGTCGGTGGTGCGCACGAGCACGTGGGAGCAGCACGCCACCGCGATCGTGGAGTGCTGGCTCGGCGGGCAGGCCGCAGGCGGCGCCGTGGCGGACGTCCTGACCGGTGCCGCCGACCCGGGAGGACGGCTGGCCGAGACGATCCCGCTGAGCCTCGCCGACCACCCGTCGTCGCTGAACTTCCCCGGCGAGGACGGGCACGTCCGCTACGGCGAGGGGGTGTTCGTCGGCTACCGGGGCTTCGACGCGCAGGACCGCGCGGTGTCCTACCCGTTCGGCCACGGATTGTCGTACACGACGTTCGCCCACCGCGACCTCGACGTCACGCAGACCGGCAGCCACGACGGCGGTGACCTGGTTCTGACGGTGTCCACCACGGTCGTCAACACCGGGAACCGGGCCGGGAGCGAGGTGCTGCAGGTGTACGTCGGCGATCCGGAGGCCCGGGTCGCCCGGCCGCCGCGGGAGCTGAAGGCGTTCGCCAAGGTGGCGCTGGCGCCGCGCGAGGAGCGGCGGGTGACCGTCACGCTCGGGTCCCGCGACCTGTCCTACTGGTCCACCGGGGACGCCCGCTGGGTCCTCGAGGGCGGGGAGTTCGAGATCGCCGTCGGGGCGTCGTCGCGCGACCTCCGCCTGCGCCGGGTCGTCACGGTCGAGGCCACGCCGCCCTCGCGCCCGCTGACGGCGATGTCGACGCTGCAGGAGTGGCTCGTCGACCCGAAGGGCTCGGCAGCGCTGCTGGCGGCCGTCGGCACCGACCCGGACGGCCGCCCGGCCGGGATCCTCGGCGACACGGAGATGCTCGGCGTCATCGGCAACTTCCCGCTCGGCTCGCTCGCGGCGTTCCCCGGGATGGGCATCAGCCCCGAGGTGCTCCGGACGATCGGGCCCGACGCGTAGCCCGTTCGGTCCTGAGTGGACCGACGAACGGCGCAGGAATGTGAACGGGCGACGACCAACGGATGGCCACAGAGGACGAACGGCACGATCGGCTGTTCAGGTGATGGCCGATGAACGGGCGAACAGCATCTGGCAGGTCGGCTCCCGACGGGGGTAGGACTTCACCGCCAGCCACCAGTCGTCACCCCTTGGAAGGTCCGCCCCCGTGGAACCTCCTGCCATCCCCGCCCAGCGCCGGGGTTCGTCGGATGCGATCTCGGTCGCCGAACTCGTGGTGCTGCACGGCGCCACTCCCGGCGAGACGGCTCGGCCGCACGAGGACGGTCCGGCGATCTCGGTCGGCGCGCTCCTGCGGCGGGAGGGCAGGGCACCCCACGCGTTCGACCGGCCGCTGGTCCCCCGCGGGCACTCGCGCCCCCCGGTGGAGCCGCTGGAGCCGTCCCTGCACAGCGCCCGCAAGGCGTCGGCGGCGGCGGGCGCGCTGCTGGCGGTCGGCGCCGTCCTGGGTACCGCCGTGCTCGACGAGGCGGGACTCCGTCCGCCGGCGAACACCGCACCCGACGAGGGTGGCGTCACGGGCTCCACGGCGCAGGACACGGCCGGGGCGGAGCACTCGGGCGGGCCTGCCGCCCGGCCGGTCGCGGTGTCGTTCCAGGCGCCGCTGAGTCCGGCCGTCGGCGGCATGCTCGGCGGCGGCGACCTGCCGGTCGCGTCCGGCGCGTCCATCGGGCAGGGCGCGTTCGGGCTGCCGCCGACCGGTACGACCGCGCCCTCCACGGGAACCTCGCCGTCCTCCCCGGCGCCGCCCGGCACGCCGGTGGTGGCCCCGCCGGCCACCGGTGCCACGACGGACCCCGGCTCGCCGGGCGCCCCCGTCGTCACCGATCCCGGCACGGGTTCCGACCCCGGCACCGGACCGGTCGTCCCCCCCGTGCTCGGCCTGCCTCCGGTCGACGTGACCGTGACGGCCCCTCAGGTCGGCACGCCGGTCGTCACGCTCCCCCCGGCGACGCTGCCCGACCTCCCCGTGATCGGCGGTGTGCAGACCCCTCCCGTGACGATCACGCCGGTCACGGTCGTGCCACCGCCGGTGTCGGTGGCGGCCGGTGGCGACGGTGTCACCGTTGCGACGGGCAAGGGCACGGTCGACCTCCCGGGCGTCGGTGTGGGCGGTGTCGCGGCCGGGCCGGTCACGGCCTCGCCGACTCAGGTCACGCTGCCCGGCATCGGGGTCTCGGGCGCCACCATCGGCGTCTCCACCGGTGCGACGCCGGAGGTCACGCTGCCCGGTGTCACGGTCTCGCCGACCACGATCGTCACCCCGGACCTGGCCGTGGGTGGCCTCGACGTCCCGCTCCCCGACATCGCGCTCCCGGCGCTCTCCGTGCCGTCGGTGCAGGTCCCGGCGGTGCCGCTGCCCGTCGCGCCGGTGGTGGACGGCGTGGCGCCCGCGATGGCAGGCCTGACGACCCCGGTCACGCAGGCCGCATCGACGGTCACCGCACCCGTCACCGCGGCGGTCTCCGAAGCGGTCCCCGCCGTCACGGCACCCGTCACGGCCGCGGTCTCCACGGTGGTCCCCGTGGTCACCGGGGCCGCCGGGGTCACCGCGCCCGTGACCGGCGCGGTCAGCAAGCCCGCGCCGGGCCCCGCAGCCGTCGCCGAGGCGCCCCCGGTCGTGGCCCCGGTCGCCACGAAGGCCGCACCCGTGGTGGAGAAGGTGGCCGCCCCGGTCGCAGCAGCGGTGCCGAGCGTCGCGGCGGTCGTGGACGACGCGGCGTCGAGCACGGCTCCCCCGGCGGCCGACGTGGCCCCTACCTCCGTCGCCGGCACCTCACGAGCGGCCGACGACGCCGCCCCCGCGGTGGAGACGGCACAGAAGGCCGCGGAGCCGCTCACCAACGCGGCCGAGCAGGTCACAGCGCCGGTGGCGTCGACCGCCAAGGCCGTGACCGGGGCGGTCGGCGGTCTCCTCGGCGGTTCCTAGCCTGGATCCGATCGGACCACCGCGGAGCCCACACAGAGCCGGCCGCGGGTCAGACCGCGGCTGCTGGTGACGGCGCAGAACCACACTCCGATGGGGTCGTGGGCGTCCGCCGGACGGGGGCACGCGGCGCGCGTCGGGCGCGGGGCCGGCCCGAACACGGGCCGTCGGTGGCGGGGATGGGCCCGGGGGGGTCCGTGTCAGGGGGTGTCCGGTTCCGTGATGGAGGTGCCGGCACGCAACGGCGCGCCGACCGCGTGCAGGTGGCGCAGGACGTCACCGTAGGAGCGGGCCAGCGAGCAGCTCGTGTAGCTGACGCCGTGCTCGTCACAGAAGGCCCGCACGATCGGCTGGGCGCGGCGCAGGTTCGGCCGCGGCATGGTCGGGAACAGGTGGTGCTCGATCTGGTAGTTCAGCCCGCCGAGCGCGACGCTCGCGCCGCGGCCGCCGACGTCACGGGAGGTCAGCACCTGCTTGCGCAGGAAGCCGGTGGTGTCTCCGGCGCGGATCGTCTCCATGCCCTTGTGGTTCGGGGCGAACGAGAAGCCCATGTAGAGGCCCCACAGGCACTGGTGGACCGCGATGAACGCGAGGGCCTTCGGCCACGGCAGCACCGTGAACACGGCCCCGAGGTACGCGACGACGTGCACCCCGAGCAGGACGCGCTCGAGGGTGAGCCGCCGTAGCTCGCCGCGGACGGCGGCATCGATGCCCGACGCGTGCAGCGCGAAGCCCTCCAGCAGCAGCAACGGGAAGAACAGGTAGGCCTGGTGGCTCGCCGTCCAGCGGTAGAACCCGTTCCGGGTGCGGGACTGGCCGTCGGTGAACGCGAGGATCGCGATGTGGAGATCCGGGTCCTCGTCCTCGTGGTTCGGGTTGGCGTGGTGACGGCTGTGCTTGCCCATCCACCAGCCGTAGCTGAGCCCCACCAGGCCACCGGCGACGTGGCCGAGGACGTCGTTCGCACGGCGGTCGCGGAAGATCTGCTTGTGCCCTGCGTCGTGGCCGAGGAACGCCACATGGGCGAAGGCCACGGCGAGCAGCACGGCGGTCCCCAGCTGCCACCACGAGTTGCCGAGCAGGCCGAACAGCACCCACGCACCGGCGAAGGCCGCCAGGCAGAGGGTCACCGTGACGGCGTACCAGCCGTGGCGGCGGCGCAGCAGTCCGGCGTCGCGGATCATGCGGGACAGCTGCGCGTAGTCGCCGTCGGGTCGCCGTTCGAGTGCCGCGGGGGCTGAGGAAGCCGGAGTCATCCGAGGCCTTCCGGGTCGCGCCTGACGGCGCACCGGGGTCTCGGGCGAAGCCACGTCGCGAGGGACGCGACCGTTGGTGAGTCTACCCGTCCTGCCCCGTTCCGGCCGCCGACGGGGCAGGCTGTGCGGATGGACCCCGCACCGGACGACGCCGCGGCCCGGCTCGCGGCCGAGCGGGAGACCACCGCGGGACGCATCGCAGCGCTGGCCCGTCAGGTCGCGGGGCTGGCCGACGAGCAGTCCCTCACCACCCACGACGACGAGCACGATCCCGAGGGCGTGACCATCGCCTACGAGCGCGCCCAGCTGCAGGGGCTGCTCGCCGGCGCCCGCCGCGACCTCACCGCACTCGACCGTGCGGACGAGCGACTCGCGGCCGGTACCTATGGCCGGTGCCTGCGCTGCGGGGCGCCGATCCCCGCCGTCCGGCTCGACGCCCTCCCCGCGGCGGAGACGTGTCTGGCCTGCGCGGACCGGCGGCGCTGACGGACAGCGCCGACGGGAAGCGCCGACGTACTACGACCATCGGGCAGGTCCCTCATCCGCGCCCACCTGCCAGGATCGGCGCGGCCCGAGGGAAGGGGGCGCCCGTGACCGCCCGGTGGCACGTCGTGGCGCGCACCCAGCCGCTGCTGCACGAAGGGGCGGACGCCGTCCTGACACCGTTGCAGCGCCGCGTGCTCGGGGTGGACGACCGGAGCGGGCGGCGCGCGACGGCGGCAATCGTGCGCGCCCGTCTCGGGTGGACCCTGTGCGTCGTCGTCATCGTCGGTGGCGGGACGCTGCTCTGGCAGCTGCTGTCCGGCGCCCCCTTCGCCCCCGACCTGTGGCTCGGCCCGGCCGTCACCTTCCCGGTGAGCGGTCCGCGCGCCCCGCTCGCGCCCGTCGACGTGTCGGCCGCCGCACCATCGCCCCCCGCCGCGACGTCCCCTGGCGACCGCACACCGCCCGGCGTCCTCCCCGGCCGCAGCGTGCGCGGCGACGACCGGTCCGGCTCCTCCGCTGAGCGGGTGGAGCCGGTCCCCGAGCCGGACGGCGCCGCCCCGATGTCGGGCAACGGTGGTCCGTCGAACCTGCTGGACGACCGCGTCCCGACCGCCGAGGACCGTGGAGCGTCGAGCGGGCCGGGCAGCCCGACCGGCGGCGAACCGGGCGAGGGCGACCCGGCCACCGCCGGCACGCCGGGCGGCGCAGGGCCCGGGACCGG
>NZ_JAOPWR010000359.1 GCF_025965585.1 Pseudonocardia sp.
GTGGTGGCCAACCAGCCGCTGCACTTCGCCGGCACGCTGGACATCGACGCCGCGGAGAAGGCCGCGCGCTTCGTCCGGACCTGCGATGCGTTCAACATCCCGGTGCTGACGTTCGTGGACGTGCCCGGCTTCCTGCCCGGAACGGCACAGGAATGGGGCGGCATCATCAGGCGCGGCGCCAAGCTCATCTACGCGTACGCGGAGGCGACCGTGCCCAAGATCACGGTGATCACCCGCAAGGCGTACGGCGGCGCCTACGACGTGATGGGCTCCAAGCACCTGGGCGCCGACATCAACATCGCGTGGCCCACCGCCCAGATCGCCGTCACCGGTGCGCCGGGCGCGGTGAGCATCCTCTACCGCAAGGAGCTGGCCGCGCTGGAGGGCGACGAGCTCGCCGTCCGGCGCAAGGAGCTGCAGCAGGAGTACGAGGACACGCTCGCCAACCCGTACATCGCGGCCGACCGCGGCTACATCGACGGCGTCATCCCGCCGTCGCACACCCGCGGCTACGTCGGGCGGGCGCTGCGCACGCTGGCCACCAAGCGCGAGGCGGTCCCCGCCCGCAAGCACGGGAACATTCCGCTGTGACGGGGGACGCCGAGGCCACTCCTGAGGAACGGCGGGCACTGTTCCGCGTCGTCCGCGGCGAGCCCACCGACGAGGAGCTCGCCGCCTTGACGGTGACGCTCGCGGCCGTCGCGAGCGCAGGGGGCGGTGAGCCCGCCCCGCGGCCGCGCAGCGCGTGGAACGACCCGGCGGCACGACTGCGGACGCAGCTGAGCCCAGGGCCCGGCGCGTGGCGCGCCTCCACCTGGCCCCGCTGACCCGTGAGATGACGCTCAGGGCGATCGGTCCGTGATCGAACCGCCCTGACCGTCATCTCACGAACCGGTGGCGGCGACAGGCGCCCCTCCGGATCGACGGGCCGGACCTGTTCTGTGAAGGCCACCTGGAACGGCACCGTGATCGCCGAGGGCGACGACACCGTCGTCGAGGACGACCACTACCTCCCCGTCGCGTCGGTGAAGCCGGAGTACCTGAAGGACTCCGGGGGCGTCACCGTCAGCGAGTGACCGGCGGGCGGGTCCACCCACGGGTGGACCCGCGATCTCCACCCCGCGTCCGCTCCGGGACCGACGATCGGCGGCCGCGCGGCGAGCAGCCTTGCGGGCATGGACATCGGCTCGTACCTCATCCCGGCCCTCGCGATCGTGTGGATCATCTACCGCCAGTTCGTCGGCCGCTTCGTCACGACGGGCAGCTCGTTCGTCCTGCCGCTGGTCCTCGTGGTGTGGGGACTCGTGCAGACCGTCCAGGCCGACGTGCGGTGGACGCTGCTCGCCGTCGCCGTCGTGGCGGGCGACCTCCTGCTGACCGCCGCCCTGGGCGCGGTCCGCGGCGCGGCGATCCGGCTGAGCCTGCGCGAGGGCTACCTCTACCGGCGCGGCGGCGCGCTCAGCCTCGTGCTGTGGGCCGTCTCGATCGGTGCGCGCGTGCTGGTGGGCGTGCTGGTTGTGGGCACGCCGGCCGGGCAGGCGACGGCGGCCACCCTGACGCTGGGCTTCGGCGTGAGCATCAGGGCGCAGTACCTCGTGCTGGCCGCGAGGGTGCGCGCCGACGGACGGCCGCTCCGCCCGTCCGGGGATCGACGCGGCGCCGGGGCGCGGGCCACACTCGGCCGGTGAGCACGGACTGGGGCCCGGTACGGCTGGTCAGCAACCTCGTCTGGCTGCCGATCATCCTGGTGGCCACGTTCGCCACCGGTACGCCCGTGCAGCACCTCGGCCCCGCGATCGTGGCGGCCGTCCTGGCGAGCGCCGGGTGGATCGTCACCGCGCTCCGGGCGGAGACTCCGCCGTGGATCGCACCGGCCGGGATCGTCCTCACCGGGGCGGCAGGGGTTGTGCTCGTGGCGGCCGTGGGCGTCTGGTCCACGCCGATCGCGTTCTGCATCTACGCCGTGCTCTCCGCCGGGGCCCGGCTCCCCGCTCCCGCCGCCGTCGCGATCACCGTCGGCACCGGGCTCGGGTCGTTCCTGGTGCTGCGCCACGATTCGCTCGGCGGGCTCGCTGTGCTCGCGGTCGGGCTGGTCGCGGTCCTGCTGTTCGGCATGAGCCGCCGGGAGAGCGCCCGGCGGCTGGAGCAGCGGGAGCTGACGCTCGTGGCGGACGCCCGCGTGTACGAGGAGCACGCCCGCGCCGCCGCACTGGCCGAGCGCGCGCGCATCGCCCGCGACGTCCACGACGTGCTCGCGCACTCGCTGTCGGCGCTCTCGGTCCAGCTGCAGGGCGCGCGGCTGATGCTGCAGCGCGACGGCGCCGCACCCGACACCGTCGCCCAGATCGAACGCGCCCAGCGGCTGGCCGCCGAGGGGCTCGCCGAGGCCCGCCGGGCCGTGACCGCGCTGCGCACCGAGCCGGTGGACCTGGCGGCCGGGCTGCGCGCGCTCGTCGCGGACACCCCGGACGCGACGCTGGAGATCGCCGGCGAGCAGGGGCCGCTCGGCCCCGGGGCCCGCGAGACGATCCTGCGCACCGCCCAGGAGGCGCTCACCAACGTCCGCAAGCATGCGGGGGGTGCGCCGGTGTCGGTGCGCCTGTCGCACCGCGACGGGATGACCGAGCTGGAGGTCCGCGACCACGCGGGCGCGCCCGCCCCCGTCCGTCCGGGCGGCTACGGTCTGGTCGGCATGGCGGAGCGCGCGGCGCTCGCCGGGGCGCAGCTCGACGTGGGACCTGTGGAGGACGGATGGCGGGTGCGGCTGCAGCTGCCGGCGGTCCCGTGACCGGCGCGGCGGACCTCCGCGTCGTCCTCGCCGACGACCAGACCATCGTCCGCGAGGGCCTCGCCACGCTGCTCGGGCTGCTGCCCGGCATCGAGGTCGTCGGCGCCGCGCCCGACGGCGAGCGGGCCGTCGCCCTGGTCGCCGAGCACGCCCCCGACGTGCTGCTCACCGACCTGCGCATGCCCGGGTGCGACGGCGTCGAGGCCACGCGGCGGGTGCGCGCCGAGCACCCCGGCACGGCGGTCGTCGTCCTCACCACCTACGCCGACGACGCCTCCGTCCTCGACGCGCTGCGCGCCGGGGCCGTGGGCTGGCTGTCCAAGGACGCCGATGCCGAGGCCATCGGGCACGCGCTGCGTTCCGCCGCCGCCGGCCAGTCGACCATCGACTCCGCCGCGCTCGCCGCACTCGTCGCGGCCGGCCCGACGGCGCCCGCCGCACCCCCCGACGACCTCACCGCGCGCGAGGCCGAGGTGCTCGGGCTGATCGCCACCGGCCTGTCCAACGGGGAGATCGCGCGGCGCCTCGTGGTCAGCGAGGCCACCGTGAAGACGCACGTCAACCGCGTGTTCGCGAAGGCCGGGCTGCGCGACCGCGCCCAGGCCGTGGGGTACGCGTACCGGCACGGCCTGGTCCCCGGCTGAGCCGGCCCGGACCTGGGGCGACGGCGGTGGCTGCGGTTCGGGCTGACCGCCCGGCACACCCTTGATCCCCACCGACGCTCCTGGTCACGGCGCCCGGCGCCCGGCCCCGTAGGGTCGGGCGCCGTGCGCGTCGTACTGGCCTCGGCCTCCCCAGCCCGCCTTCGCATTCTCACGGCGGCCGGCCTCGATCCGGCCGTCGAGGTGGCCGATCTCGACGAGAAGGCGGTCCTGGACTCCGTGGCGCACGCGTCGGTGGGCGAGAAGGTCACCACGCTCGCGAGCGCCAAGGCCACCACCATCGCGCGCCGCATCGCCGGCGCCCACCCCGACGCGCTCGTCATCGGGTGCGACTCGATGCTCCACCTCGACGGCGAGCTCGTCGGCAAGCCCGCCGACGCCGACGAGGTGCGGCGCCGCTGGCGCGCCATGGCCGGCCGCACGGGCGAGCTGCTCACCGGGCACGCGGTGCTCCGCATGGTCGACGGCGAGATCGACCGCGTGGCCGAGGGCCACGCCGTCACCGTCGTCCGGTTCGGCGAGCCCACCAACGCCGAGCTCGACGCCTACATCGGCACCGGGGAGCCGCTGGCCGTCGCCGGGGCGTTCACCCTCGACGGGCTGGGCGGCTGGTTCGTCGAGGGCATCGACGGCGATCCGTCCAACGTGATCGGGCTCAGCCTGCCGCTGGTCCGACGACTGCTCGCGGGCGTCGGCGTGACCGTCACGGACCTGTGGCAGCGCTGACGCGCGAGCGGCGAGCCGCTCGACGGCAGGTCTAATCTCGGCCCCATGGCTCTGCAGAACGACACCGACCCGAAGCTGGCCGCCTACGCGCACCCGGAGCGCCTCGTCACCACCGAGTGGCTGGCCGCGAACCTCGGCGCCGAGGGGCTCGTCGTCGTCGAGTCCGACGAGGACGTGCTCCTCTACGACACCGGGCACATCCCCGGCTCGGTGAAGGTCGACTGGCACACCGAGCTCAACGACCCGGTCACGCGCGACTACGTCGACGGCGCCCGCTTCGCCGAGATCTGCGGCGAGCGCGGCATCGGCCGCGACACCACCGTCGTCATCTACGGCGACCGCAACAACTGGTGGGCCACCTACGCGCTGTGGGTGTTCAGCCTCTTCGGCCACGCGGACGTCCGCATCCTCGACGGCGGGCGTGCCAAGTGGCTGGCCGAGGGCCGCGAGATGACCACCGACCAGCCCAAGCCCGAGACCGTCTCCTACCCGGTCGTGGAGCGCGACGACAGCAAGATCCGCGCCTTCAAGGACGAGGTGCTCGCCCACCTCGGCAAGCCGCTGGTGGACGTCCGCTCCCCCGGCGAGTACTCCGGCGAGCTGCTGCACATGCCCGACTACCCGCAGGAGGGCGCCGTCCGCGGCGGCCACATCCCGGGTGCGGCGAGCGTGCCGTGGGCCCGCGCGGCCGCCGAGGACGCCACGTTCAAGTCCCGCCCCGACCTCGAGGCCATCTACCTGGAGGAGCAGGGGCTCAAGGCCGACGACGACGTCGTCGCCTACTGCCGCATCGGCGAGCGCTCCAGCCACACGTGGTTCGTGCTCACCCACCTGCTCGGCTTCGAGAACGTCCGCAACTACGACGGCAGCTGGACCGAGTGGGGCAACGCCGTGCGCGTGCCGATCGTGCAGGGCGCGGAGCGCGGTTCCGTCTGAGCGGCCTCAGGCCTGCCCCACCGGGGCGGGCCGCGCCGCGCGCCCGGGCAGGGCCGCCGCGCTCACCAGGCCCGCGAGGAGTGCCCCGGCGAACACCGCGAGCATGATGCGGTGCTCGCCGAGGACCTCCTCGCGGTTCCCGCCGACGTCGAGCAGCCGTCCCAGCACGGCGATGCCGACCACGCCGCCGAGATAGCGCATGGTCGAGTTCACCCCGGCGGCCATGCCGCTCTCGCGGCGGTCGACCGCGCTGAGCGAGGCGCTCTGCGCGGCCGGGGTGGCGAGCCCGATCCCGATGCCCAGCACCACCAGCGGCAATCGCACCTGACCCGGCGACGTCAGGCCCGACGCCGCGAGCATCCCGAGCCCCGCGAGGCACGCCAGCGACCCGACGACCGCCACCGGGCGGGGCCCGAACCGGTCCACCAGCCGGCCGGCGACCAGCGACGTGGCGACCGTGGCCACCATCATCGACACCAGCAACCGGCCGGTGCTCGCCGCGTCGATGGCGAACAGGGCGGTGAGCACCTGCGGGAGCTCGAACAGCAGCGTGTACATCGCGAGGTTCTGCACCGCGATGAGGACGGTGCCTGCGGTGAAGGGGAGCGACCGGAACAGCGCGAACGCCACGACCGGGTCCTCGGCGCGACGCTCCCGCCACACGAACGGCACCACCAGCACGAGACAGACCCCGAGCAGCAGCACGGAGGCTGCCCCGGTGGCCTCCAGACCCAGCACGAACGCGGTCAGCAACGCTGCGAGCAGCAGCGACCCCGTCCAGTCGAACCGGGGACGGGGTGCCCCACCCGCCACCCCGGACGCGCGGCGCGCCGTCGCGGCCAGCACCGCCGAGACCGCGAGCACCGGCAGGTTGACCACGAAGATGCTCGGCCAGCCGAACGCGCTGACCAGCTCGCCGCCCACCACCGGTCCGATGCCGGCAGCCAGCGACATGACGGCCCCGAACATGCCGAACGCGCGTCCCCGGCGCTCCGGCGGCAGCTCGCTGCGCAGCAGCGCCACGGTCGTCGGCACGATGACCGCACCGCCGGCCGCGATCAGCACCCGGGCCACCACCAGCGTCCCGAGGTCGGGTGCGAGGAACCCGAGCACCGAGCCCAGGCCCGTGACGGCCTGGCCGAGCGCGAACATCCGCCAGTGGCCCAGCCTGTCGCCGAGCTTGCCGCCGGGGCTCTGCAGCACGATCGCCGCGACGAGGTAGATCCCCACGAGCGTCTGCGTGACGGTGCCGGAGGCGCGATCGAACTGGCGCGCGATGTCCGGCAGCGCCACCGAGATCATCGTCGAGTTGAGCGGCAGGAGCGACGCGGACAGGAGCGCCGCCGCGAGACCCGTCCAGGAGCTGCGCCCGACCGCCTGCGGCCCGGCCGCCACGGACTCAGCCACCGGTGATCGGCCGTCGCTGCAGGAGGAACAAGGTGCCGCAGCGGAACGCGAACTCGATGTCGTGCTCCGTGGACCCGAACACGCGGTCGCACGCCGACGCGAGCCCGTGGAGCGCCGCCAGCTCGGCCTCTCCCAGGCACGGCGCGGCGGCGAGCCCGACGGCGACCGCCACCTCCTCGGTACCACCGGCGACGCTGCGACGGACCGCCGTGTCCTTATCACCGAGACGGCGTTCCAGCAGCCGGCCCGTGGTGTCCAGCCGGTACCGGTCCGGGATGACCAGCCCGGCGACGACGGCTTCACCGAGCCCCCAGCTCGCCTCGATCACCCGCTCGGCGGCCCCGGTCACGGGGTTCCTCGTGAACAGCACGCCTGCCACGTCGGCGTCGACGAGCTCCTGCACCACCACCGCCATCCGGGACGTGCAGCCGAGCCCGAGCCGAGCCCGGTAGGCCTGCGCACCTGCCGCCCGACCCGACGCGTGCACCTGCCGGACGGCGTCGACGACCGCGTGGGCGCCGCGCACCCCCAGCACTGTCAGGTGCGCGCCGGCGAAGCTCGCCGCGCCCGAGTCCTCACCGAGCGCGCTGGAACGGACCGCACGACGGGCCCCTCCCGCGCACGCCGCCTGCAGCTCGGTGAGCGCAGCCGCGTCGGCGTCCACCACCGCCTCGACGTGGTCGGCGGACACCGCGAACCCCGCCGGGACGGGGAGCCCGGCGCGGATCCCCACACCGAGCTGAACGGCCTTGCCCCCGAACGCCTCCGTGTCCGTCGCATCGGCCAGTGCGCAGATCATCGGCGGCTCATCCCAGCAGCCGGACAGCACCGGTGGTCCCGTCGACCCGGACCCGCGCCCCGTCGGGGATCATGCGGGTGGCCTCGCGGGTACCGACGATGCCCGGGATCCCGTACTCCCGGGCGACGATCGCGGCATGGCACAGCTGGCCGCCGCGGTCGGTGACGATCGCGCCCAGCAGGGGGAGGACGACGTTGAAGTACGGCGAGGTCATCCGCGCCACCAGGACGTCGCCCCGCTGGATGCGCCCGAAGTCGGCGGAGTCGTCGACCAGCCGCGCGGTGCCCTCGTAGACGCCGTCGTTGACCGCCAGCCCGTGGACCACGGTGTCGGAGTTCGGGGTGTCGGGCACCCCGAAGATGTTCGCCATCGTGGCGCCCATGGCCATGGCGGCGCGGCGGGCCGGGGGCGGCAGCATCTCCAGCGGCGGGGGCGGGGACGGCACCGGGCCCAGCAGCGGCGGCGCGTCCTCGTTCGCGTGCGACGTGCGCCAGTCGTAGCGTTCGGCCACCTCGTCGGCGCTCGGGCCGGGCTCGCCGCGCAACAGCCCCGCCAGCTCGTCCGCGTCCGCGTCCACGGCGTGCGCCGCAGCGGTGAGCAGGCCGGCCGCCACCAGCCGGTGGCCCGCCTCCAGCAGGGCCCGCCGCGCCAACCCCGTGCCCCAGCCGTCGGAGTAGGCGCCCCGCTCGTCACGCAGCCGGTTCATCAGCCGTGCCTCACCGAGCCGCTCGTCGAAGTCGGCCAGGTGTTCGGCCGGCACCCGCGCCCGGACCGCGGCGAGCTTGTCCTCGTCCTGCGGTGCGGCCGTGGCTCCGGCGACGGCGGCGCGGACGGCCTCGACGAGCAGCGCGGGCATCTCGCCCGCGGTGGGCTCGCTGACGTCGTAGCCGACGGACCGGAACCGGACCGCGTCCAGGTAGGCCTGCACCTGCTCGCCGACGTCCGGATCGGCCGCGAGCGTGGCGAGCGTGTCGGCGGGCGGCCCGGCCTCCGCGAGCGTCCGGGTCGCGGTGGTGCTGGCGCAGACGGCATCGGCCACGGTGTCCAGCTCCACGGCCGCGAAGCCGGTGGAGATCTGTGACGTGCCGCGCAGGAGCTCCATCAGCTCGCCCGCGCCGGCACCGGTCCACTGCTGCGCGGCCGCGAGGAAGTCGCCGAGTGCGATCGTGGCGGACGCGGTGTACTTGTGGTGGAGGTAGTGCATCGACTCGACGTGTTCGAAGCAGCGGATCAGGTGCGCGGCCAGCTCCTCGTCCGACAGCGCGGCGGGGTCGACATCCTGGAGGTCGAGGTGGCCGTTGATCGCGGCCGGCCGGTCGATCTCGTCCCAGTGGGCGAGGTCCTGCCGCCACTGCTTCTCCGCGAACGCGCGGACCGACGTCATGATCCGGGCCTGCAGCTCGTCGGGCGTCGCCCCGCCGGGCCGGTCGTCCCCGAACATCGCGAGCTTCGTGTAGATGAACCCGTTGACGACCGCCGGCTCCATGTGGTCGACCAGCATCCCGTAGCGGGCGGTGCCCTCGGCGAAGCCCCGGGGGAAGCCGGACCGGAACGCGTTCGCGGCGAACCTGCTGATCGGACGCTGGAAGTGTGTCGACTCCAGCTCCCACGAGCCCTCGCCGGGCGCCTCGTACACGACGTCATGCATGCTGACCCCTCTCGGATGGAGCCGGCCCCGTCTCGGGGAGGCCTGGTTCCCGTCAAGGAGGACCTCGACGCCGAGGAAATACATGATGAACGCGAGATGAACTCACGATGGACGAGGAGAGGTGCCCGGTGAGCCTGCCACCCCAGCTCGAGGAACTGGTCGAGGACTTCACGGGCGTCGGGCCGAAGGACCGCCTCCAGCTGCTGCTGGAGCTCTCCCGGGAGCTGCCGGCGCTGCCGGAGCGCTACGCCGACGCGGCCGACACGATGGAGCAGGTGCACGAGTGCCAGTCGCCGCTGTTCCTGGCGGTGGAGGTGGAGCCGGAGGGCAAGCGGGCGGTGCGCCTGTTCTTCTCGGCACCGCCGGAGGCGCCCACCACCCGGGGATTCGCGTCGATCATGCACACGGGCCTCGACGGCGAGCCCGCCGACGAGGTCCTGGCCGTGCC
>NZ_JAOPWR010000385.1 GCF_025965585.1 Pseudonocardia sp.
AGCGGCGCGCTGCCGTCGCCGCCGTACTGGCCGGCGCCACGGCGCTCGCCGGGGCGCAGTTCCTCGACACGGGCGAGCTCGACCGCGCGTGGGAGGCCTACCAGCGGTCCCGCGCGGCGGCACGGGAGGCGCACCGGCCGGTGGCCGCGGCGGCGGCTCTCGCCGGGCTGGCCTCGGTGCTGGTGGAGGCCGGGGAGCCGGCCGCCGCGCTCACCCTGCTCGGCGGTGAGCCCCCGGACGGGCCGTCCGCAGCCGTGGTCCGCTGGCAGATCGCCCGTGGCCTGGCGAACGCCGCCGCCGGTCACCCGGAGGCCGCACACGAGGCGTTCGGCCGCGCCGAGCGGTCCCTGCCCCACGGAGCGTCATCGCAGGGTGGGCCGGCGTCCGGCGTCGACCGGGCATGGCCCGGCCCGCTCGTGATCGAGCTCGCCGACATCGAGCTCGCCGACCTCCACCGCCAGCGCGGTGAGGCGCTGGTGGCCCTGCACGACCCGTCCGCCGTCACGCCGCTGCGGGAGGCCCTGGCCGCGGCGCCGCGGTCGGCGCGGCACCGGGGGGCGCTGCACGCGGATCTGGCGGTGGCCCTCGCCGGTAACGATCCCGACGACGCAGCCGAGCACGCCCGCGAGGCCCGCGCGATCGCCGTCCGCATCGGGTCCACCCGCATCCCCGCACGGCTGGGGCCACCATGATCCCCATCACGGGCACGCCGCGGCGCTCACGTGCGCGCCACGCCGATCATGCCGCCGCCGACCGGGCCCGAGCCCTCCGGCGCACCGGCCCCGGATCAGCCCGTGGCCGACCCCACGCCACCCGCCAGCACCTCGGCCGCGCGGTACGGGTCGATCTCGCCGGCCACCACCCGCCTCGCGAGATCGGGCAGCCCGCTCCCGCCGCGGACGTCACCGATGCGGGTGCGCAGCTCGTCCAGGGTGATCGCCTCGATCTCCCCGGCCGCGCGGGCGAGTCTGCGGCGCTCCCGCTCGCCACTCGCGTCGAGCCAGTCGCGGTGGGTGTCGAGGGCGGCCACGAGGTCATCGAGACCCTCCTGCCGCGACGCCACCGTGCTCACCACCGGGCGCTTCCACGCTCCGTCGTCCGAGGTGCCGCCGAGGGAGATCATGTGCCGGAGGTCGCGCACCGTCTGGGGGGCGCCGTCGCGGTCGGCCTTGTTCACCACGAACACGTCGGCCACCTCGAGGATGCCCGCCTTCGCCGCCTGCACCCCATCACCCATCCCGGGTGCGAGCAGCACCACCGTGGTGTCGGCGAGCGCCACCACCTCCACTTCGCTCTGCCCCACGCCCACGGTCTCGATCAGCACCACGTCGCAGCCGGCGGCATCGAGCACGCGCAGCGCCTGCGGGGTCGACCAGGACAGCCCGCCGAGGTGGCCGCGCGTGGCCATCGAGCGGATGAACACGCCGTCGTCGGTGGCGTGCTCGCCCATCCGCACGCGGTCACCGAGGAGCGCCCCGCCGGAGAAGGGGGACGACGGGTCCACGGCGAGCACGCCGACTCGTCGGCCCTGCGCGCGCAGCGCCCCCACCAGCGCGGACGTGGTGGTGCTCTTGCCCACGCCGGGCGGGCCGGTCAGGCCCACCACGTGCGCGTGGCCGGTGTGCGGGGCGAGCGCGGCCGCCACCTCCCGCAGGGCCTCACGCCCTGCGGGAGTGTCGGACTCCACGAGCGACAGCAGCCGCCCTACGGCGAGCTGCTCTCCCCGCCGGGCCCGCTCCACCAGGTCGGGGACGTCGAGCCGCCGCGCCATGCCCGTGCCGTCTCGGAGGTGTCAGCTCGAGGCCGGCACGCGCAGGATCAGGGCATCGCCCTGCCCACCGCCACCGCACAGCGCCGCGGCACCGACGCCGCCGCCGCGTCGCTGGAGCTCGAGGGCGAGGTGCAGCGCGAGCCGCGCTCCCGACGCGCCGATGGGGTGCCCGAGGGCGATCGCGCCGCCGTTCGGGTTCACTTTCTCCGGGTCGACGCCGAGCTTGCGGGTGGACACCACGCCCACCGCGGCGAACGCCTCGTTGATCTCGATGACGTCGAGGTCGGCGGGCGCGATGCCCTCCTTGGCGCAGGCCGCGGCGATGGCGTTGGCCGGCTGCTCGTGCAGGCTCGAGTCGTCGGGGCCTGCCACCATGCCCTGAGCACCGATCTCGGCCAGCCAGGTCAGGCCCAGCTCCTCGGCCTTGGCCTTGCTCATCACCACCACCGCGGCAGCGCCGTCGCTGATCGGCGACGACGAACCGGCCGTGATGGTGCCGTCAGCGGAGAACGCCGGTCGCAGCTTGCCCAGGCTCTCGGCCGTGGTCTCGGGACGGATGCCCTCGTCCGCGTCGACGACGATCGGGTCACCCTTGCGCTGGGGCACCTCCACCGGGGCGATCTCGTCGCCGAACAGCCCGCTCGCCACCGCACGGCCGGCGCGCTGGTGCGACTGGGCGGCGAACTCGTCCTGGTCTGCCCGCGTGATCTCGTAGCGGGAGTTGTGCTTCTCGGTGGAGGCTCCCATCGACACCTGGTCGAACGAGTCGAACAGGCCGTCGTTGGCCATGTGGTCGGTCATGCTGACGTCGCCGTACTTGAAGCCGGCACGCGACTTCGACAGCAGGTGCGGGGCCTGGGTCATCGACTCCTGGCCGCCTGCCACCACCACGTCGCACTCGCCGGCCCGGATCAGCTGGTCGGCGAGCGCGATGGCGTTGAGCCCCGAGAGGCACACCTTGTTGATGGTGAGCGCGGGCACGTCCATACCGATGCCGGCGGCGACCGCGGCCTGCCGGGCGGGGATCTGGCCGGCACCGGCGGTCAGCACCTGCCCCATGATCACGTACTGGACCTGGTCCGGGCTGACGCCGGCACGCTCCAGCGCGGCTTTGATGGCGACGGCTCCGAGCTGGGCTCCGGAGAAGTCCTTGAGCTGGCCCAGCAGGCGCCCCATGGGCGTGCGGGCACCTGCGACGATGACGGATCCGGACACGTGTCCTCCAGCAACTGCGGTGGCAGGGATCGGCCGACGATACCCGCCGGCGCGTCCGATGAGCCCGGACGACCACCTCGTCACGGTGGTGATGCGCCGCACAACCCCACGTCAGCACACCGCCGGGTTACATTCCCGCCATGGGAGAACAGATCAGTCTTGCCGAGCACGGCGTCATCGGGGTGGACCACGTCGGCATCGCGGTCGCCGACCTCGACGAGGCCATCGCCTGGTACGGGGCGACGTTCGGCCTCGTCTCCACGCACGAGGAGGTCAACGAGGAGCAGGGTGTGCGCGAGGCCATGCTCTCGGCGCCCGGCGACACCACCGGTGCCGCGATCCAGCTGCTCGCGCCGCTGCGCCCGGACTCGGCGATCGGCAAGTTCCTCGACCGCAACGGCCCCGGTATCCAGCAGATGGCCTACCGGGTCGCCGACATCGAGGCCACGTCCGCCGCTCTGCGGGACAAGGGCGTCCGGCTGCTCTACGACGCGCCGCGCCGCGGCACCGCCGACTCGCGCATCAACTTCGTGCACCCGAAGGACGCCGGCGGCGTGCTCGTCGAGCTCGTGGAGCCCTCCGCCGCAGGTCATTGACCTGACGGAGGTTCTTGACGCTGAACCCGTCACTGGACCGGTCGAGATGGCGCTTGTCACGCCCACTGGGTGGAACCCCCTCGTCAGGAAGGGTTTCCGGGTACCATACTTCGCAGTAACTTTTGGGATACCAAGCAGACTCGAGCCATCGGAGGCCAAGCCGTGCAGGAGATCCTCGACGCGATTCTCGCGGGAGAGCACGACGCGCTCGGCGGACTCGCCGTGCCGGACCACTACCGCGGCGTCACCGTCCACGAGGACGAGGCGGAGATGTTCGCGGGCATCCCCTCGCGCGAGAAGGACCCGCGCAAGAGCCTGCACCTCGACGACGTGCCGACACCCGAGCTCGGCCCGGGTGAGGCGATCGTCGCGGTGATGGCCAGCGCCATCAACTACAACACCGTCTGGACGTCGATCTTCGAGCCGGTGTCCACGTTCGGCTTCCTCAAGCGCTACGGGCGGATCTCGCCGCTCGCCAAGCGCCACGACCTGCCCTACCACGTGGTGGGCTCCGACCTGGCCGGCGTCGTGCTGCGCACCGGCCCCGGGGTCAACGCGTGGAAGCCGGGCGACCAGGTGGTGGCGCACTGCCTGTCGGTCGAGTTGGAGAGCCCGGACGGCCACGGCGACTCGATGATGGATCCCGAACAGCGCATCTGGGGCTTCGAGACGAACTTCGGCGGGCTGGCCGAGCTGGCGCTGGTGAAGTCCAACCAGCTCATGCCCAAGCCCGAGCACCTCACCTGGGAGGAGGCGGCGGCCCCGGGCCTCGTGAACTCCACGGCCTACCGCCAGCTCGTCTCGCGCAACGGCGCCGACATGAAGCAGGGCGACACCGTGCTGATCTGGGGCGCCTCGGGCGGCCTGGGCTCGTACGCCACCCAGTTCGCGCTCAACGGCGGCGCCACCCCGGTGTGCGTCGTCTCCTCGCCGGAGAAGGCCGACATCTGCCGGAAGATGGGTGCCGAGCTGATCATCGATCGCTCCGCCGAGGGCTACAGGTTCTGGCGCGACGAGCACCACCAGGACCCCAAGGAGTGGAAGCGCCTCGGCGGGAAGATCCGCGAGCTCACCGGCGGCGACGACCCCGACATCGTGTTCGAGCACCCGGGCCGCGAGACGTTCGGCGCGAGCGTCTACGTCGCCCGCAAGGGCGGGACGATCGTGACCTGCGCGTCCACGTCCGGGTACGAGCACTCGTTCGACAACCGGTACCTGTGGATGAACCTCAAGCGGATCGTCGGCTCGCACTTCGCGAACTACCGCGAGTCGTGGGAGGCGAACAAGCTCATCTCCAAGGGACTGATCCACCCGACGCTGTCGAAGGTGTACCCGCTGGCCGAGACGGGCCAGGCCGCGCTGGACGTCCACACCAACAGCCACCAGGGCAAGGTCGGTGTCCTCGCCCTCGCGCCCGAGGAGGGCCTCGGCGTGACGAACCCGGAGCTGCGGGAGCGCCATCTCGAGGGGATCAACCGGTTCCGCGGCATCTGACGCCGGAGATGACCCGGCGTCACCTCCGCGGGTGAGGATCTTCACCCGCGGAGCACGCGCCGGGGCATCGTCCGTGTCACGTCCGGGTACGGTGAGTTCATGGCCGGAGACCCCGTTGCGCCCGCGTCCGACACCGGCTTCGAGGTGGTCAGGAAGGGCTACGACCAGGAACAGGTCGACGCGCACCTACGTCGCCTCGACGCCGAGGTGCGCGTGCTCACCGCCGACCGGGACGCCGCACTCGACCAGGCCGACCAGCTGACACGCGAGCTCGACGACTCCCGGGCCCGTGCCGACCGCCTGCGTGCCCAGGTGCGCACGCTCGTGAGCCCGCAGCAGAACGTGCAGGGCATGAGCGAGCGCATGCGGTCGATGCTGCGGCTGGCCGAGGACGAGGTCGCCGAGATGCTGGCGCGCGCCGAGACCGAGGTGAACAAGCGCGTCCGCGAGGCGGATCAGAAGGCCGAGAAGATCCTGGCCGACGCCCGGGGCGAGGTCGAGACGGTGCGCCTCAACGCCCGCACCGACGCCGAGAGGGGCGAGCGGGAGCGCGCGGCCCTGCGCGCCGCGCTCGAGGCCGACCGCCTCGCCGGCCAGCAGGCCATCGCCGAGGCCGACGCCGCGGCGGCTTCCGAGCGCGAGCGGCTGCGTGCCGAGCTGGACGCTGAACTGGCCGACGGACGCGCCGCGCTGGCCGCAGCCACGACCGAGGCCGACCAGGCCAGGGCCCGGTCCTGGGCCGACTCCGAGGCCCGCCGCGCGCAGGTGGAGGAGGACTTCTTCATCGCGACGGACCAGCGCCGCAAGGAGGCGATGACGGCGCTCGCCGCGGAGCAGGAGGCCACGCGGCAGCGCATCCGGGAGATGCACGAGACCGCGGCGGCCACCGCACGCGCCACCGTCGAGGAGGCACGGACCCACGCGAAGCGGATCCTGGCCGACGCCGAGCGCAGGGTCGTCGAGCTCACCGCCCTGCGCGGCCGCGTCCTCGAGCAGCTCGGCAGCGCCCGCGCGTCCCTGAGCCGGACGATCGACGATCTCGAGCCGCTGCCCGGGGAGGTCGGGACGCTGCTGTCTCGGGCCGCCGCGGCCGACGAGCCGGCGCCGGCAGCGGCGCTCGGCACCCGGGGGCTCGGTGTCGAGACGGCCGGCAGCGGAGCCATCCCCGCCGACGGGAACGGGCAGGACATCCCGGAGGAGGACGGCGACGTGGACGTCGCCCGCGACATCGCCGCCGAGGATGCCCCGACCGGGCACGGCGCGAAAAGCGCTCCGTCGCCCTCACCGCGGGCCCGCCCCCGCCCGCAGGCCGCCTCGGCCCGCTCCTGACCGCTGCGGAACCGGCCCACCGCGGTCGACGACCTGTCCGTCGGCGGCGGGGCTCAGCGCCTCCGGCCGCCCGGGCGCCGGTGCGCCCGCGAGGACCAGCACGGCGCATGCCAGTGCCGCCGGTCGTCCACCGAGCCGTACTCCGCTGCCGGCCAGGCCACCACGTGCGGCTTGCCGGCGGGGATCTCCTGGTCGCAGCCCGGGCAGCGGTACCACTTCGCCGACGACGAGCCGGGCACGTTGCGCACCAGCCACTCGCCGTCCGGCCCGGTCTCGGCGCGGGTGAACGACGCCGACCGCAGCGGCACGTGCTCTGCGCGCTGCAGTCGGTGCGTCCGGCGTCCCATGAGAGGAGTAACGCGCCTCAGCGCGCGGCGTAGTCCCGGAACCCGTGGCCGGTCTTGCGCCCGAGCCGCCCGGCCTTGACGAGGTGCTCCAGCAGCGGCGCGGGCGAGAACCCGGCCTCGCGGAACTCCGCGTACAGGGACCGCTCGATGGCCAGCGACACGTCCAGCCCGACCACGTCGAGCAGCTCGAACGGCCCCATCGGCAGCGCGCAGCCCGTCTTCATGGCGGCGTCGATGTCGTCGGCGGTGGCGTAGTGCGCCTCGAGCATCTTCACGGCGTCGTTGAGGTACGGGAACAGCAGGGCGTTGACGATGAATCCGGCACGGTCACCGCAGCTCACCGGCACCTTCCCCAGGCGCTCGCAGAGCGCGAGCGCGGTGGCGGCGACGTCGGGGGCGGTGGTGATGGTCGAGACCACCTCCACCAGCTTCATGGCCGGGGCCGGGTTGAAGAAGTGCATCCCGATCACGTCGGACGGCCGGGAGGTGGCCGCCGCGCACTCGACCACGGGCAGCGACGAGGTGGTGGTGGCGAGGATGGCGCCGGGCTTGCAGATCTCGTCGAGCGCCGCGAACACCGCGCGCTTGACGCCGAGCTCCTCGGCGATGGCCTCGATCACGAGGTCGGCGTCGGCGAAGTCCTCCAAGCGCGTGGTGCCGGTGATGCGGGCGAGCGCGGCGTCGCGGTCGTCGTCGGTCATGCGCCCGCGCACCACCGACTTCTCCAGCGACTTCCTGATGCCGGTGATCGCGCCGTCCACCTTGGAGTCGCTGCGCCCGCGCACAACGACGTCGAGCCCGGCGCTCGCCAGCACCTCGACGATGCCCGAGGCCATGGTGCCGGTGCCGACGACGCCGACGCGCTGCACGTCGCGGACGGTGACGTCCTCGGGCACGGCACCCGTGGGGGTGTCGGCGTCGGGGACGACCTCCGAGCTGTGCGGCTTGGCGTAGGTGTAGAAACCGCGGCCGCTCTTCCGGCCCAGCAGGCCCGCGGTGATCATCTGCTTGAGCACGGGGGCGGGCGCATGCAGCAGGTTGCGCGACTCCGCGTACATCGTGTCGAGGATCTCGTAGCTCGTGTCGAGCCCGATGAGGTCGAGCAGGGCCAGCGGGCCCATCGGGTAGCCGCAGCCGTAGCGCATCGAGGCGTCGAGGTCCTCGCGGCTGGCGTAGCGGTGCTCGTACATGCGCGCGGCGTGGTTGAGGTAGCCGAACAGCAGCGCGTTGGCGATGAAGCCGGCGCGGTCGCCGATGACGACGGGCACCTTGTCCAGGGTGGCGGCGAACGCCTTCACGTCGTCCACCACGTCCTGCTCGGTGACGACGGTGCGCACCAGCTCCACGAGCTTCTGCACGGGGGCCGGGTTGAAGAAGTGCATCCCGATGACCTTGCCGGGGCGCCCGGTGCGCACAGCCAGCTCGGTGACCGAGAGCGACGAGGTGTTGGACGCCAGGATCGTGTCCGGACGGCAGACCTTGTCCAGCTCGGAGAACACCGCGGCCTTGAGGTCGAGGCTCTCCGGCACTGCCTCGATGACGAGGTCGGCGTCGGCGAGGTCGACCAGCGACGTGGTGGTGGTGACGCGCCCGAGCAGCGCGTCGGCGTCCTCCTGCGACAGCTTGCCGCGGCCGACGGCACGCGAGGTGGACGTGTCGAGGTGCGCGCGGCCCCGCTCGACGGCGTCGGTGTTGGTCTCGGCTGCGATCACCTGCAGCCCGTTGCGGGCGAAGACCTCCACGATGCCTGCGCCCATGGTGCCCAGGCCGACCACGCCGACCGTCCGGAACTCGCGTCCCACGCCTACCTCCGTCGTTGGGGGATGTTCCCCGGCATCCTTCCATCCCGACCAGCGGGACGGCCCGGGCTTGTGAGCACTACCTCCCGTGGCGCAGCCGCACCAGTCCCAGCAGCGCGTTCATTCCGCGCGAGGTGCGCTTGAAGCTGGTCACGGCGATGGGCAGCGCGAACTTCTGCCGCGCCACGGCCTGCGGGCGGGTGAACTCGCGCAGCCCGTCCTCGCCGTGGATGCGGCCGAAACCGGAGTCGCCCACGCCGCCGAACGGCAGGGCGGGGATGCCGGCGAACGAGATCACCCCGTTGATCGCGACCATGCCGCAGCGCAGCCGCGCCGCGATCTCCTCGCCGCGCTTCTTCGAGAACACGGTGGCGCCCAGGCCGTAGCCGGTGGCGTTGGCGCGGCGCACGGCCTCGTCGACGTCCGGCACCCGGTTGACGACGAGCAGCGGCCCGAACGTCTCCTCGGTGACGGCGGTGCTGTCCTCCGGCACCTCGACGATCACCACCGGGTCGATGAACGGCGGGTGCAGTGACGCCTCCCCACCGACGACGGCCCGGCCGCCCTTGGCCAGCGCGTCCTCGACGTGCCCGCGGACGATGTCGCTCTGCGAGGCCATGGTCATCGGGCCGAAGTCGCCCGCGGACCCCGCCCGCAGCGCCTCGGCCTTGCGCACGACCTTGGCGATGAACCGGTCGGCCACGTTCTCCACGACGTAGACGCGCTCGACGCCCACGCAGGTCTGGCCCGCGTTGGACATGCCGCCCCACACGGTGGCGTCGGCCGCCGCCTCGAGGTCGGCGTCCGCGTCGACGATGAGCGGGTCCTTGCCGCCGCACTCGATGAGCACCGGCGTGAGCGTCTCGGCGCACGCGGCCATCACGCGCTTGCCGGTGGCCGTCGAGCCGGTGAAGGCGATCTTGCCGACGCCTTTCGCCCGGCACAGCGCCGCGCCCGTCTCCCCGAACCCGGTGATGACCTGCAGCAGCGGGTGGCCGTCGACGATCTCGGCGAGGGAGTCGGCCAGCGCGGTGCCCACGCCGGGCGTCAGCTCGCTGGGCTTGAACACCACCGCGTTGCCCGCGGCGAGCGCGTAGGCGATGGAGCCCATGGGCGTGAAGACGGGGTAGTTCCACGGTCCGATCACGCCGACGACACCGATCGGCGCGTAGCGCAGCGTCGCCGCCTGGTTGGCCATGAGCAGGCCGGAGGACACCTTCCGCTTCCCGAGCACCTTCTCGGCGTGCTTCGCGGCCCAACCCAGGTGGTCGATGGCCAGCACGAGCTCGAGGCGCGCGTCGTCGAAGGGCTTGCCGGTCTCGTCGGAGACGACGCGGGCGATGTCGTCGAGGCGGCGGACCAGGGCCTTGCGCCACTCCCCCAGCCGGCGCCCGCGCTCGGCGAACCCGAGGCCGGCCCACCACTGCGCGGCCTCCACCGCCCGGGCCACGGCCAGCTCGACGGCCGTGGCGTCGTGCACCGGATGGGTGCCGACGACGTCGCCGGTGCGGGGGTCGAGCGACTCGAAGGTCGCCTGGGCGCCGGGCACCTCGGTGGCGGTCATTACTCCAGAGTAGGCCCTGCGAGTGGGCCGGTCCTCGCGCCATGACGGTCATCGCTGGCAAGGTCGACCGGATCGTCATCGGGTCGCTCGCGTTCGACGGCAAGCTGACCTCGGTCGACCCCGACCCGTCCATCAGCCACCACGAGCTCTGGGTGCGGCCGACAGCGGCGTCGAGTACGCGCGCACCGGCGTGCGCCTCGGCCACGACGTGCGCAGCGCCCTGTTGGTGGCCTGCGAGCTCACGGTCCACTGCTCGCAGCCGCTGCACATCCACGAGCTGCCCCTGAGCGCCGAGCAGGCCGCCGTCGCCCCCGTCGAGGTCGACGAGCCCGCGCCCGGGAAGAAGCGGAAGGGTCAGAAGAGCCGCAAGTCCGTCGACTCGGTGCCGCGCAACGCGTCGTAGTCGACGACGACGCAGCGGATGCCGCGGTCCTCCGCGAGCGTGCGGGCCTGTGGCTTGATCTGCTGCGCGGCGTAGACGCCCGCCACGGGTGCGAGCAGCGGATCCCGGTTCATCAGCTCGAGGTAGCGGGTGAGCTGCTCGACGCCGTCGATCTCACCCCGGCGCTTGACCTCGACCGCCACCGAGCCGCCGGCGGCGTCGCGCAGCAGCAGGTCGACGGGCCCGATCGCCGTCATGTACTCGCGGCGGACCAGCGTGTACCCCTCACCGAAGGTGGTCGGGTGCGCGGCCAGCAGCTCCTGCAGGTGTGCCTCGACCCCGTCCTTGACCAGTCCGGGATCGACGCCCAGCTCGTGCTTCGTGTCGTGCAGCACCTCGTCGATGGTGATGACGAGCGACTCGTCGGCCTTGTTGCGCACCGTCCACACGCCGGGCTGCTCCTCGAGCCAGCACGGCGGGCTCATCCAGTTAAGCGGCTTGTAGGCGCGGTCGTCGGCGTGGATGCTCACCGACCCGTCGGCCTTCACCAGCAGCAGCCGCGGCGCCATCGGGAGATGGGCGGTGAGGCGGCCGACGTAGTCGACCTGGCAGCGAGCGATGACGAGACGCACGGGACGTCACCCTAGGACCCCACCGGGTGACGACCGACGGCACGTGCGTGTGGGAGATCAGGGACGGCCTCGGCGCGCGACCCTGGCCGCGATCTGGCTGCGGGCTGAGAAGCCCAGCTCGGCCAGAACGTGCTGGACGTGGAGCACGAGCGCCAGGCCCGTGTCGGCGGCGAGGTCGACGAAGAAGCTCGTGACCGCCTCGAAGAGGGCGAACCCGTGCTCCGGCGCATCGCCCCGGACGACACCCCCAGCTCCGGCGCGACTCGGGCCAGGTCCCGCCTCCCGTCCGGCGATCGCCGTCGAGGCTCGCTCGGGTCCGGCGGCGCCGGCCAGGAGCGCAGGATCCGCCGCCACGGCCTCCCGGTCACCGCCCACGCGCACGCGCACTGCGCCATCGTCGACGCGATCGCGGCCGGGGTGGACGGGATCGAGCACCGCGCCGCGATACTGCCGGGTGTGGAGACGATCAGCAGCCGTCAGGTCTACGCCAACAGCTGGATGACCGTGCGCGAGGACGCGATCCGCCGCGCCGACGGCAGCGACGGCATCTACGGGGTGGTCGACAAGCCGACGGCCGCAGTGATCATCCCCCGCGACGGCGAGCGGCTGCACCTCGTCGAGCAGTTCCGCTACCCGGTCGGGCAGCGACGCTGGGAGTTCCCGATGGGCACCGCGCCCGACCGCGCCGAGGTCGCGCCCGACGTCCTCGCCGCGCGGGAGCTCGAGGAGGAGACCGGCCTCGTCGCGGGGCGGATGGAACTGCTCGGCGACCTCGACATCGCGCCCGGGATGTCGAGCCAGCGCGAGCACGTCTTCCTGGCGACCGAGCTGACGGCGGGCCCGGCCCGGCGCGAGCACACCGAGCAGGACATGCGCGCCCGTTGGTTCACCACAGCGGAGTTCGAGGAGATGGTGCGCGGCTCCGAGCTCGTCGACGCGCAGAGCCTGGCCGCGTACCTGCTCCTGCTGCTGCACGACCGGTCGTGACGACTCGCGGGCCCGGCCGGGGCGGACTCGCGCACCGGACGTGTCGACTCGCGGGCTACAAGCAGGCTTGACTGTTTGTTCCGCGCCCCGCATGCTCGCCGGGTGACGACGAGCCGTCAGCAGGAGCGCAGTGACGCCACCCGCACGAAGCTGATGGACGCCACCGTCGACTGCCTCGCGGAGCTGGGCTGGTCCGGCACCACCACCACGGTCGTCGCCCGGCGGGCGGGGGTCTCCCGGGGTGCGCAGCTGCACCACTACCCCACCCGTGCCGAGCTCGTGCTCGCCGCCGTCCAGCACATCGGGGCCGCGCGCTTCGCCGAGGTGCGCGAGCGCGCCGCCCTGCTGCCCACCGGCCCGGGCCGCACCGCCGCCGTCCTCGACATGCTGGCGCGGCTGCACACCGGGCCGCTGTTCCGCGCGATGCTCGAGCTGTGGGTGGCCGCCCGCACCGATCCCGTGCTGCGCGAGGCCGTGGTGCCGCTGGAGGCCGAGGTCGGGTGCGAGACGCACCGCCTCACCGTCGAGCTGCTGGGCGCCGACGAGTCCCGGCCCGGCGTCCGCGTGGCCGTGCAGCAGACCCTCGACATGGTGCGCGGGCTCGGCATCTCCGCACTCCTGTCCGACGACGGCCCGCGTCGCCGGCACGTTCTCGACGACTGGGCCCGCCGACTCGACGCCCGCCTGTCCGACCAGCACCTGGAGGCACCGCATGGACCTGCGTGAGACCGACGAGCAGCAGCTGCTGCGGAAGTCCGTGGCCGCGATGGCCGCGAAGTACGGCCACGAGTACCTCATCGACAAGGCCCGCACCGGCGGCAAGACCACCGAGCTGTGGAAGGAGGCCGGCGAGAACGGCTACCTGGGGGTGGCCGTGCCCGCCGAGTACGGCGGCGGCGGGGCCGGGATGGTGGAGCTGTCGATCGTCGCGGAGGAGATCGCGGCGGCGGGCTGCCCGTTGCTGCTCATCGTGGTGTCGCCGGCGATCGCCGCGACCGTGATCGCCACCAGCGGCACCGTCGACCAGAAGGAGCGCTGGCTCCCCCGCTTCGCCGACGGCACCGCGAAGATGTCGTTCGCCATCACCGAGCCGGACGCGGGATCGAACTCCCACAACATCACCACCACCGCGCGCCGCGACCCGGACGGCAAGGGCTGGCGCCTGTCGGGCACGAAGTACTACATCTCCGGCGTCGACGAGACCGAGGCGACGCTGGTCGTGGCCCGGCTGGAGGGCGCGCAGGGCACGCTGCGCCCGGCCATGTTCATCGTCCCCACCGACACCCCCGGCATGACCTATCAGCCGATCGAGATGGCCATCCAGAGCCCGGAGAAGCAGTTCACCGTCTTCTTCGACGACGCCCTGCTCCCCGACGACGCGCTCGTCGGCGGCGAGGAGGCCGGCCTCGCCGCGCTGTTCGCGGGCCTCAACCCCGAGCGCATCACGGTGGCCGCCTACTCCAACGGCCTCGCCCGCTACGCGCTGCGCAAGGGCACCGACTACGCCAGGGACCGCACGGTCTGGAAGGCCCCGATCGGCAGCCACCAGGCCATCGCGCACCCACTGGCCAAGGCGCACGTCGAGGTGGAGTTGGCGCGGATGGCGACCACCCGCGCTGCCTGGTTCTACGACGCCGGCGACCACGCCGCCGCGGGCGAGGCCGCGAACATCGCGAAGTACGCCGCCGCCGAGGCCGCCATCAACGCCGTCGACGCCGCGGTGCAGGCGCACGGCGGCAACGGCATGGCCGTCGAGTACGGCGTGGGCACGCTCATCGGCGCCGTCCGCACCGCGCGGATCGCCCCGGTGAGCCGGGAGATGATCCTGAACTTCATCGCCCAGCACACCCTCGGGCTCCCGCGGAGCTACTAGCGCAGCCGCACCGGCAGCGCCTTCAGCCGGTGCGAGCCCGGCATCGGCACCCAGTCCGTGGCGCCGTCGAGCGCGAGGGCGGGGAAGCGGTCCACCAGCGCACGCAGTGCGACCCCGCCCTCCTGCCTGGCCAGGGCGGCCCCCAGGCAGTAGTGCGCGCCGTGGCCGAACCCGACGTGCCCGTCACCGCGCCCGGACGGCCGCCTCGTGACGTCGAGCCGCTCCGGGTCGTCGTAGACGCGGGGGTCGAAGTTCGCCGAGACCAGCACCGACTGCACGGCGTCGCCCGCGTGGATCTGCTGGCCGCCCACGACGAGATCCTCGGTGGCGTAGCGCAGCCGCGTGATGTGCACGGGCCCGCAGAAGCGCATCAGCTCGTGCACCGCGCCGGGCCACAACGACGGGTCGCGGCGCAGCAGGTCGAGCTGGTCGGGGTGCCGCAGCAGCGCGAGGGTGCCGTTGGAGATCAGGTGCGCGGTGGTCTCGTGGCCGGCCATCACCAGCGTGAAGATCATCGTGACGATCTCGGTGTCGGTGAGCCGGTCGTCCTCGTCGTGCTCGGTGACGAGGCCGCTGATGAGGTCGTCGGTGGGCTCCCCGCGCCGCATCCGGATCAGGTTCTCGCAGTGCGCGACCATGTCGCGCAGCGCGTCGGGCACCCTCTCCTTGTCGAACGTCACCAGCGCCGTCGCCCACCGCCGCCAGTCGGGCCGGTCCTCCACCGGCACCCCGACCAGCTCCGAGATCACCGTGATCGGCAGCGGGTAGGCGTACTCGGCGAGCAGGTCGACGTGGCCGGGCAGCCCGTCCAGGAGCTCGGTGGCGATGGCCTCGACGCGGGAGCGCAGCTCGTTCACACGGCGCACCGTGAACGTGCGCGACACGAGCTTGCGGACGCGCGTGTGGTCGATGCCGTCGACGTCGAGGATGGTGGAGGTGAGGTAGCCCAGGAGCTCCTGGGGCACCCCCATCGACGCCAGGATGGTCGCGCGCGGGTCGGCGGCCCCCACCGTCACCGGGTTCGTGACGAAGCGGTGGTCACCCAGTGCCGCACGCACGTCCTCCTGGCGTGTGACGTACCAGCACGGGCTGCCGTCCATCGCCGTTCCCAGGACGACGGGCGCCTCCTCGCGGATCAGGCCGTAGCCGCGGTAAGGGTCGGCGACCAGATCCGGGTCCATGATGTTCGGCTGTGCGGTCATGTCCTTCGCCCCTCGGGCTCAACGCACGCGACGGCGCCACTCGTCGTCGACGTGGGAGATCAGTGATCGGTAGGCCTCGGCGACCGCGGCGGCCACCTCGGGAGTGACGTGCGCCGACGGCGTCTCGAGCGCGGCCGCCACGGCGTAGGCCATCAGGTCGGCACGCACGACGGGGTCGGGAGGCGAGCCCGGCAGCGCGTCGACGAAGAAGAAGCCGGCCCCGACGGCGCCGAGCACGTGCATCTGCTCGTCCACGCCGATGTCGGTGCGCAGGCACCCGGCGTCGCGCAGCAGCGTCAGGGTGCGCCGCGCCACCTCGTCGCGGACGAGGGCGAGGCCGCCCAGCGTGCCGGACGCCTCCTGGGAGAGCCGGCCGAGGACGTCGGGATCGCCGAGGTAGAGGGCGCGCGCCAGGGGGTCGGCGGCCAGGTCCAGGTAGACCGACCGCATCATCCGCGACGGCAGCGCCTCGTCGGGGTCGGCGTCCATCCGGTCGGCCATCGTGCCGATCACCTGGTGGTGGGCGCGCAGCAGCACGGTGAGGAACAGCGCGTCCTTCGTGCGGAAGTGCAGGTAGACGGTGCCCTTGCCGATGGCGGCGTGCTTGGCGACCTCCTCGATCGTGACGCGCTGGTAGCCCCAGCGCAGCAGCAGCTCGGCCGCGGCGTCGAGGACGCGCTCCGCCCGCTCGTCCTGACCGTGTGACTGTATTTGAATTTCGGTCACGCAGTCACAGTAGGCCTCGCCCCGGTCGCGGACAAGCGGCTCGGCTAGGAGTTCCGGTCGGCCCGCCAGCAGTGGGACCGCACCGGCACGTCGATCAGGTCCGCACCCGGGAAGCGTTCCCGCAGCAGCGCGCGGGCCCGGTCCAGGCTCGCGGCGCGCTCCCGCGGATCGGCGACGATCGACCCGCTGTAGGTGCCGAGCATGCCCACGACGTCGTCGAGGGCCATGGGACGCGTGTACGTGAACGACGCCTCGGCGACGCCGGCGAACGGCGCGGACCCGGCCAGGGTGACGTCGCGGACGGGGCGGCGGCGCCCGTCCGTGGCGGCCTCGCGGCGCCGCAGGCGATCGAGGTCCCGCACCCAGCCGACCTCGCTGTCACGGCTCGTCCACAGCAGGCCGAAGCGGCCCCCGGGGCGCAGCACGCGTGCGATCTCGGGCACGGCGAGCGCGGGGTCCATCCAGTGCCACGCCGAGGAGACGAACACCGCGTCGGCGGTCCCGTCGGGCAGCGGGATCGCCTCGCCGCGGCCCTCGACCGCCTCCACCTGCGGCGACCGCGCCGACAGCACCGCCCGCATCCGGGCGTCGGGCTCGACCGCGACGACCCGGGCGACCCGCCGCTCCAGCTCGCGGGTCAGCAGGCCGGTGCCCGCCGCGAGATCGACGGCCACCGCGCACCCGTCCGGCAGCAGCCAGTCGAGGGCCGCGGGCGGCGGCGGGGGCCGCAACCGGTCGTAGCTCTCCGCCACCGCTCCGAACGACGTCGCCCGCTCACCGGCCATGCACCCGACGGTAATCCGGCACCGGTGAGGATGGCGCGTGACGCCTGTCCCCCGGGTTACCGTGGCCACATGGCCGACTACGAGAACCTGCTGGTCAAGCACGACGGCGATACCGTGCGGATCACGATGAACCGCCCCGAGCGCCGCAACGCGCTGTCCGAGGGCCACCTGCGCGAACTGCTCGACGCCTTCGAGACCGCCGGTCGCAGCGACGCCACGGGCATCGTGCTGGCCGCGGAGGGCAAGGCGTTCTCTGCGGGCCACGACTTCGCCGACGTCTCCTCGCGCGACCTCGCCGGCGTCCGGGACCTGCTCAAGCTCTGCACGAGGCTCATGACCACCATCCAGGAGGTGCCGCAGGTCGTGATCGCGCGGGTGCAGGCGATCGCCACCGCGGCGGGCTGTCAGCTCGTCGCCACGTGCGACCTCGCCGTGGCCGCCGAGTCGGCCGGGTTCGCCCTGCCCGGTGGCAAGGGCGGCTGGTTCTGCCACACCCCCGCCGTGCCCGTGGCCCGCAACGTCGGGCGCAAGCGGCTCATGGAGCTGGCCCTGACCGGCGACGCGATCGACGCCGCCACCGCCGCCGAGTGGGGTCTCGTCAACTACGCGGTGCCGGACGCCGAGCTCGACGCCCGCGTCGACGACCTGCTCGCCCGGGCCACCCGCGGCAGCCGGTTCGGCAAGGGTGTGGGCAAGCAGACCCTCTACGCCCAGTTCGACCGCCCCGAGGCCGACGCCTACGCGATCGCCGTGGAGGTGATGGCGTCGCTGTCGCAGAGCCCCGGCGCGAAGGAGGGCATGGCGTCGTTCCTGGAGAAACGGCCCGCGGTCTGGCCGGACTAGTACCGGTTGCAGGCCCGGCGGGCGCCGAGCCACGACCCGACATAGCCTGGGCCGCGATGATCACCCGCCGGACGTTCCTCGCGGTCGCCGGAGTCGCCTCCCTCGTCGCCTGCGCACCGGGTACCGGCTCCACCCTGGATCGGGCCCGCAGCAACGGGGCCCTGCGCGTCGGCCTGTCGGGCGAGGAGCCCTTCGGCTACACCGACACCGGCGGCCGGATCACCGGCTCACAGCCCGAGGTTGCCCGCGCGGTGCTCGCCGGCATGGGTATCGGCAGCCTCGACGCCGTGCAGGTGGGCTTCGACCAGCTGATCCCGGGGCTGCTCGCCGGCCAGTTCGACATGATCGCCGCCGGGATGTCGGTCACCCCCGCCCGCTGCGCGCGGGTCGCGTTCTCCCGCCCCGACTTCCTCGCCCCACCGGCGTTCCTGGTGCGCACCGGCAACCCGCGGGGCATCCGCACGTTCCGCGACGTCGCGCGCAGCGGCGTCCGGCTCGCGGTGCTGCCCGACTCGTCCGAGCGCGACTACGCCCGCGCCGCCGGCGTGTCCGACGACCAGCTCGTGGACTACGGCAGCCAGGGCGCGCTCTTCCGGGCGGTGGCCGCCCAGGACGTGCCCGTCGGGGCGCTGACCGCGATCTCGCTGGCCGATGTGCTGCGCCGCAACCCCGGCTCCGGGGTCGAGGTCACCGCCCCCGTGGACCCGACGATCGCCGGCAGGGCCGTCGTGCCCGCGGGCGCGTTCGCCGTCCGGCCCGCCGACGCCGACCTGCTCGCCCCCTTCGACGCCGGGCTGGCCGCGCTGCAGTCCTCCGGCGAGTGGCTGCGGATCACCGCGCCGTTCGGGTTCGGGCCGGCGAACCTGCCGCCCACGAACCTGACGGTCGACGCGCTCTGCGGCCCCGAGCCGAAGCTGCCGGGATCGAACTAGCCGAGAACCGACCCCCAGCGAGCACCGCCCCGCAGGAACTCCTGCGTCCGCGGCTCGCGCGGTCCGTGAACAGCTGCTCCGGTGCGCCGAGCATCGTCATTCCACCGCGCTCACCCGAACGTCGGGGCGGATGCCCCCGCTCGCCGGGTCAGCCCGTTCAAGCCGGCCGCGGCCGGATAGGCGAAGATCGCGCCATGGTGTTGCGCGTCGCCGGGCTGCCGGTGTGGGTCGGTCCCATGGACATGATCGCCGGGGCCCGGGCGGTGATGGGCTGGACGGACGAGGCCGTCGAGGTGGTGGCGGGCCTGCCGGAGCGCGTGGCAGGCCTGCTCGACGACGTCGAGGGCCTGGTCGGGCGCATCAGCCGGCTCGCCGACGGCGTGGACGGGATCGTCGGCCGCGCCGACGGCATCATCGGCTCCGTCGACGACGTGCTGGACGACGTGCGCACCGCGATCGCCCGCGTGGACGACGTGGTCGGCCGCGCCGACACCCTCGTCGCGCAGGTCGAGCCGCTGCTCGAACGCGTGGGCACGGTGGCGGACGGGGCCGCGGCGCTGATCAGCCGCGCCGACGTCGTCGCCGACGGCGCCGCCGGGCTCGTCGCCCGTGCCGAGGGGGTCGCCACCAACGCCGCCGGCCTGGTGGAGCGGGCCGACGGGGTCGCCAGCAGCGCGGCAGGACTCGTCGGGCGTGCCGATCTCGTGGCCGACGGTGCCGCCGCCCTCGTCGCCCGCGCCGGGACGGTGGCCGACGGTGCCGCGGGCCTGGTGTCCGACGCCGGCTCCGTGGCCGCCGACGCCCGCACGATCGTCATCACCGCGGCCGGGGCCGCCGACACCGCCAACGCGCTGCTGGAGACCTACAAGCCGATCGCCGAGGGCGCCGCCCCGCTGGCCCGCCGCTTCGTGGCCGAGTTCTCCGAGGAGGAACTGGGCGCCGCGATCAAGCTGGTGGACCAGCTCCCCCAGATCACCGACCACGTGGTGAACGACGTCATGCCGATCCTGGTCACCCTGGACAGGGTCGGCCCGGACGTGCACGAGCTGCTCAACCAGCTCGACGAGATCCGTCAGGCGATCAACGGCATCCCCGGCTTCCGCCTGCTACGCCGCCGCGGCGAGGAGAAGGAGAACGCCAACTGATCCCCGCGGGGGCCGCGGCGATCACCCGTCGCACCGCTGGCGCGACCCGTTCCGGGCGTCCCGGCACCACTCGTGCCCGGAAGCGCAGGACCTCGCCACCTCGGGCAGCTGCGCGTTCCCGCGGGCACCGAGGTAGCGGTATCGCGCAGCTCCTTGGTGGTCCATGACACCGGCGGCGACAGCCAGGGACCCGCGAAGGCCACCTCGGCGCCGCGCTAGGGGCCCTCAGGTGGCCGTCGCGGAGATCTCCGTCGCCGCGGCCGGCTGGTTCTCGGGGAAGTGGCATGCCACCTCGTGGCCGGGCTCCAGCTCCACCATCGGCGGGGTCTCGACGCCGCAGATCTCCTGCGCCTTCCAGCACCGGGTGTGGAAGCGGCAGGCCGCGGGCGGGTTCAGCGGGCTGGGCACGTCGCCGGACAGCAGGATCCGCTCGCGCTTGCCCGTGCGAGTGGGGTCCGGGATCGGGACGGCCGAGAGCAGCGCCACCGTATAGGGGTGCATCGGGCGGCTGTAGACGTCCGCCGCGTCACCGATCTCCATGATCTTGCCCAGGTACATGACGGCCACGCGGTCGGACACGTGCCGCACCACCGACAGGTCGTGCGCGATGAGCACGTAGGTCAGGCCGAGCTCGTCCTGCAGATCCTCCAGCAGGTTGACCACCTGCGCCTGGATGGAGACGTCCAGCGCCGAAACCGGCTCGTCGGCCACGATGAGCTTGGGTCGCAGTGCCAGCGTGCGGGCGATGCCGATGCGCTGGCGCTGCCCGCCGGAGAACTCGTGCGGGTAGCGGTTGTAGTGCTCGGGCGATAGCCCGACCAGCTCCAGCAGTTCCTGCACGGCCTTCTTGACCCCGCCGGGCGGTGTGACGCCCTGGATCTCGAACGGCGCCCCGACGATCTTCCCGACCGTGTGGCGCGGGTTCAGCGAGGAGTACGGGTCCTGGAAGATCATCTGGATGTCGCGGCGCATCGGCCGCAGCGCGCCCTGGCCGAGGTGGCTGATGTCGCGCCCGTCGAAGACGATGGTGCCGTCGGTGGGCTCGATGAGGCGCGTGAGCAGCCGGCCGGTGGTGGTCTTGCCGCAGCCCGACTCCCCCACCAGCGACAGCGTCTCGCCGCGACGCACCGAGAAGTCCAGCCCGTCGACGGCCTGCACGGCGCCGACCTTGCGCTGCAGCAGCCCGCGGCGCACCGGGAAGTGCTTCTGCAGCCCGGTGGCGCGCAGCAGCGGCTCCGTGGTGGTCGGTTCCGGCACGGTCCTCTCCCCTGTGCTCACAGCTTGGGCCTGATCTCGTCGGCGAAGATCTGCTGACGCTCCTCTACGGACAGGTGGCAGGCGGCCAGGTGGCCGCCCGCGGTGTCGCGCAGCTCGGGCCGCTCGGTCTGCGAGCGCCCGCCGGTGCGGTCGGCGTACGCGCAGCGCGGGTGGAACGCGCACCCGGACGGCACGTTGATGAGGCTGGGCGGGTTGCCCGGGATGGGGAGCAGCCGCTCGGTGCGCTCCCGGTCCCACCGGGGCATGGACCCCAGCAGCCCCCACGTGTACGGGTGCTGCGGGGAGGTGAACACGTCCAGGGCCGTGCCGTACTCCACGGAACGCCCGCCGTACATCACGAGGATGTCGTCGGCCAGCTCCGCGACGACCCCGAGGTCGTGGGTGATGATCACGACGGCCGAGTCGAACTCCGACTGCAGGTCGACGATCAGGTCGAGGATCTGCGCCTGGACCGTCACGTCGAGCGCGGTGGTGGGCTCGTCGGCGATGAGCAGGTCGGGGTTGCACGACAGCGCCATCGCGATCATGGCGCGCTGCCGCATCCCGCCGGAGAACGTGTGCGGGTAGTCGTCGAACCGCGACTTCGCCTGCGGGATGCCGACGCGGTCGAGCAGGTCCACCGCGCGCTTGCGGGCGTCGGCCTTGCTGACGTCGTTGTGGAGCCGGTAGGCCTCCACGATCTGGTGGCCCACCGAGTAGTACGGGTGCATCGCCGAGAGCGGGTCCTGGAAGATCATCGCCATCGTCTTGCCGCGCAGCTTGCGCACCTGCTCCGGTGCGGACGACACGAGCTCCTGGCCGCCGAGCCAGATCTCGCCGGAGATCTGCGCCGAGCCCCTCTTGTGCAAGCCCATGATCGACAGGCTGGTGACGCTCTTGCCCGAGCCGGACTCGCCCACGATCCCGAGGCGTTTGCCCCGCTCGAGGCTGAACGACAGCCCGTCGACGGCCTTGACCATGCCGTCGTCGGTGGGGAACTGAACGCGCAGGTCCCGCACGTCGAGGAACGCGTGGTCGCCGCGGACCCCGGAGCGCTCCGGCGCCGGGCCGGCGCCGCCCGCCAGGACGTCCTCGGTCACGATGCGGCCTCCGCGGCAGAAAGTACGTCGTCGGGCGTCATGAGTACCTCACCCGCGGGTCGATCACGGCGTAGAGCAGGTCCACGATCAGGTTGGCCAGGATGATGAAGATGCTGCCGATCAGCACCACGCCGAGGATCTTGGGCAGGTCGTTGCTGACCACCGCGTCCACGGAGTACTTGCCGATGCCCGGCAGCGAGTAGGTGCTCTCGGTGAGGATCGCGCCGCCGAGCAGCAGGCCCAGGTCCAGCCCGAAGATCGTCAGGATCGGCGTCAGCGCGGAGCGCAGCCCGTGCTTGAGCACCACCGTGCGCTCGGGGAGCCCCTTGGCGCGCGCCGTGCGGATGAAGTCCTCACCCATGGTGTCGAGCATCCCGGCCCTGGTCAGCCGCGCGTAGCCGGCCGCGTAGAGGAACGCCAGGGTGATCCAGGGCAGGAGGAGGTCGTAGGCCCACTCGAAGGGGTTGTCCTCGATCGGCGTGTAGCTGCCGCCGGGGGCGGTCCAGCCGAGCGCGTAGCTGAAGATCGACAGCGACAGCAGGCCGGTGAAGAAGATCGGCAGCGAGACGCCGGCGAGCGCGACGCCCATGGCGGCGCGGTCGAAGACCGAGCCGCGGCGCAGCGCGGACAGGACGCCGACGGCCACGCCGCCCACCAGCCAGAGCACGGCGGCGCCCGCGGCCAGCGACAGCGTGACCGGCAGCCGGTCGAGCAGGTCGGGCAGCACCGGGTTCTGCGTGAGGAACGAGTAGCCGAAGCACGGGGCGTCGCAGTGCACCGTGGTCGGGCCGGTCGGGTAGTCCTGCCCGAACAGCAGCCCGCTCAGGAAGTGCCCGTACTGGACCCAGATCGGTTCGGTGAAGCCCAGCTTCACCGCGATGGCGTGGATCTGGGCCGGGTCCGCGCTCTTGCCGACGTAGCGGGAGGCCAGGTCGTCAGGGGTGGCCCCGGCCAGCCGGGGCACCAGGAAGAAGATCACGAACGTGGCAGCGGTGACGATCAGCAGCAGGATCACTGCCGCGACGAGCCGCCGGACGATGTAGACCGCCATGAACTACGGCAGGTCGCCCGCCGGACGGTGCGCACCGATCAGGTGCGGACCATCCGACGGACCACCACGTGCCTTCACCTACCTCCGGGTCGTCGCGTCGGGGCCGGCCGGAATCACTTCCGGGTGGTACCCAGCGCGAGGTAGTCGTACATCTGGAAGCCGTTGGTGACGAACGCGTTGGTCAGGTTCGGCGGCCGGTAGAGCAGGCTCTTCGACCAGATGCCCGGGAGGATGAACGCGTCGGACATGACCTTCTTGTCGATGTCGACCCAGATCTGCTCGCGAGCGGCGGTGTCGGTGGTCTGCAGCGCCTTGTCGATCATCGCGTCGACCGCGGGGTCCTTCACACCGAGGTTGGTGTTGCCGCCGCTCGCGCGGATCACCCGGCTGTCGACGATCTGGTCGAGGAAGCCGTAGCCGTCCGGCCAGTCAGCGCCCCACCCGGTGATCATCATGCCGAGGCCGTTGGCCTTGGCGAAGTCCGGCTTGCCCGCGTAGAGCTTGAAGTAGTCGCCCAGGGGGTAGGGCTTGATCGTCAGGTTGATGCCGGCCTTGGCGAGCGACTGCTGCAGCGACTCGGCCGTCGCCTTCTCCTTCGGGCGCTCGGCCCGGTAGGAGATGCTGGTGGAGAAGCCGTTGGGCTGGCCGCACTGCGCGAGCTGGTCCTTGGCCTTGGCCACGTCACCGGCGCTGTTCGGCGTCGCGTAGTCGTCGAACTTCTCGGCGCCGGGGATCAGCGGAGGCAGCAGGTTGGAGGCGATGTCGCCACCGCTGGAGCCGCCGTAGGAGCGCTGGTAGCCGGTCTTGTCCGCCGCGTACTCGATCGCCATCCGGCAGTGGATGTTGTTCAGCGGGGCGACGTCGGAGTTGATGTTCGCGTACCAGAGCCGCGCCACGGCCGCGTCGTCGGTGTTGGCCTTCAGCGTCTGGTCGGCGAGGACCTTGCCCTGCGCCGCCGGGCCGAGGCCGCTGCCCTCGATCGCGACGTCCAGGTCACCGGACAGCAGGCGGTTGTCGATGTCGTCGGCGTTGACGTTGAGCGCCACGTCGATCTCGTCGGGCAGCGGCTTGCGGTTGGGGTCGGTGGCCTGGCTCCAGTTGGGGTTGCGCACCATCGTGAAGCTCTTGCCCAGGTCGTTCGTCTTGAACATGTACGGGCCCGTGGAGACCACGTGCTCCTTGTACTTCGTGCCCGTGTCCTTCGCGATCGGCACCGGCATGGTGGCCGGCAGCTGGGCGAAGTAGTCGAACCCGCTGAACGGCGTCTTCAGGTGGAAGATGATCGTCTGGTCGTCGGGCGTCTCGATCGCCTTCAGGCCGAGCTTGTTCGGGTCGGGGTCCGAGTAGGGGCTCGTGTAGCCCTGCAGGTCGAGGAAGTCGTTGAAGTACGTCGGTCCGTTCGGGAACGTCGTCTTGTCCAGCGAGCGCTCGACGGCGTACTTGACGTCCCGGCTCGTGACGGGCGTGCCGTCCTCGAACTTGACGCCCGGGCGCAGCTTGTAGGTCCACGTCTTGGCGTTGTCGCTGGGGACGCCGAGCGTCTGAGCCAGGTCGGGCACCAGGGTGGTGCCCTGGGCGCCGGGGGCCGACTTGAACATCACCAGGGAGCGGCCGTAGAGCCGGGCGAAGTTCCACGAGTAGGCGTAGTACGTGTCGGCGGGGTCCAGGGAGTCCCAGTCACCCGAGTTCGCGTACCGCAGGGTGCCGCCCGTGACGTCGGACGGGTTGTGGACCCCGTTCACGTCCGACGACGAGCCCGAGGAGCTCGACGAGCCACCGCCGCAGGCCGCCAGTACCAGCGCCGCGACCGCGCCCAGCGCGACCACCGCGACTCTCCGCCTACTCCTCATGAGCACCCCTCTGTCGTGTGGAGCTTGTTGTTCACCGGGAGCGCGGATCGAGCGCGTCACGGAGGCCGTCGCCGAACAGGTTGAACGCGAGCACCGTCACGAAGATCGCCAAGCCGGGGAAGACCATGAAGTTCGGGGCGATCTGGAACCAGTGCGTGGCGTCGGAGAGCATGCCGCCCCAGCTCGGGGTGGGCGGCCGGATGCCGACACCGAGGAAGGACAGGGCGGCCTCGAAGAGGATGTTCGTCGGGATCAGCAGCGTGGAGTACACGAGGATCGGCGCGACGAGGTTGGGCAGCATCTCCGAGAACAGGATGCGGGGGCTGCGGGCGCCGAGGCTACGGGCGGCGTCGACGAACTCGCGCTCGCGCAGCGACAGCGTCTGACCGCGGATGATGCGGCCGATGTAGGGCCAGCTCGACAGGCCGACGATCGCGATGATCAGGACGATGCGCAGCGCGTCACCCTGCAGGCCGAACGCCTGGTCCGGGATGATGCCGGCCAGCGCGAGGGCGAACAGCAGGATCGGGAACGCGAGGAAGACGTCCATGGTCCGGCTGATGATCGTGTCGACCCAACCGCCGAAGTAGCCGGCGACGATCCCGAAGAACGTGCCGACGATGACGGCGAGCAACGTGGCGAAGAACGCGATGAGCAGCGAGATGCGGGCGCCGTAGACCACGCGGCTGAAGATGTCGCGCCCGTTGACCGGCTCGACACCGAACAGGAAGTGCGGGCTGATGCCGCCGAAGAAGCCGGGCGACACCTGCAGGTTGGGGTCCACCTGGTCGTAGTGGAACTCCAGGGGGTCGTGCCCCAGCACCGCCACGATCGCGGGCGCGAAGATCGCGACCAGGATCAGCAGCACGATCACCACACCGCCGCCGAGGGCGACCTTGTCGCGGCGCAGCCGCCTCCAGGCGATCTGACCGAGGGAGCGGCCCTGGATGGCGGTGCCCATGCCCACGGTGACGGCCTCGGGGTCGGCCTGGACCGCCGAGCCGGTCACCTCTTGTGGCGCCGTCACAGTCGGTCCACGCGTTCTTGTGGCGCCGTCACAGTCGGTCCACGCGTTCGCCACCCCGTCTCGCATCGGTCAGGCTGATCGCGGAGGACCTTAACCGGTGCAGGGGTTCTCTCCCGGGCCCCTTCTATAACGATCCGGGCAAACGGTTGGACCGTACGGCTGAGGCGAGCTCAGCGATGGGCCGCCAACACGATCGTGACGATCTCGTCCATCATCTCGGTGAGCTTGTAGTCCTTGGGCGTGAACACGGCCGCGACGCCCTTGGCGCGCAAGGTCGCCTCGTCCTCGGCCGGGATGATGCCGCCGACGATCACCGGCACATCGCCCGCGCCCGCCGCACGCAGCCCCTCGACCACCGCGGGCACCACCTCGAGGTGCGAACCCGACAGCACCGACAGCCCTACGACGTGCACGTCCTCCTGCACGGCGGCCGCCACGATCTGGGCCGGGGTGAGCCGGATGCCCT
>NZ_JAOPWR010000396.1 GCF_025965585.1 Pseudonocardia sp.
CGGCGATCCAACGCCATCCCATGGCCGCGCGTCGGGCGCGGCCCGACGCCGTCGAGACGAGTCGTTCCAGCGGTCCTTGGCCGAGGAAGTGGCGCCAGAGCAGGGCGAGGACGAGGGCACCGGCCACGGACGCCAGGTAGAGCGCGAGCGGCTCGTCGCCCAGCACACCCGTGCCCAGCACGAGCGCGTGCGCGGAGTAGATCGTCAGGGTCATGGCGCCGGCCACGCCCACCGGCCACAACACCCGGGCCGCGGCCCGGTGCTTGGTGATCAGCAGTACTGCGCCGATGACGGCCATGGCGACACCGATGGTGTGGATCGCGTCGATCGGTGTCGCCGAGTGGTGGCTGCGCACCGCGAGCCACCACCAGGTGTCCATGCGGTCCGCATCCCAGAGGACGTCGTTTCGGATCGTCGCCGGATCCGCGTCGGGCCCGGCCGCGGCGATGAGTTGCTGCAGGCCGCCCAGTTTGAACAGCAGCAATGACGAGGTGAACCACGCGACCACGGTCAGCACCAGGCCGCTGACCAGGAGTCGGGCGGCGACCCGCGTGGAGGACAGATCGAGCCGGCCGATCGCCATGCCCACGAAGATGTAGGCCATGTAGACGACCGCGGGGAAGTAGCCGGTGACGAACAGTTGGAGAACGAAGCCGCCCGGATTGGTGAACAAATCGGTGAACGTCAGGCTGCCGTCGTTGACGGGTTTCAGGTCGAGGCTGGTCGCCGCCAGCAGGAGCAGGGGCCCCACCAGGGCCACCCCGGCGGCGATCAGGGCCAGCGTGCGGGGCCGGAGGCCGATGAACGGGATCGCGAGCAGGAAGAACAGGCCGTAGAACGGCAGGATCACGACGAGGTTGTCGGAGGCGGCGTAGCCGAGCGCAAGGCCGATGGCGGCGATCAACAGAGCCCGGACGATCAGACCCACCACCGTGGCTCGGCGGTCACGGCCTTGTCTCGGGTGGCGGCCACCGCTGATGAACGCCAGGCTGATTCCCGCCACCATCACGAACAGTGTCGCCGAGCGCCCGAACACGGTCATCCCCGCGAGCGTCGGCTGACCGGCGTCGTCGACCGCACCGATCGCCGCGTCCCAGATGTTCGCGGCGAGCATCGCGAACAGGGCGACTCCGCGGGCCACGTCGACGCCCAGGAACCGCTCTTTCACAGGCACGCTCGACGCCGGCATGATCGCTGTGTCACTCATCGCTGTACCAGGTGTCGATGAAGCGGTCCGGGCTCTGAACGCCCTCGTTCCGCTCGCCCGCGCCCAACCCCAGGACGGTCTGCGCGGTCTCAGCCCAGCCCCGGAGCGCGGTCGACATCACGTCCTGCCCGGTTTGAGTGGCTCGGCCGGTGTGCTGCTGGTTCGTCGTTGTTGTCACGGGATCACTCCCAACTGCCTGATTCTGTGATGTCGTGGGTGGATCCCGGTCGCCCCCGAACCGGGCTCCGGCGGCGTGGCCCGCCTGCCTCGCCGCATCGGGCGGGCGAACCTACGAGTCTCGGGCCCACGTCCGACCGGACCGAGCGTATGGGGCGCCCGGGCTGACACAAGGCCGACGCGACGGCGTCACTGGAACGCACCACGCCGTTCCTCCGCCTGCTCCACACCGAGAACCGGCGAAATGATCCGGCCGGGGCAGACCGGATCCGAAGACCCGTTCGCCACACAAGCGCAGTCAGCCCTGTCGCGTCGGACGATGGGGTCCCAGCCCCTTGTCCTCGGGCTCACTTGCACCACGTCCCACGGAACGCTCGGCAGCGGGCCGAGCGGGGAGTGGCACCGCTCCGGCGCCGGCTCACTGGGCGGCGGCACGGGCAGGCGCCGCGTCAGACCTGATGGCGGGGGATGGTGTGGCGCCAGCTGCTCGCGTAGACCCGTTCGCTCCCCTCGTACGCGTCGAGCTGGGCGTAGAGGCGGAACTCGGTGGCGGTGGAGGTTGGTCGGTGCCATATCGCCGATCGTCTTCTGGCCCGTGAGGTGCGTCTCGGGCGGCCCCAGTTGTTCTGCTTGCCGGAGTCGGTCAACGCAAGACCCGACATGTCGACAAGGCCGGGTCACGCGTGGGTGTCGGGCAGGCTGGCGCCTCGCTGTTGCTGCCAGGTGTCGCCAGCCTCGTCATGGTCGGCGGATCGGCTGAGGTGCTCCCACTCGGCGTCGGTGTCGATCCGGTGGCGCCATGCCTGGCGGCCGTATTCGTAGGCGTCGCTGCCGGCGAGGATGCGCAGCGGCGGGTTGTCGAGTCCGGCGAGGGTGAGCACGAGCTGGGCGACCTTCCGCGGGTCGCTGTTGGCGACGTGCTCGAATCCGGCCATGGCGCGGGCGGACGCGCCGACGGTCGCCTGGTACGGCTCGCTGATCGGTGGTGTGGTCATCGACGAGCCGGCCCAGTCGGTGCGCATCCCGCCGGGCTCGACGACGGTGACCTTGATGCCCAGCGGCGTGACCTCGGCGGCGAGGGCCTCGCTGAACCCGCCGACGGCCCACTTCGCCGACTGGTAGGCGGTCATGCCCGGGCCGCCGATGCGCCCGCCCAGCGACGAGATCTGGATGATCCGGCCGCCACCCTGTTCGCGCAGGACGGGCACTGCGGCCTTGGTGACGTAGACCGTGCCGAGGAAGTTCGTCTCGATCTGTCGACGGAAGACCTCCACAGTGGTGTCCTCAAGGGACACGCGGTCACCTTGGCCCGCGTTGTTGACCACGACGTCGAGGCGGCCGAACGCGGCGACGCCGCCCGCGACGGCGGCTTGGGCGGCGGCCGGATCGGTGACGTCGAGTCGCTGGACGTGGATGTGATCACCGTAGCGGCTGGTGAGCTCGTCGAGGGTGTGGGGATCGCGGGCGGTGGCGACCACGCGATGACCGGCAGCGAGTGCCTGCTCGACGATCATGCGGCCGAGGCCCCGGGATGAACCGGTCACGAAGAACACGGGATTCATGGGGATCGCATTCTGTCGCAGTTAACGCATGCTGCATGCGTTAACTGCGACAGTAGTCCACCTCCCGACTTTAGTCAATGCGCTTGCGTTATCGTGGGGCGGTGAGCCAGCCCAAGCAGCGAGCCCGGTCTGCGCAGGACAAGCAGCTGCGCAGGATGGCCCTGCTGGACGCCGCCCGCGAACTGGCGATCGAGCAGGGAGTTCGCGAGGTCACGCTTGCCGCGGTGACCGCTCGGGTCGGACTGCACCCCTCCGCCGTGCGGCGGTATTTCGAGTCGCGCGAGGAACTGCTCCTCGAACTCGCCGAACAGGGGTGGGCCGACTGGCGGGACCGACTGGTGACCGGCCTCAACGACGCTCACGGCCTGAGCGCCGAGCAGATCGCCGATCTCGTCAGCGGCTCGCTCGAACAGCTACCGCTGTTCTGTGACCTGCTGACCCATGTCGTGCTCAGCCTGGAAGGTGCCGTACGACTGGAACGGGCACGTCGTTACAAGATCGCAGCGAGCGCCGCCTACGACACGATGACCCAGGCGCTGGTCGGCGCCGACGCCGACCTCGACCGCCAGGGTGCCCAGACTCTGCTGACGGCCGCCATGAGCTGCGCGGCCTACCTGTTCCAGCTCTCCCGCCCGAGCGCGACACTGCGCCAGCTCTACACGGAGCAGCCGCGGTGGGCACACGACGCCCTCCGATTCCGCGAGCAACTCACCAGCCTGCTCACCGCCGTCACCCTCGGCGCACGGCAACATGCGTAACTCCCCCCTGCTGCCCGCGCGTCGCGTGATCCTTGCTGGCGACCTTGGGTGGGTGACCGGGATGCTGCGGTCTGAGGTGCTCTTGATCTTCCGGACAGTGGATCTGCTTTAGCCTAGCTTTAGCCTCGATCTTTCGTAACGGCCGTAAGGTCACCGACAACGGCGGCACCTACTACCTGAACATCACCAGCGGGACGGCCTACAACTTCTCCGCCTGCTACGGCTTCCCGACGGTGCCCGGCGGGCTCGATGCCGTGCTGGCGCTGCCCGGGGTGGACCGGCGGTGCCTGTCGTCGAACGACAGCGTCGCGCAGGACCGGGCGATCATCGGTGTCTACAGCGACACCAAGCGGGCCGACCTCGACGCCGCCCGCGGCTACTGCGCCGCCCAGCGCTGGACCAACAGCTGACCCGGTAGGCGCTGCCCTGCACGCAGAGAGCCCCCGAAGCCGCTCAGGGCCTCGGAGGCTCTCGTGTCTCCTACCGGCCGCGCCGCGGGTCCTGGTCGCCCAGCTCGTGCAGCGGCCACCGTTGGCGGTGGCCGAGGATCGCAACACCGGCTCGGGCAAGACGGGCCTCATCAACGCCGGGAGTAGCGGCCATCGTTCGCGGTGGCCGGGCGGCCGCCGGTCATCGGTGAGGTCGGCCGGGTCAGCGGATCACCTGGACGGTGATGTCGTCCAGGTCGAGGCCGGCCCAGGCGGTGTCCGCGGTGACGGTGGGGAGCTGCAGGCGGGCGCCGAGAGCGAGGCAGCAGCGGTCGCCGAGGGACAGCCCAGCGGCGCGGGTGCGGGCCCAGAGTTTCGCGGCGATGACCGCGTCGGCCGCGGTCAGGGGTTCCACCCGGAGCCCGAGGGTGCGCAGCCGGGTGGTGGCCCGGTCGGCGTCGACGCCGTGCTGGGCCAGTTTCTGCCAGGTCTCCGACCAGTTCGCCGCGGAGATCACCGCGGTGGCCAGCAGCGGGTGCACGGCCTCGGCGCCGGGTTCGTGGCGCAGCCAGGCCAGCACCGCGGAGGCGTCCAGCACCGCCGGCTGCCCGGCGGCGGCGGTCACGCCTGGTCCTCGCGGGCGGCCTCGGCGCGCCGGTCGGCGAGCAGCTCGTCGACCACCGAGCCCTCGCCGGTCCAGGCGGCGGCGACGTCGCGGCGCAGCCGGTCGGCGAGCTGCTCGCGGGTCTCGAGGACCACTCGGCCGTCCTCCACGTACACCACCAGCGGCACCCCGGCCTCGATCCCGGCGGCCCGGCGGATCTGCGCCGGGATCGTCACCCGGCCCTGCTCATTGACGGTGAGATCCGCGCTCGTTGTCTCTGCTGCATTGCCTGCCATGAGCAGAGTCTACGTGACTGCTCTCAGGTGTATGTGTCACATCTGGGTTCGGCTAGCCGGTTCGACCGCCTTTCTGCCGCTTGCTCGCCCCGGCGTCGGGTGGCCACCCGCTATTACCCGGGATAATGCACGGAATCCCGGGTAGGTGCTGCGCCCGGGCGGCCGGCTGGCGATCAGCGTGCACCAGCATGTGCTGGGCATCCGACCCGAGCGGTTGCGCGCCGAGGTGGAGGCGAGCGGGTTCGCCGAAGTCACCCTGGCCGTGCGCGAGCGCCGGCGGACAGCCCGCGGTGGAGCTGTGCGCCACCCAGCCGAGGGGCTGAGCGGGCCGGAAACCGGGGGTGGGCCCGGCGAGGGGCCGAACCCACCCCGCGGGTGTTCAGATGGTCGTCAGGAGCTGTTGCATCTGGGTGACCTCGGCCCGCTGCGCGTCGATGATCTTCTGGGCGAGCGCCTTGGCGTCGGGGCTCCGGCCGTCGCGGAGTTCGGTCTGGGACATGTCGATGGCGCCGGTATGGTGCTGGATCATCATCTGCAGGAACATCCGGCCGAAGGCAGTCCCGGTGGCGGCGCTGAGCTGCTGCATCTGCTGACCCGACATCATCCCCGGCATCCCCGGCATCCCCGGCGTTCCGGACGCACCAGGCGGGGCGCTCGGGCTGCCGCCGTTCATGCCATTCATCCCGTTGGTGCCGTTGGTGCCGTTGGTGCCGCTGGTGCCGCTGGTGCCGCTGGTGCCGGTGGAGCTGGTCGGCTGGGCCGGCAGGCCCCAGCTCTGCAGCATGGCCTGCATCTGGGCGATCTCCGGGCCCTGGGCCTGGGAGATCTGCGTGGCCGGCTGCTTGACCTGCGGTGAGGTGGCGCGCTTT
>NZ_JAOPWR010000406.1 GCF_025965585.1 Pseudonocardia sp.
CTTCTTGGCTGCCTTGCGGAAGGTGTAGTCGGTTCCGTACTTCATGTACGGCTCGTGGTACTGCGGCTCCCAGGAGAGTTCCTGGATCTTCTGATGAGCCTTGGCCAAACTCTGCCGACTCACGTCAACTCCTCACCTGATGATGTCCACCCACTGGCGGCCGCACTGCGGAAGCGCTGCGCCAGCGAGTGGTGGGCAAGGCCCGCCCTGACGGATGCGTCCGGCCGGCTGTCGGCGCGAACCCGTACGGGACGAAACCGTGGTCAGCCCACATCGGAGAGTCGAGGCAGACGCGGGCGGCATCGACAATGAAGCGGGCTCCCGAGACGGTCCGGGCCAGGCGCGCGGGCCCTAGTCCAGGCCGCTCCCAGTGCTGCCCATCCCTACTCGCAACCACGCCATTCCCGCGACCACCAAACGGGCGAACTCAGGGCCCGACCCGTGACTGGACCTGGGGCGGGGCAACCCGCAGGACTACCGTCCCGCCGGCACCGAACGATGATCAGCCCGTTCCTGGCCATGAGTCCAGGTCAGGGCATACATCGCACCGGCCGCCGTTCCGCTGTCATCCCTTGCGGAATGGACTCGGCACGCGCTGAGGGCCGGCGTTCCGGCGCCCAGGTCGTTGCGAAAATGAGCAGCCGTCAGGACATGCTGCGGCTCGTCTGCGCGAGCCGGAGCGTCCGTGAGATCGCCGATTGTTCGGTGCTCGAATCTTTCCGTACGTCGAGATGACACCGCTGACGATCAGGCCATGGCCGCGTCGGCGGGCTTGAGCCCGCTGCGGATGCCCTCTCGCAGCTCGGGGCCGTTCTCGTGACCGTGTTTGCTGGTCGCATGCAGTACCGCGGCGTCGAGCAGATCCTCGACGTCGTCTCCGGCAATGGCCAGCGTGCAATTGCTCTCGCTGGGCACGTCGCGGCAGTCGATCATCATTCGTGTCATGGCGGTTGCCTCCCGGTCGGAATCAGGATGTGAGAACCAGCCCGAGGGTGGGTCGCGGTCCCCATGAGGCAGCTCACGCTACGCCCGCGCGCAACCGCCTGATGGAGGAAGAGTCCAGATCCATTCACCGTGCCCGCTGGCCCTGCGCTCCTTCAGCTTCTTATCTGTCTACCCCGCGACGCTCACCTGATCAGGGCTGCTCCCGCGAGTGGGATGACACCCGCAGCAGGCCCGCGCCGGACGTCGCGCCGCCCAACCGAACTGCTTATCGAAACCCGGATTTCGCACACCCTCTTTGCGAAGCGGACGGCGCGTGCCAGTTCGGGATGAAGCCGACCTGCTTGCCGGCCGTGTCCAGGAGGGGCTGCGAGGCCAGCGGGGCGTCCTCGCGAGCGCACGAAAGTCGCTCGAAACCTGTGTCTACGGTGCCCTGGTCCTCGTTCGGCTTATGGAGTTCGAGGCCGAGTAACCCTGCTGCCTCGGCTGCTGACTGAAAGATGTGCTCAGCGACGTCAGTGAGGTGGTCGGCGTTACCGCCGTACGTCTCGAGGAGCCGATCCGCACACTTATAGGCATTATTACGAACGGGAGCGGCTTGTCCACGCGCGCAACCTGCGGGGGAGCTGTCACCCGTAAGCGTATCGGGCGTCACGGCTGCTCACTCCAGCCGATCCAAGTTCCATCCCTCGTGCTCCAGTTGCATGAGTTGTATCCCGGCGTACGGCTCGCCCGACTTGAGTTCCTGTAAGGCCCGGTACTGCGATACCCAGCAGCGATAGACTTGCAGGATGCTCACGCGCTCACCAGCGTCGTTGAACTCGTCGATAGTCAAGTCACGAGGCCGGCTTGCACGTGCGAGGTGTCGACCCGATGTATGACCGGTTCTAGCCCAGAGCTGGAAGCTGCCGTCGTGGGTTACGCCGCGGCGCAGAACGAGGGGAGTGTACTCGAGAGGTCCGGTAGAGAGATCGAAGGTGTAGCCAGACACCAGCACGGCGTCCAGCCCGCTTATCTCACTTACGCCGGCCACATGGGTGTCGAAGTGCTTCACCCGAAACTTGAAGTTCTTGTAGGGGTCGGGTCTTGGGCTGTGCATGTCGTGCTCCGCGCCGCTGGGTAGGGAAGTTTAGCACCCGTCCCGTTTTCGTTATAGATCTCAGCCTGCAGCTTGGTCACTGGTCCTGCCGTCGAGCTCCGCCCGCACAGCTTCCTGGAGCTCTTCTCTGGCCGCTGTCGCCCTGTTGATACCTTCGTCCGCCTCGGCTGGTCCGAAGCCGTCGATGAGGTACTCGTATATGTCTGCAAGCGCGTGGCCTGCAACCCGTGTCGGTGTGACGCGCCGATGACGCGCGCCCCCTCAGCAAGACCGAGCCGAGCAGCTGCAGGAAGATCAGATACAGCAGCCGGCCTTGGCCCGCCGAGTTCTCTGAGCACTCGTTGCATCCTGTCGCGATCTGCGTCGGTACCGAATTAGGGGCACTCGTCCTTTGGAGCGTTCACCGAATTCCTACGACCAGCGCGGGCAACGACGAACCTTCCCACCCTCGAAATGATCTTCTCAAACGCTCTCAGGTGATTGGTTGATCGCTGGGCCGGATCGGGCGGGGCAGGAAATCGCGCCCGGTCAGGTAGGTGTCGACGGCGGCCGCTGCGGCGCGGCCCTCGGCGATCGCCCAGACGACGAGCGACTGTCCGCGTCCCATGTCCCCGGTGACGAAGACGCCGTCCTCGCGGGTCATGAAGTTCGCGTCCCGGGCGAGGTTGCCGTGCTCGTCGAGCGCGAGGTGGAGGTCCGCGACCAGCCGTCCGCGCTCCGGGCCTGCGAATCCCAGTGCGATCAGCGCGAGCCCGGCTGGGATCTCCGCGACGGCTCCGGGGCGGGCGTGGAAGCGTTTGGCCTCGTCCCGGATCCCTTCGGCGAGCGTGACCGACTGCAACCGGCCGTCGGCGTCGCCGCGGAACGCGAGGGTGTTCAGGGAGAACAGGCGATCCCCGCCCTCCTCGTGCGCCGGTGCGGTCCGCAGGATCGCCGGGTAGGTCGGCCAGGGCATGTCGTCGGTGCGGCGCAACGGCGGGCGGGGACGGATGTCGATGTGGGCCACCGACCGGGCGCGCTGCCGGTGGACGGTGCCTAGGCAGTCGGTGCCGGTGTCCCCGCCGCCGACGATCACGACGTCCTTGCCCTCCGCGCTGATCGGGGAGACCTCGACGTCGCCCTCCTGCACCCGGTTGGCCCAGGTCAGGTAGTCCATCGCCGGGTGCACGCCGTCGAGGTCGCGGCCGGGCACGGGCAGCTCGTGGGGTGCGGTGGCTCCGCAGGCGAGCACGACGGCGTCGGAGCCGGACCGCAGCCGGTCGGCGCTGACGTCGACGCCGGCTTCTACCCCTGTCCGGAAGACGGTGCCCTCGGCGCGCATCTGCGCGAGGCGCCGGTCGAGCCGGTGTTTCTCCAGCTTGAACGCGGGGATGCCGTATCGGAGCAGCCCGCCGATCCGGTCGGCCCGCTCGCACACCGTCACGTCGTGGCCCGCCCGCGTGAGCTGCTGGGCAGCGGCCAGGCCGGCGGGGCCGGAGCCGACGACGACGACCGTCCGTCCCGTCCGCCGCACCGGCGGGAGCGGCGCGACCCACCCGTTGTCCCAGGCGTGGTCGATGATCTGCAGCTCGACGTGCTTGATCGTCACCGGGTCGGCGTTGATGCCCAGGACGCACGCGTCTTCGCAGGGAGCGGGGCAGAGGACACCGGTGAACTCGGGAAAGTTGTTCGTGGCGTGCAGCCACTCGATCGCCTCGCGCCATCGGCCGCGACGGACCCGGTCGTTCCAGTCGGGGATGAGGTTGCCCAGTGGGCAGCCCTGGTGGCAGAACGGGATGCCGCAGTCCATGCACCGGCCGGCCTGCCCCCGAACCGCCGCATCCGGAAGTGGCTCGTGGACCTCGCGCCAGTCCCGCAACCGCAGATCGACCGGCCGGGGACGTGGCAGCTCGCGCGGGGTGAACAGGAACCCCCAGGGATCAGCCATAGCAGGCCTCCGACCGAGTGCCGCTCGGCGTACGGTGCACCCGTCAGAGCCCGATGGCAAGGGCTCGGCGAGCCGGAGTCGGTGGGGCCGCGGCGACCGGGCATCCCTCCGCCCGATATCGCCCGCGACTGGTCCGGACCCCGTGCCGCGCGGCCTCGTGGGAGTCCCGACCGGAAACGGCACCAAGCGAGACACCGGGCATCGCGAACGCGGCGCGCACCTGGGCAACGACCTGTTGGTCGGTGCCGATGATCCGAACCATCCCGGGGGTCGGACCCTGTCGGGGCCGATGTCGTCGCTGTGCCGCGAGCCCGCTCACGCCGTCGATCGTCAACCCGGTCATGACTGCACGCCGGTGTGGCCGGCAGCAGCCTGAGTCGTCGATCGAACCGTCGATGTGCGCAGGCCCTGCGCGATGCGGGTCGCTATCCAGACGTGCCCGGCCGGGGAGGGATGGAGATTGTCGGCGATGCGGGGGAATACCCAGTGCTCGGCGAGGGGGTCGAACACGACCACAGACGGGTCGGCGCGCCGGGCGGCGCCGATGATCGTGTGGTCGAGCGCTACGGCGGTTCTCGTCGGACCCGCGCGGAGGCTGAACACCGAGATCAGACCCAGCCGGGCGCGGGGCGCGGAACGGCGGATGGTGTCGACGAGCGCGGTGACCTGAGCTGCGACCGCAGCCGGCGGGCGGCCCACGTCGTTGTACCCACCCTGGACGATCACGATCGACGGATTCAACCGCGCCAGACCAAGGCGCCCCGCCAGTCGCGAGAACGGTCCGTGATGTCCGATCCCGGGGTTGACGAATCCGGCACCGGGGTCTGCACTGACGACCACCCGCCACCCCTCGATGCGTCCGACTTGGTAGGGCCACCCCTCATGTGGGCCGTCTGAGCCGACTCCCGCGGCGAACGATGCGCCGATCACGGCCAGCAGCGGCATACCGGCTGGTGCCCGGTGCGACCCCGCCGCTGCCCCGAGGGCGGCGGACCGGTCTACGACCACGCACTTCGGCTGCACGGCCGAGCCCTCTACCAGCACGCCGGCCGGATCGATCATGAGGGCCGCACCGAGCGTCGACACGGCCACCGCGATCACCAGGATCCCGCGTGCAGGTGGACGCCACTGAATGCCGCGACGCAGCGCGGACCGCACTGCGCGGCTCACGCCGCCGATCGATGAGCAGGCACGGTCGCGCGACCCACCACCCGGGGAGAAGACCTTCACAGTGCCAGCACGACGACGCCGGTGACGACCACCACTGTCATGAAGGCGGCGGTGCGAGGCGAACCGGTCGTGGAGAAGAACAGTCCTCGCAGCGACGTGCGTCCCATGCTATGGAGCCTTTCGCTCACGGTGGTGCCTGGGCAGAGTCCGGAGGGGTGGCGGAATCGGCAGCGTGCGGTTCGGTGGCATCCGATTGCGTGGCCAGGCCGGGAAACAGCGGCGGCGGGGTGGGTGGCGCGGCCGGGGGCGGACTCGGTGCCTGGTTTGCGCCCGGCGGAGGAGCAGATGGCTCGGCGGGATCCGTGGTCGGTGTGAGGGGCGGCGCCGTGGTAGCGGTCGTGGCCGTGGCCGTGGGAGCGTCGACGACGGGCTGTCCGATGAGGTCGAGCGGGGGGAACTGCTGCGCCGGTGTCGAGGCCAGAGCGGCGGTCACGACGCCGTGCCAGATCCGGCCCGGCAGGTCGTCACCGCTGATCGGGGTGCCGTCGGCGGTCCTGATCGGGTCGTTGTGGTCGGTGCCCACCCAGACCGCAGTGGACAGCGACGGGGTGAAACCGGCGAACCAGGCGTCGTTGTTCTGGCCGGGGAACCGGGATTGCACGGTTCCGCTCTTGGCCGCGACCGGGCGACCGCCGGGAAGCTGGAGGCCGTCGTGGGCCGCGACGTCGAGCATGGCTTCGACGACGTTGCGGGCGATCCGGGTCGGGATGCGCGGCTGGGCGGTCGGTGACGCCTGGTAGAGCACCCGGTTGTCGGAGGTGACGACCTTCGTGATCAGGTGCGGGGCCTGGTAGGTGCCTCCCGTGGCCAAGGTGGCGTAGGCGGAGGCGAGCTGCAGTGGGGTGATCTCCTTGTTGCCCAGTGCGATGCCCTCTGTCGGGTCGGTCAGCGGCTCGGTGATGCCGGCGAGGTGGGCGGCGTCGGCGACGCTAGCGGGCCCGATGTCACGCGCCAGCGTGTAGTACACGACGTTGTTGGAGATCGTCATAGCCTGTTTGAGGGTGCAGCGGTCGCAGGTCGCGCCGGGGTCGGCATTGTGTAGGCCGGGGATCGGCTCGCCGGACATGACGGTGCCGATCCCGACGGGTGGGTTGTGCAGCAGCGCCGCGAGTAGGACGAACGGTTTGAATGTGGACCCGGGCTGTTTCAGGACCTGGGCGTAGTCGAGCCCGACGCCGTCGTTGCCGCCGTAGTAGGCGCGGATGCCGCCGCTGAGCGGGTCGATGGACACGATCGCGGTGCGCAGGTCGTCCGGCTGCCCGGCCAGCCTGCTGCGTGCGGTGTCGACGGCAGCCTGCTGGATCTGCGGATCCAGCGTGGTCGTGATGCGCAGGCCTTCGTGGGTGAGGTCCTGCTCGTCGATACCGAGCTGGTCAAGTTCCGATGTGACGGCCTCGACGACGAGTCCGCGGCTGTCGTTCGCGTAGCCGTTCCCGAGGGGCTGTTGCGGACGGGTGGTGGGGAACTGTGCCGCGTGACGTTGGGCGGGGGTGATCCAGCCCTGCCCGGCCATGCCGTCAAGGACGTAGTTCCAGCGCTGCGCGGCGTGGTCGGGGTGGATGGCGGGGTCACCTTGCGAGGGCGACTGGATGAGGGCCGCGAGCAGGGCGGCCTGGGAGAGGTCGAGCCTTCCGGCGTCCACGCCGAGGTACGTGCGGGCGGCGGCCTGGATGCCGTAGGCGCCGCGCCCGAAGTAGATCGCGTTGAGGTAATCGTCCAGAATCTGGTCCTTCGACTCCCGTTGCGACAACTTCGACGCGATGACGATCTCCTGGTACTTCCGCCACAGCGAGTGGGCATTGCCGACCAGGGTGTTCTTCACATACTGCTGGGTGATCGTCGAACCACCGCCGTCGCCGCCGCGGAGCTGATTCCACAGAGCCCGGGCGATGCCGGTGAGGTCGAAGCCGGGGTTGCTGAAGAAACCGCGGTCCTCCGCCGCGAGAACCGCGTCTTGCACAAGCTTCGGAATTCGGGTGATAGGGATCTCGGTGCGATCGCCACCCGACGGGACGATCTTCGCGATCGTGCTGCCGTCGTCGTAGGTGAGGGTCGCGACCTGTCGACTGACTGCGTCTGCCGGCGTCGGGACGTGGAAGCTCAGATACCCGATGACGAACGCGATGGCCGGGGCGGTGACCAGCAATCCGATCGATACGTAGCCGATCCTGCGGGCGCGTCGCCCGCGCGGGGTGCGCGCCCGGTCGCGCGGGCGCCGGATTGCGGAGAGTGGCGCGGTGCGCTGAGCATCGTGCATCGAGCCGTGCCTCTCCGTGATGACGACATGTCTATGCCGACAACGGGGGCAACGTGCCAGCGATACGAAAGGATCCGCTTTTTCACTCCGTCTTACCCGAGATGGGGAACAGGGATTACCTGCTCATGGTCGAGGGTTTCCCTGCAGGGGAAGATTTCAGGCAGGGCGGCACGAAGGGGAGCTGAAAGACTAGTCTTCGGAGGTGTGAAATTCGACATAGGGCGGTTAGTGGGAGGCTGGATATACCGATAGCTACACCGGTTCGGGCACTGCGGTCGCCATTGCTAGGATCGGTGCCCGTGGGACACCTTCGATATGCTGCTCCAGCATTCTGTGGCGCCGTGGATCGCAGCGGTTCTACTCCGGGTTCACGTGTGGCGAAGGAGTGGTTTCACTGACG
>NZ_JAOPWR010000411.1 GCF_025965585.1 Pseudonocardia sp.
GCCGGGCGTGGCCGGCGCGCAGGGCGGGCCGCAGCACGCGCGAGACGCCCTCGAGCAGCACGACCAGCGCACCGAGGACCGCGGTCGCCCGGCCGAGGTCGTGGGGGTCCATCGCCGTGACGCCGACGCCGGCGCCCGCGGCGACGAGCAGCAGGCTCACCGCGTTGGCGCAGATCGTGTTGCGGCGGGCGCGGCACCGGTAGCGGCGGCGCAGCAGGTCGATCCGGCGGCGGTACGCGGAGGTGCGGCGGGCGGCGTCCTGGTCGGCGGTGCGCTCGGCGGTGGCGGTGGTGCGCTCGGCGGTGGCGGTGGTGCTCATCGGAACCTCCCGTACGTGCGGGCCCGGGGCCCATCGGCGATGTCGTCGAGAGTGCGCCGCGGGGGCCGTTCTCCGGGATCCCCGCCGGGGTCAGGTGAGGGGCGGGGGAGGGGAAGGGTTCCGTCACCCTCCGGTCAGGTCCCCGTTCACGTACACCCAGCGCCCTCCGGCCCGCTCGAACCGGCTGTTCTCGTGCAACACCCCGCCGTCCTGGTCCGGGCCGTCGTGGTGCGCCCGGAATTCCACGGTGCCCTCGTCGTCGTCCGGGCCGCCCGCCGTGGTCGCCAGGACCTCCAGCCGTGTCCAGCGGGTGCGCGGGTCGAGCCCGATCCGGCGCGGCCGGGTGGACGCGTGCCAGGTCCGGCGCAGGTAGGCCTCGTCGCCGACGGCGAACGCCGCGTACCGGGAGCGCATCAGCAGCTCGGCCGTCGGGGCGGCGTCGCCGTGGTGGAACCGGCCGCAGCACGCTTCGTAGGGCGCGGGGAGGCCACACGGACAGGGTGAACGGGACATCCGAATATTGTCACCGGGCCTAGAGTGCCGCCATGGCCCGGTACTTCGACGTGCACCCGGTGGATCCCCAGCGACGCTCGATCTCGCAGGTCGTCGACCTCGTCCGTGGTGGGGGACTGATCGCCTATCCGACCGACTCCTGTTTCGCGCTGGGCTGCGGCCTGGGCAACCGCGAGGGGCTCGCACGCATCCGCGAGATCCGCCACCTCGACGACCGCCACCATTTCACGCTGGTGTGCAGCGACTTCGCCCAGCTCGGCCAGTTCGTCAAGGTCGACAACGCGGTTTTCCGGCTGATCAAGGCCTCGACGCCGGGCAGCTACACGTTCATCCTGCCCGCCACCAAGGAGGTGCCGCGCCAGCTGCTGCACCCCAAGAAGAAGACCGTCGGCGTGCGCATCCCGGACCACGTGGTCGCCCAGGCGCTGCTCACGGAGCTGGGCGAGCCGATGCTGTCGAGCACCCTGCTGCTGCCCGCCCACGACGAGCCGCTGACGCAGGGCTGGGAGATCAAGGAGGAGCTCGACAACGCCGTCGACGCGGTGATCGACTCGGGCGACTGCGGCACGGAGCCCACTACGGTCATCGACCTGTCGGGTGACACGCCGGAGATCGTCCGCCGCGGGGCCGGCGACCCGTCACGCTTCGAGTAGCGGGCCCACGGTCTCGTCCTCGCCGGTGAGCAGTGCCAGCGCCGCGTCGAGGTCGGCAAGGGCGGGGCGCCCCCCGGGCTCCATGGAAAGGCACCCGTCGATGACCTCCGCGACCTCCCGGGGGAGCCTGCGGCGGGCCCGGAGCCGGGGCGCTTCGTGGGTGAGCTGCAGGTAGTGGTCGGTGAGCTCGGCGGTGGCCGTCCGGTGCTGCGGGTCGGACCGTCCGGGGCGGAGGAAGGGCTGGTGCCCGGTCGCCGCGTAGTAGAGGACCAGTCCGAGGCCCCACACGTCGGCGGCGGGCCCGAAGTACCCGCCGAGGACCTGTTCGGGGGCCATGTAGGCCGGGGTCCCCGGGCCGCGGGGGTAGATGCCGGGCGGGCGCGCCAGGCCGAGGTCGATCAGCTGGGCGCGTCCCTCGGAGGAGACGATGTTGCCGGGCTTGATGTCGAGGTGCACATGGCCGTGTGCGTGCAGGTAGCGGACCGCGGAGCACAGGTGGCGGCCGAGATGCCCCAGCGCCTCCGCCGGCAGCCGCTGCTCGAGCTCCTCGAGGACATAGCCGAGGGTGACCCCGCTCAGCGTCTCCAGCACCAGCACCGGCTGGTCCGGGAGCCGCGGCCGCAGCAGCTCGTAGGCGCGGACGATGTGCGGATGGGTCAGGCCGAGCGCGAGCCGGCCCTCGTGGACCAGGTACCGGCGGGCACGGCCGGGGTGGGGGCAGTCCGGTCGTACGGTCTTCGCCACACAGCGCGCGAAGCGTTCGTCGCTCCAGACGTCGTAGATGTCGAAGGCGTTGCCGCGGATGAGGAGCTCGATCACCTGGTAGCCGGGCGCGATCTCCGCACCCGCCGGCAGCGGCGGTGGACCGGGAACGCGGCCCTCGTCGCCGTGCCCGGTGCGGCTCGGGGTGATCGGGCCGGTGGTCGGCCCCTCATCGGGGGCGGGCGTGGCGAGGCGGGGCGCGGGGGCGGCGATGGCGGTCGCGATGATCATGATGGTGTCCTGAGCCGGTCGTCCGGGGCGGGTACGGGGTCGGGTGGGGCTGTGGGCTGCGGCTCCGGGCGTCGGGGCACCGGGCTGGGGCGCCGGTCGCCGCCCTGCAGCAGGACGGGGCGCGGAGACGCGGGAACGTCGTCCCCGCCCTGGTGGAGCCGGTACAGGTGGGCGTATCCGGGGTGGGTGGCGAGCAGCTCGTGGTGCGTGCCGGCTCCGGTGACCCGGCCGCCGTCGAGGAACAGGATCTGGTCCGCGTTGGTGGCGGTCAGCAGGTTGTGGGAGATCAGGACGGTGGTGCGCCCGCTCATCAGCCGTTGCAGCGGCGCGAGGACCCGCTCGGCGGACTCGGCGTCCAGACCCGTGGTGGGCTCGTCGAGCAGCAACACCGGAGCGTCCCGGATCATCGCCCGGGCGATCGCCACCCGCTGGCGCTGACCGCCCGACAGCAGACGGCCGCGCTGTCCGACCCGCGTGGCGTAGCCGTCGGGCAGGGCCGTGATGAACTCGTGGGCGTCCGCGGCCGTCGCCGCCGCGACGATCTCCGCCTGGTCGGCTCCCGGCTTGCCCCAGGCGATGTTCTCCGCCACGGTGGCGTCGAACACGAGCGTCTCCTGCAGCACCGCGGCCATGGTGTTGCGCAGGTCGGTCAGCGCGAGCTCGCGCAGGTCGATGCCGTCGAGGCGGATCGCGCCGGAGTCGGGGTCGTACAGCCGCAGCAGCAGCTTGGCCAGCGTCGACTTGCCCGCTCCGCTCGCCCCGACCAGCGCGAGCTTCTGACCCCGGCCGACCGTGAAGTCGACCCCGGACAGGCTCGGCCGTGGGGCGCCGGGATAGGTGAGGCTCACGTCGTGGACGTCCAGGATCCCCGCGGCGCGGCCGATCCGGCGGGGCCGCGCCGGGTCGGTCACCAGCGGGGTCAGGTCCTGCAGCTCCATGATCCGCTCGGCGCTGGCGGAGGCCGCGTAGACGGAGTTCGACAGCCGCCCGATCCCGCGGATCGGGCTGTAGAGCTCTGTCAGGTAGACGACGAACACGAGCAGGCCGCCCAGCGTGATCCGGTGCTGGGCCAGCTCCCACATCCCCAGCCCCAGCACGAGCAGCACCCCGAGCGCCTCCAGCAGCGCGATCAGAGGGCTGAACACGGCGCGCAGGCGGGTGCTGACCATCTGGGCGGAGAAGCAGCCCACGCCCTCCTCATGGAAGCGCGCGGTCTCCGCGGCCTGCTGGTCGTAGGCCTGCACGAGCGCGGCGTTGCCGAAGCTCTCCTCCGCCACGGTCGTGATCGCGCCCATCCGGCGGCGGCGTTCTCGGGAGGCCGCCTTGATCGGGCCCCCGAACGAGCGCGTGACGACCAGGAACAGCGGCGCGGCGATCATCGCGACGAGCCCGAGCTGCCAGTTCAGGTAGAACACCGCGCCCGCGTACAGCAGGATCGTGAACATGCACGACAGCGAC
>NZ_JAOPWR010000067.1 GCF_025965585.1 Pseudonocardia sp.
CCGGGGGTTTCGATCGGCGAACGGTCCTCGGCATCCTCGCCGGTAACCGGTAGCGTCCCCTCTCCTACGTGCTCAGCGTCCCCGAGCTGGTTGGGCGATCCATGGACGATGACGAGGTGGTATCGGCGCTCCGTGAACAGTTGTCAAAGCTCAGCAGTGTGTTCGCACTGTCCATGACGTTGTTCGACCGTACGGCTGAGCCGGAGATCCTCAGTCTCGCCGTCAGCTCGGTGGCCGCTCTGGGCCCGTGCCGGGCGGAGGGCACGTACCTCGTCCCGAACCAGTCCCCAGAGCCCGCCAGCGCGAACGGGCAGATTGACGATCAGCTCACTGCGCTCGGCGGTGTGGACGGTCCCGTGGCACTCCCCCACCGGGAATGGGGGTGGGCGTACCCGCTGCGGGCCGTCGGGGGGCACTCCGGCTACCTGGTGGTGTCGGCGGATGTCACGCCGACACCCGACGAACGGTTCCTCCTCACGACGCTCGCTCAGCAGACCGGTGCCGCGCTGCACAGTGCCGCGCTGCACCGCAGCGAGCGGGAGCAGGGGATCGAGCTGCGGGAGCTCAACGAACGGCTCGCCGTGGTCAACGACCAGCTCAAGGCGGCCGTCGCCGACCTGGAGGGGCGTGGACGGATCCACGAGCTGCTCACCGAGGCGGCCGCGTCGGGCGGCGGGGAGGCCGGGATCGCCGCCGTGCTCCACGATCTGACCGGGCTCGCGGTGGCCGTGGAGGACCAGTTCGGCAACCTCCGCGCATGGGGTGGTCCGGACCGTCCCACGGGCTATCCGCGGCCCGCCGCCCGGCAGCGGGGCGAGCTGTTGACCGAGATCCGGCGCAACGGACGACCGACGCGCCACCGGGAACGGCTCCTCGCCCTGGCCCAGTCCCGCGACCAGGTGCTGGGGGTACTGGCGCTCGTCGACCCGGGGCATCGCGCGGGGCCGCACGAGCTGTTCGCCCTCGAGCACGGCGCCGTCGTGCTCGCGATGGAGCTGACACATCTGCGCGGGCTGGCCGAGACGGAGCTCCGGCTGCGCGGGGATCTCGTCGAGGACCTGCTCAGCGGCGCCGACGACGACAGCGCGCTGCTCCGCGCCACCGCACTCGGCCACGACCTGTCGCGGCCGCACCAGGTCCTGGTCATCGCATGGAAGGAGTTGGACGGGCACGACGGGCTCGCCCGAGCGGTGGCGCGAGCGGCGACCCGGGTGCTCGACACGGGGGCGCTCCTCGGCCGCCGCGCCGGCGACGTGGTGCTCGTCGCGCACCGGCCGGAGACCTGGGGCGAGCTCGACCGGTGGAACGACCTGCACCGGGCCGTCGCAGCCACCATGCGCTCGGGCGACGGCGCGATCGGGGTGGGGAGGCCGTGCTCTCGACCGTCCGAACTGCCACGCTCGTACAAGGAGGCGCTGCGGGCACTGCGCATCAGGAAGGACTCCGCTTCGCCGTACGGCGTGACGACGTTCGCCGAGCTGGGCATCTACCGGCTCCTGGCCGCAGGCGGCGACGACCGGGAGGTCGGCGAGTACGTGCACGAGTGGCTCGGGCCGCTCATCGGCTACGACGCGGCCAACCACTCCGATCTCGTGACGACGCTGTGGCAGTACTACGAGTGCGGCGGCAACTACGACGCCACCGCACACGCCCTGCTCATCCATCGCAGCACCCTGCGCTACCGGCTGCGTCGCATCCGCGAGCTCACCGGTCACGATCTCGGCGACGTCGAGACCCGCCTCAACCTTCACGTGGCCGCCCGCGCCTGGCAGGTCCTGCGCGGCTCGTCCTGACCGAGACCGCTTCGGCCTGCCGGGCCCAAACCACGCCCGTCCCTTGCGCAACATCCGTCTCGTGAGTGCACTGTCGCCTCCGGGCAGGTGATGGCCTGCGCAGGGCGACGGGGCCGGCCGTGTCGGCCCGCGGACCGAACAGCCGAGGAGAAGCATGGGCTACGACCAGATCGTCGGCGGCATTCCGGCCGAACCCTTCGACCACATCTGCGCGCTCTACCGCGGTCGCGACGAACGCGACCGGCTCATGATGCCGTTCCTGAGGGCGGGCCTTCGCGAGGGCGACACCTGCCTGTGCCTGGCCGCCGACGGTGAGAGTGTGGAGCTGAGGTCGGTGCTCGGCCGGGACCACGACGTCAGCAAGCTGATCGTCACCGAACCACGCAACGCGTACCTGCGCACCGGCGCCTTCTCCGGCGAGCCCATGCTGGAGTTCCTGCGGGAATGGTCACGGTCGTGCTTCGAGGAGGACGGCCGGAAGTTCGCTCGGCTCGCGGCGGACATGAGCTGGGCACTGCCGCTGGTCTCGGACCCGTTCCTCGAGGACCTGACGGCCTACGAGGCCCGTGCCACGGTGTGGGCGCGCTCCTACCCGCAGAGCTGCGTGTGCATGTACGACCTGGACCGGTTCGGCGGGAACGCGGTCTTCTCCGTGATGCGGGCGCACCCCAAGGTGTGGATGAGCGGGGTGATCCTCGAGAACCCCTATTACATCCGGGTCGACGAGCCGGTGACGAGCGGCCACTGACCTGTCCTCGCAGGGCGACCGGGCCTCGGGAGGTCCGGCCCCCCGGGAGCAAGCGCGCCTCCGTGGCCGGACCCGATTCTGGTGCGCGTTCACGACCACGAGACGAGGGAGTTCGACGTGGCGGTAGCGGTGGGGTTGCTGGTCACCCTGGAGGCCAAGCCGGGCAAGGAGCGAGACGTCGAGGAGTTCCTGCAGGTCGGCCGCAAGCTGGTCGACGAGGAACCCGCCACCGTGGTGTGGTTCGGCGTCAAGCTCGGACCGAGCACGTACGCCATCATCGACTTCTTCCCCGACGACGCCGGACGGACCGCCCACCTGCAGGGCCAGGTCGCCAAGGCGCTCGGGGAGCGTGCCGGCGAGCTGTTCAGCGCGCCGCCGGACATCAAGCCGATCGACGTCCTCGCGTCGAAGCTGCCCTGATACACAGAAGCCCCCCGCTCGCCGGCTGATCCCGGCGGAGCCGCGGCCGAGGAGGCCGCTGACCGGTGTCCGACCTTGTCCCGTTCTCGTTCCACGAGTTCGATCTCGACGACGCCCGCGCCGCGATCGCGGCGAACTACTTCCCGACCACGCTCGACCTGGGTTCGTCGAGATCTCGCTACGAGTTCCGGTTCGAGGGCACCGTGGACGGTCCGTTGACCGTGGGCCACGCCTGGTACACCTCCGCGATGCGGATCGGCATCGAGGAGGTCGGATCCGTCTACGTCAACTTCCCCTCCCGGGGCGCCATGCTCGTCGAGCATCGCCACAGCGTGGTGGACATCGACCCGACCAGGGCCGCGGTGTTCCGTGCGACCGGAGCCGTCGCCATGACCACCAGCGACGACTACGGGTCGTTCGCCGTGAAGATCGCACCGCGAGCGCTCGAGGACGCGCTGGAGGCCATCCTGGGGCGACCCGTCCCCACCCCTCTGGAGGTGGGACCCATGGTGGACCTGCGCGCGGGCCCGGGACGGGGCTGGGCCCGGCTGGTGCGTCTGCTCGCCGCGGAGTCGCGCCCCGACGGCCTGGCCGCCGACAGCATCGTGGCCTCGCCACTGCGCGAGGCCGTCCTGCACGGCCTGCTGCGCAGCGTCGACCATCCCTACCGCGACGCGCTCGACGCCCCGGCGCCCTCGTACGGTCCGAGGGCGTTGCGGCTCGTCGTGGAAGCGGTGCACGCCAACCCTGCCGAGGACTTCACCCTCGCCGGCATGGCCCGGATCGCTCATGTGAGCGTCCGCACCCTGCAGGAGATGTTCCGGCGGTACCTCGACACCACACCGTTCCAGCATCTCCGCCAGGTCAGGCTCGCGCGCGCCCACGAGGAGCTTGGGACCTCCGATCCGGCGACCACGACCATCGGCGGCGTCGCACGGCGCTGGGGCTTCACCCACACCGGCCGGTTCGCCGCGACCTACCGTGCGCACTACGGGGTCTCCCCGTCGACGACGATGCGCCGGGGGATGCGGCGCTGACGACGTCCACGGCAGCCGGGTGCTGCCACCGGATCGGCCCCGCAGGCGAAGGGAAGCGCCCCATCCCCGACCTGGGAGGTCGACGTGGACGAGGTCCGCGCCGGGGCATCGTCGATGAGGTGGGGAGCAGCCACCGAGGAGGAGACATGACCCGCGGGCGAACGAGTACGCACGGTGCGCCTCCGGTCGTCCGCGCCGCCGACGCCGCCTGGATGGAACACGCGGCCTGCCGCAACCTCGACCCGGAGACCTTCTTCCCGATCGGGTCCGGTCTGCCGGCCCAGCGCCAGGCGCGTGCGGCCAAGGCGGTGTGCCGTCCGTGCTCCGTTCGCGAGCAGTGTCTGCGCTGGGCGATGCGCGCGGGTCACGAGGAGGGCGTCTGGGGAGGGCTCGACGCCGACGAGCGCCGCGAGGCCCAACGACGCCTGCGGAATCCGGCGGACCAGGTGCCGGAGCAGGTGCCGAACCGCTGACCAGCCTGCCGGGGCTGCCCCCACCACTCCGGATGGTGACCGCGGGCCGAGGCGCCAGGGGACGATGTCCGGACATCCTGGCCATCCGACCCGGGCGTCGCGGGGCAGGCCCGCGGACGCCGACTGACGAATCGGTCGGAGCGAGGTGTCGTGGTCATGATCCGGCTGTGCGAGTCGTGCTACCAGGTGATCGTCGACGGTGCGCCCCACGCCGTGCTCCGGTCCCTGCGGAAGGCCAACGCCGACGGGGACCACGAACGGGCGGAGATCCACCTGCACGACTACGCCCCCGCGACCCGCGGCTGCACGCTGCGACCCACCTCCCCGCCGACCACCACGTCCGGACCGACGACACCGCCGGACACGTCCGGACCGACGACCCCGCCGGAGGTGCGGCCGTGATCCTCGTGACCGGGGCCACCGGAAGAGTGGGCTACCGCGTGGCCGAGTACCTGACCGAGGCCGGAGCCCGTGCCACGGCGATGGTGCGGGTGCCGGCCCGGGTGATGGCCCTCCCGCGGGTGGCCGGGCACATCGTCTCCACACTCGGCGATCCGCCGCCCCCGGACACACTCCAGGCGTTCGACCGCGTCTTCCTGATGAGCCCCGCCGGCGAGGCGCAGGAGGAGATGGAGGTGGTCTTCGTCGACGCGCTCGTGGCTGCCGGACATCGTCCGCACGTCGTGAAGCTGGCCACGGACGGCTTCCAGGACCTCGACTGCGACGTGCGGTTCATGCGCAGCCACCGCGGGGTCGCCCGGCACCTGGAGGCGACGGGCCTGCCGGTGACCTACGTGGCCGCCTGCCCGTACATGGAGAACCTGCTCGCCTGGACCGACGAGATCAGGGAGAACGGGCTGCTCAGCGCGCCGGTCGGGAGGGGCCGGGTCGGTTTCGTCGCCGCCCGGGACGTCGCTGCGACCGCCGCCCACGCGCTGATGTCGTGTGACGGCGACGGACCGACCTACGTCGTGACCGGGCCCGAGGCGTTGACCTACGCCGACGTGGCCAAGCGGATCTCCGCGGTGTTCGCCCGTCAGGTCGACCACGCCGAGTCGACGCCGTCGCGGACGCGGTCAGCGCTGCGGGCGAAGGGGGTGGGCCCCTGGGAGTGCGAGGGCATGCTCGAGATGTTCGACTGGATCCGGCACGGCGGGTGCAACGTGGTCACGGGCGACGTGCGGGACGTGACCGGAGAGAACCCGCGCCCGATCGAGAGGTGGCTGGGCAAGCAGCGCGGGGCGTTCCTCGGTGCGCCGTCGGGAGCGTCGTACTTCTGAACCGACGCCGACCGGTGGGTTCTCCGCGAGCCCGTGACGGCGCCCAGGCCGGGCCCGGAACGGACACGACACCGGAGGTCCAGCCTCCACGGCCAGGACCGGCCCGGCGGACTGAAGCGTCGCCATCGGACGGCCGCGATGCTGATGACCATGTACGAGACGACCACAGCGGGGATGACCACAGCCGAGTACGCGCACGGGGATGATCACGGTGCGGACCAGCCACCGGTGACCGAGCTCGTCCCACCGGCCACCGAGGACGGCGTGGTCGAGCCGGACGTGAACTGGGTGATCGCGGCGATCCACGGCGACGACGGCACCTTCGGGGACACCGACGACGGCCTCTCGTGGCAGTGATCCGGAGTCACTCTCGTGCCAGTGATCCGGAGTCAGGGATCGGGGTGCCGGCCGTAGGCGGACGCCCGAACCGCCTCGTCGCGCTCCAGCCCGGACCCGACCGCCCCGCCGACCGTGGCGAGCGAGCTCACGAACCAGGCGAGGACGAGGTAGTCGACGATGCCTACCGGCCGGCCCAGGCGCGCCCCCAGGACCGACCCGTCGATGAGCAACACGGCGGCCATGAACGTCACCACCATCAGCCCGACGAACAGCACCGTCATCGCGATCAGCAGCGTGAGCACCGTGGCCACGTTGAACAGCCTCGCCTGCGCGCGGGGCAGCTTCTCCGACGGCGACTCCCACAGGCCGTGGTCCCAGACCAGGTAGCCGACCATCACCGCGATCGACGTGAGCATCACCGTCGTGAGGCGCACCCCGTCCAGGGCCGCACTCATGATCCAGAGGGTATCGGTGGCCAGGGCGAACGCCGCGGTCCCCAGAGCGGCGACCAGCAGCCTCGACAGGCCCAGCATCGCCCGGCCCGGCCGGTTGTCGCGCACCATGCCGATCACCAGGCGGAGCCGGCCGCTGAGCGGAGCCGCGGTGAACCCGACCTCGCCGTCCTCGACCCGGTCGGCGAAGCCGTGCACCGGGGCGATCTCCTCGACGAGGCGGGCGAAGCTGTCCCCGGGGACCCGGGCGAGCAGCCCGTCCACGAGGCCGGCGGCGATCGACCGTGTCAGCGCCCGCTGCCCGAACCCGAGGGCGGGCAGCGACACCAGCCCTGTCTGCCGCCGGGCGGACGCGTGGGCGACCACGAGTCGGTTGCCCTCGCGCAGCGGCACGTCGGTGACGCAGACGACCACGTCCCAGCCCTGTTCCTCACGGTGCCGGGCCGCGAGGTCGAGCAGCGCGCCGGTGCCGCCACCCCGCTCGTCGCAGACGTCCGCACCGGTACGAACCTCCCAGGTGACCGTGCGGTCCACGCGCTCGTACAGGTCGCGGACCAGGTCGGCGACGATCGCCACCGTCAGCAGGAGGGGTGCGTCGGGCGGGACGGCGAGCAGCCCGACGACGACCGTCCGACGCTGCTCGGGGGCCGTCTCGGGCAGCTCGAAGATCACGAACATGGTAGTACCCCCCGGCCGGCCCGACTCACCGCAGCGTCGGCGCGCCGCTGCATTTGAGCCTCGCGTGGCGAACGGCGAGCGGGGTGTTGGACCGCGGGAGCCGACGAACCACCGGCCGGACCCCGACACGATCGTAGGACCGCCGTCGACGAAGGGGGTACCGCCCGATGACCGAGGCACGCGAGCACCGGCACGCCCGCCCCACCCAGTACACGCGGACCCACCGTCGGCAGACCGACGACTACGCGCAGCTCGGGCCGCTGTTCACCGCCATGACCGAGCTGCCCGCGGGGCATCCCCAGCGTGCGCTGCTCCGCGAACGCCTCATCGCCGGCTACCTGCCCGTCGCCCGGCACATCGCGCGCCGCTACACCAACCGAAACGAGGACCTGCAGGATCTGGAACAGGTGGCCGCGCTGGGCCTGGTCCAGGCGGTCGACCGGTTCGAGCCCGACCGCGAGTCCAACTTCCTGTGCTTCGCCGTGCCGACGATCACCGGAGAGGTGCTGCGCTACTTCCGCGACCGCGCGTGGATGATCCGCGTCCCCCGGCGGCTCAAGGAGCTGCAGTTCGCCATCCAGGGAGCCACCGCGACATTGAGCCAGGAGCTGGGACGGGCACCGCGGCCCAACGAGATCGCGGCGCTGCTCGAGGTGTCCCCCGCCGACGTCGCCGACGGCCTGCAGGCCAACCAGGCCTACCGGTGCGCCTCGCTCGACGAGCCTCTCGGCGACGAGCTGCACTCCTCCTCCTATGACGTCAACCGGTTCGCGGCGGCGCTCGGCCGGACAGACCCCGAGGTCGCCCGGTTCGAGCACACGCACACGCTGCTTCCGCTGATCGAGAACCTGGCCGAGCGCGAACGGACGATCCTGCTGCTGCGCTTCTACGGCGACATGAGCCAGCCCCAGATCGCCGAGCGGGTCGGGGTCTCGCAGATGCACGTGTCGCGGTTGCTGAAGGCGACGCTCGCTCAGCTACGGGTGGAGCTCACCGCCTGAGCCGTGCCGGTGCCGCGCCGCGGGGAGGAGCCGGGATCCGGTGGTGCGCGGACACGGCGTCGGAGTAGACGGCGGCGACGTCGGCCGCCGCCCGCACCGCGTCGTAGCACGACTCGGCCCGCGCCCGCCCGGCCACGCCGAACGCCTGGCGCAACGCGGGTGCGGCCAGCAGCCTGCGCAGCGACGTCGCCAGCACGTCGGGCCGCCGCGGTGGTACGAACAGGCCGGTGAGACCGTCGACGACGGTCTCCGCGAGGCCACCCACCTCCGTGGCGACGACCGGACGCCCGGAGGCCATGGCCCTCAGCGCCATCAGCCCGGACGGCTCGAACCACGGGGGGCACACCACGATGTCGGCGGAGCGCAGCAGCGCCGGCATGTCCGCCGGGTCGACCGCGCCCAGCAGCCGCACCCGACCGGCCACCCCGGCCCGCTCGGCCCTGACGAGCACACGGCGGGCGTCGGGATCCTCCGCGAGATCGGCGGCCGGCGGCCCGCCCGCGACCACGAGCTCGGTGCCCGGGAGCCTGCGCAGTGCGTCGACCACCTCGTCGACCCCCTCGCGGCACACCGACCGGCGGACCACGACCAGCCGGTGGCGCCCATCGGCGACGAGGGCGGCGGACCCCACCGGATGGAACATGTCGGTGTCCACCCCGCAGGGCACCACGGCGATCGTCGGGTGCCGGGCCCCGAGCCGCATCAGCTCCGTGGCCTCGTCGGCGTAGGTGGCGACGACCCGGTCGGCCGCACGGGCGACCGCCCGTTCCGCCGCCACCCGGCCGCGGGGGCTCGGGTCGGCCGAGCCCAGGTGGCGGCGCTCCACGTGGCCGAGCCCGTGGAAGGTCTGCACCAGGGGGATCCCGAGCGGCCGCACCGCCGCGAGCGCCGCCAGCCCGGACATCCAGAAGTGGGAGTGGACGACGTCGGGCGGATCGGCCGACCAGGCCCGCCGCAGGCCGTCGGCGAGCTGAGGCAGGTGCTGCACCAGCTGGTCCCTGGGCAGGGTCTCGGCCGGCCCGGCCCAGAGCCTCCGGACGGTCACCCCCTCGACCCAGCGGCTCGTGGCCGGGGTGTCCGGGGCCGTGCGACGGGTCCAGACCGTGACGGCGTGGCCGGCCCGGCCCAGCTCGACGGCGAGCCCGGCGACGTGGGCGTTCTGGTCGCCGGCGTCGACGCTTCCCGCTGTGGACGGGTCGGCGTGCTCGGACACGATGGCGATGTGCACAGCGCACCTCCAAGTCCTTCCACAGGTCCTGCAGTAGCGGATGAGGAACCGCGACGTGCGGACGCGGCTCCGCCTCCTACGGCTCGAGCAGTCGTGACCGCGTGTCGATGGCGTGGGAGACCGCGGCTTCCTCGACCGTGCGGAGAAGATCGATGACGTGGTGCTGAGCCCGGCCGGGGTGGTCGTTCCAGCTGGTGAGCTCGCGGACACGGGCAGCGCGCTCAGCCGGCGGGGAGCACCACCGGACCCGATCGGTGGGGTCGGCGAACAGCGTGTGCCAGGTCAGGGTGATCGCGCGTTGCACGGGCTGGGTGTGTGCCGCGGTGGCGCCTCCTCCGGCGTGGACGATGGCCCCGACGAGACAGGCCGCGACGACCGGGCTGTCGTGGAAGCGCTCGGCCGCGTGCGCGCTGGTGACGTGGCCGAGCCCGGACGGGGTGCGATGGGCGTACCAGCCGTTCTGCAGCCATCCGGCCGCGACCAACTCGCGCGCGGCCCCGGCGATGGACCGGATGGTGTGCAGTTCCGCCGCCTGGGCGGCGAGCAGGTCCTGGCGGACCCTTCGCCGCCGGTCGAGGCGTCGTTGCCGCCACGACCGCCCGGAGTGCGGGCTGCCGGACGGCGCCTCACCACCCGTGTCCGGTCGCGCCTCGTCGCGAGGCACCGTCACCCGCATCGCCACCTCCAGCCTTCATCTGCGCATCTCCCCGAGGATCGGCTGCGACGACACGGCCGTGCATCGCGACACCGACGATGTCCCGGCACCGACGGGAGCACCTCGACCCGCCGGAGCGAAAAGACGGGTCGCCGCTGCACCCGTGGGGCCGGGTTCTCCGCTCCGGCACCAGGGTGGCCGATGACACCGGGGATGGCCTGTCCGCGGGCTTCGGACACGTCGCACCCCGACTCCGCCGGCGGGGACGCCGGGTAGAGGCCGAAACGGTCCGCCACCGCGACGAGCTCGAGCACCCGCCGCACCGCCCGCGACGGGAACGGCAGGCACAGCCGGCCTCCGGCGCGCTCGACGGTGTCCTGGATGTCGATCAGCGTGGTGACGGCGCCCGCCGCGAAGAACACGACCTGCGCCACGTCGAGGACCACCAGCTCGGGCGGCGGGTCCAGCTCGGTCAGCGCGACGCGCCGCAACAGCCCGGCGGTGGGCGTATCGATCTCGCCGGCGACCCTGACGTGGAGCGTGTCCTCGGCCGGGCGTGACAGCGTCAGCCTGATCGTCCCGGCGGCGTCGGGCCGCCGCCGTGTCCGCCGGAACCCCAGGGTGCACATCGCGGGCTCGGATCGTCGCAGTCACAGGCGCCTCCTGGGTCGCGGTCCGCCGCACGGGATGCAGCGGTGGAGCCACCACCGTGCGCTGTCGCCGGCACGGCTCGCCTGGACCTGACGGCGCGATGAGGACCGGGACCGGTCAACCCGGTGGGTCGGCGTCGGCCCGGCAGGTGGACGGGACGCCCGGGTCTTCGACCTCCCAGGAGCAAGCGGAGCGGTCCGACCACACATCATGCTGCGGCCCAGCCGACGCTCAGGGAGGGACGTGATGGGCAGCCTCGTCATCGGGACCTCGATCCGACGGCCGGAGCCTGGCTGCGGCGGTGCCGCATGAGCCGGCCCGAGCCGGCTCGCGATCACCGGCCGCCGCGATCCCGTGCAGCCGACTCGCCGGCGCGGCTGCGGGACCCCGCTCAGCTGAGCGAGCAGATGGCCGTCCTGGCCGACGGGTCCGACGGCGGCCGCACCGGGTTCGACCAGGGTGCCCGGGACGCGCTCCGGTGGCTCGTCAAGGGCGGCCCGGGCCCGTTGACCGGAGTCGTCGACCCGGCATGGATCGCCGCCACCGCGGTCGTCCGTGAGCTGGCGGCCGCACAGGACATCATGTACGGCCCACCGTCGCCCTGGCGGGACTATGCCGCCGGGCTGGAACAGGCGCTGATGTGGGCCTGCCACGCGACGCCCGCGCCACCGGCCAGGCCACCGGCGGGACATCGATCCGGTGTCCCGGTGACCCGACAGGGGTAGCGACGGCCGTGGCCTCGGCCGGCGGCCCACGTCGATGGGCTCGAACCCCGTCTGACGATCTGTCATGCTTGGCGTATGACGGTGCAGATCGCGGTGAAGCTCGACGACAGCCTGGCCGAACAGGTCAAGGCCGCGGCCGCGGACGCCGGGACGAACTTGTCGGAGTGGGTGCGCACAGCCCTGCAGCACCAGGCCTCCCTGGCCAAGGCGATGCGGGCACGAGCCGAGGAGGACGCCCGCGGGTCCGCCTACACCGATGAGCAGGAGGCGGCGTTGACGATCGCGCGCCGCCGCCGGGCGATCGCGGCACTCGACGAGCAGTGAGCGCGCCCCGCTCACCGATCCGGTACGGGCAGGTGTGGGTCTCCCGCGACGAGGTCATGGGCCCGCTGAACTACCTCGTCGTGTCGTCGGATACCTACAACGCGGCCTTCGGGGACCGCCGGGTGATCGCGGTCGAGGTCGACTCGCGCGCGATCTACGAGGGCACCTATCGCGAACCCATCGTCGACGCAGGCACCGCGATGCTCGACCGGCTGGTCTGGGTGGCGAGCAGCGTGCTCGAGGAGCAGGTCGCCGAGCTGCATCCAGCGCGGCACGCCGCCGTCGCGTCACAGATCCGAGAGCTGATCGGGAACTAGGGCCCGCGGCCGAGGAACTCGCGACGGACTCCAGGTTGTGCAGCCGGCCGCGCAGCACCGGCTCGTCGAACGCCTGCCGGGCCGCCTTCCACCCCGGTGTGCGACCGGTCGGGGCGGGAGCTGTCCGCGCCGATCGTCCCGGACCGCGCGCGGGACGGATCGACCCGTGCGCATCCGACCGTTTGGCTGGAAAGATGTGTTCTGCTCCCCAGCCCGGGCACGTCCGCGTCGAGGACGTGCGGCCGGGCATCCCGCTGCTGGCGGTGATGCCCGGCCCGCTCGGCCGCGAGACCTCGCCCCGCCTGGATGCCGCCCTCGACCACGCCCTGGACCGACACCCGTGGGGTGTGGTGCTCGATCTGCGCGACGTGTCCAGCCTGACGTCGAACGGGCTCGCGATGCTGGTCCGGGTGGCGACGCGGGCGTGGGAGCTCGAGATCGGGCTGTGCCTGGTGTGCTCGCCGCACGTGCGGGCCGTGGTCACGGACGCGGGGCTCCACGAGGTCTTCGACCTGCACCCCGGTGTCGCGGAGGCACTCGCCGCTCTGGGCGTGACGAACCCGCACGACCCGCGACCGGTCCTCGCGGGTCAGGACGCGCCGCCGCGCCGCCCCTCACCCCGGCCCCGGACCGACCGCCCTCGCGAAGCCCCGTGAGAGTCGGCCTCCGGGGGTGGGGCGATCCGGCGGATCTGGTCCGCGCAGGTCGACATGACCATGGTGCAGGCGGGGGAACCTGGCTGTTGTCATGCACTCTGCGCAGTGCGGTCGCCGCAAGGAGAACGTGAGATGAGCCCGTGGAGCCATGGCAGTCGCAGCGCGAGGACCGCGGACGACGAACTGCTCCTCGATCGTCGCGTGTGGCGGGCGCACGGCCCCGGCATCCATGCTTCCGTGTGACGGCGCCGGGCGTCCGCCCACACTGAGTCACCGGGACCTCGCGGTGCTGCAGGCCGTCGCCGACGGGCGTTGCGAGGTGTCCGACGCGTCCGGTGGGTCGCTCGCCGTCGACGGCCTGTACTGCTGCGACCAGTTCGTCGGACCACGGTTGGCGAGGGCCGGCCTGATCGTCGCCGCCGGCCGCCGGCCCGGGCCCGCGCGGCTCACCTCGTCCGGGCGGGCGGTGCTCGCGGCGGCGTGACAACCGCGCTTCCGCAGGTTGTGGGGCCGGCGCCCCCGGCCGAGGCCGCGTCACCCGGCCGGGGGGTGATCGGGGACGACCACGCGGGCCGCCGGTGGAATCGGCCTGCGCCGGTCGGGTCACCGGAGCCTCGCGTCCGCAGCAGCGACACCGTACGGATGGCGCCGCCTCGTCGGTCGTCGATCGTAGGGACCGATCGTGACGATCGGCGGCCGCCGGCGCCTGGGCCCGGGGGCGCCATTCCCTGCCCGACCCGCCATCCCCGCAGGCCGGGAGGCGTGCTGGGCAGCCAACGGGCGCGGCAGGGCGGTCACCTCCGGGCCCGCCGGAGGCACCCAGCGGCACCTCCCGGCGGCCCGGCCCGGCAGGCGAAGCGTGGCGCGGGATCTTCGCCCTGGTGGGTCCTCCCCGCTCGTCCCGCCCGCGGGTCATGGTCGACGGCACGCACTGCTCGACACCCACACACCCGCACGGAGGAGCACCATGGCGCACGACCTCGAAGGCAAGCGAATCGCGATCCTGGCCACCGACGGGGTGGAACGGGTGGAGCTGGAGCAGCCGCGCGGTGCGCTGTACGGCGTCGGCGCCCGCAGTGACGTGCTGTCGATCCATCCCGGCGAGATCCAGGCCCGCCAGTGGGACATGGTCTCGGCCGGGACGTTCGCGGTCGACCGGCTGGTCACCGACGCCTCGGTCGACGAGTACGACGCGCTGCTGCTGCCGGGGGGCACGGTCAACCCCGACGGGCTGCGGATCAACCCGGACGCCGTCGGCTTCGTCAAGGCGTTCGTGGCCACCGGCAAGCCCGTCGCGGCGATCTGCCACGGCCCGTGGACGCTCATCGAGGCCGACGTCGTCCGCGGCCGCCGGCTCACGTCCTGGCCGAGCCTGCGGACGGACCTGCGCCACGCCGGTGCGGAGCCCGTCGACCAGGAGGTCTGCATCGACGGGCAGTTCACCACCAGCCGCTCCCCCGCGGACCTGCCGGCGTTCTGCGCGGCGATCGTCGAGCAGTTCTCCGGGGCCCGGGTGTAAGCTTCCGCGCGAAGCTCGGCACACGATGGACGACATGCAGATCGTCGCGGAGATCAACCGGCTCGTCGAGACCGAGCACCGGCTCGAGCGGGCCCACATCGGTCGGGGGCTCTCCGAGAGCGAGATGCGGTTCCTCCGCGCGGTGGAGGTGCACATCGACCAGTGCTGGGACCTCCTGCGCCAGCGCCGGGCCCGGCGGTCCGCGGGCCTCGACCCGGACCAGGCGGACGCCCGTGACCCCGCGGTCGTGGAACAGTACCGGCAGTAGCCGGCGCGGAGGCGCCTCCTGAGCCCCCACCCACCAGCCCACCGTCGTGGGCGGACAGAGGCCGAGCCCGGCGCCCGCGATCGCGGGTGCCGGGCTCGGCGGCGTACCGGGTGCCGGGCTGTAGGGCGCCGCCCAGCGTCTACGCCTTGGCGCGGACCTGCGACTCGATCTGCTCACCCACCGTCTTGTCGACGTTGCGCCAGTACTCGAACGCGCGCTGCAGCACCGGCTCGGTGACGGCGTCGAGCAGGTGCCCGGAGACGTTGTCGACGAGCCGCTCGCGTGCGGCGTCGTCCAGGACCTCCCGCACGAGCGTGCCGGCCTGGCCCCAGTCGTCGTCCTCGGCGTGGTCGACGTAGGCGGCGCGCATGATGTCCCCGTCGGCGTGCCAGCTCGGTATCCGTCCGACACGGCTGACGTCGGCGACCGGGCCGCCCTTGGAGTTCGGCGCGTAGACGGGGTCGGACACCTTCTGGATCCGCATCGCGCCGTCCTTGCTGTAGGAGTGCACCGGGACGATCGGCGCGTTGACCGGGATCTGCTGGTAGTTGGCGCCGAGCCGGTAGCGGTGCGCGTCGGCGTAGGAGAACAGCCTGCCGAGCAGCATCCGGTCCGGGCTCGGGCCGATCCCGGGGACGAAGTTGTTGGGCTGGAACGCCAGCTGCTCGATCTCGGTGTGGTTGTCGGTCGCGTTGCGGTCGAGCGTCATCCGGCCGACCTCGATCAGCGGGTAGTCGCCGTGCGGCCACACCTTGGTCAGGTCGAACGGGTTGAAACGGTAACCCGGCGCGTCCCCGTACGGCATGACCTGCACGTACAGGGTCCAGCTCGGGTGGTCACCCTCGCGGATGTGCTCGAACAGGTCGCGCATGTGGTAGTCGGTGTCGGTCGCCGCGATCTGGTCGGCCTCCTGCTGGGGGAGGAACTCCACGCCCTGGTCGGTCTTGAAGTGGTACTTGACCCAGGACTCCTCCCCGGCCTCGTTGATCCACATGTAGGTGTGGGAGGTGTAGCCGTTCATGTGCCGCCAGGAGCGCGGGATGCCGCGGTCGCCCATCAGCCACGTCACCTGGTGCGCGGACTCCGGCGACAGCGTCCAGAAGTCCCACTGCATGTCGTGGTCGCGCAGGTTGTTGTCGGCGCGGCGCTTCTGGCTGCGGATGAAGTGCTGGAACTTCATCGGGTCCTTGACGAAGAAGACCGGCGTGTTGTTGCCGACCATGTCGTAGTTGCCGTCGGACGTGTAGAACTTCAGCGCGAAACCGCGCGGGTCGCGCCAGGTGTCGGGGCTGCCGCGTTCCCCCGCCACCGTCGAGAACCGGGCGGCCATCTCGGTCGTCGCGCCCGGCTGGAACAGCGCGGCCTTCGTGTGGGCGGTGACGTCCCCGGTCACCTCGAACCGGCCGAACGCGCCGCTGCCCTTGGCATGCGGCTGGCGCTCGGGGATGCGCTCGCGGTTGAACTGGGCCATCTGCTCGATCAGGTAGCTGTCCTGCAGCAGGACCGGGCCGTCCGGGCCCACCGTCAGCGAGTGCTCGTCGCTCTCGACCGGGATCCCGGCATCGGTCGTCGTGAACGTGCGCGCGTCGGTCATGGCCACCTCTCGTCACGGTTCTGGCGTGGACGGGCCCCTTCGCGGCCTGCCCGGATCGCCCCCTGACGAATGTCCCGTCGCGCGCCGCGCCAAACCTGTCTGACGGCCTCGATCCGGCCGGCCGGTGCCACGCAGGGACCGGCCACGACGCAACGGGCGCAGGATGCAGTCGTGGTGTCCGAGGGCAGGCCCCCGCCGCTGACCCCCATCCGGACCTCACCCGCCGAGGAACGGCGCCGAATCGCCCATCATCCACGACCCGCTGTCGATCCAGCGGCGGAACCCGACCGGGTCGCGGCGTTCCATCTCGTCGAGCTGACGGCGGCGCAGCAGGCACACCCGCTCCAGCTCGCCCGCGTCCCGCACGCCGGAGAGGCGGGCATGGCTGCGCCTCCAGGCCCGGCCGAGCTCCGCGTTGGTCAAGGTCGTGAGGGAGCCCGCGGGCTCTGCCGGTTCGAGGCCGGACCCGCCGTCCCCGCGCCATCGGCGCCACGCCAAGAGGCCCACCGTGAGCGCGACGATCGGAACGGCCACCGGGCCGACGATCGCCCCCAACCCCGCGACGACGAGGATGAGGCACCCCCCGGTGACCGCCCCCACCAGCACGGGCGGCCGCGCGCGGCCGCGGGCGACCACGCCGACACCACCGTTCTTGGCCGCCACGGCCCCACCCACGGCACCCAGCACAGCGGCGAGGACCACGAGCATCACGACCAAGGAGTCCGCCGTGACGATGCCCGTCGCGCCCAGCACGAGAACCACGGCCCAGGCCAGCACCCGGACCACCCTCCGCACCACCGACGGCGCGCCCCAGGCGCTCATCAGGCACGCACCCGGACACGCCGTGATGCGTCGCCGGTGGGCTCGTCGTCCGTCAGCGGGAGCGGGAGCGGGACCGGCTCGGCGTTCGTCATGTCCGACCTGATACCCGACGGCAGACCGGGCAAACGCACGGATCCCCCGACCGGGCGGTCCGCCCGCCGACGAATCGTCCTCAGGAGGGTTGCCCCGCACCGGCATGGGAACAGGGAGGGGGGTGGACACCGACATCACGCTGACGGTCGACGGGCAGGAACACCGCCTCACCGTCGACACCCGGACGACGGTGCTCGACCTGCTGCGCGAGCGACTGGGCAGCACCAGCGCCAAGAAGGGATGCGACCACGGACAGTGCGGTGCGTGCACAGTGCTGCTCGACGGCCGCCGCACGCTGAGCTGCCTGATGTTGGCCGTGACCCAGGACGGGTCGTCGCTCACCACCGCCGACGGCCTGGCCCCCGAGGGCGAGCTGCACCCGGTGGCGCGGGCCTTCCTCGACCGCGACGCCTTCCAGTGCGGCTACTGCACGCCGGGCCAGATCTGCTCCGCCGTCGGCGTGCTCGACGAGGTCCGGGCCGGCATGCCCAGCGCGGCGAGCACCGACGTCGCCGCCGAGGTCGGCCTCGACGTGCTGGACGAAGTGGAGGTGGCCGAGCGGATGAGCGGCAACCTCTGCCGCTGCGGGGCTTACGTGAACATCGTGCGCGCCGTGCGGGAAGCCGGGCGGGAGGCGGCGCGATGAGGCCCTTCGCCTACCAGGTCCCGGGCGACGCCGCCGCCGCGGTGCAGACCGTCACCGCCGACCCCGACGCAGCGTTCCTCGCCGGCGGCACCAACCTCGTCGACCACCTCAAGCTCGGTGTCGCCACCCCGGGGCTGCTCGTCGACGTCACGGCGCTGACCTCCGACGAGATCGCCGACAACGGCGCCGGACTGCGGATCGGGGCCGCAGTGCGCAACAGCGACCTCGCCGCCGACCCGCGCGTCCGCGAGCGCTACCCGGTGCTGGCGCAGGCCCTGCTCGCCGGTGCGTCCGGGCAGCTGCGCAACATGGCCACCACCGGCGGCAACCTGCTCCAACGCACCCGCTGCGTCTACTTCCAGGACGTCACCACGCCCTGCAACAAGCGCTCCCCCGGCTCCGGCTGCTCGGCTCTGTCCGTCCCCGGGCAGCGCGGTGGCGGCTGGACCCGCAGCCACGCGATCCTCGGCGCCTCGGAGCACTGCGTGGCGACCCACCCGTCGGACATGGCGGTGGCGATGGCCGCCCTCGATGCACGGGTCCACGTGCTCGGGCCGGACGGAGACCGCGTCGTCCCGGTCACGGAGCTGTACCGCCTGCCCGGCGACCATCCGGAGGACGACACGGTGCTGCGCCACGGGGAACTCATCACCGCGGTGGACCTGCCCGCCTCGCCGATCGCGGCCCGCTCGCTCTACCGCAAGGTCCGCGACCGGGCCTCGTACGCGTTCGCGCTGGTCAGCGTGGCTGCCGCGGTGGAGGTCGAGGACGGGGTGGTGCGCGACGCCCGCATCGCGTTCGGCGGCGTGGCCCACGCGCCCTGGCGCGCCCGCCGCGCCGAGGAGGCGCTGCGCGGCGCCACCGCGGCCGACGCGAGCTACCGCGCCGCGGCCGACGCCGAGCTCGCCGACGCCCGGGCCGTCGACGGACTCGACGGCGGCAACGGGTTCAAGATCCCGCTGCTGCGCGGGACCCTCACCGCGGTCCTGCGCGAGCTCGCCGTCGAGGAGGCCTGAGGTGACCGGGCTGCTGGAACCCCGTGCGATCGGCCGGGAGCTCCCTCGTCGCGACGGCCCCGCCAAGGTCCGCGGGCGCGCCACTTACGCCTACGAGACGCCGGTGGAGCACGCCGCGTTCGCGCACCCGGTGCAGGCGACGGTGGCCCGTGGCCGGGTCACCGGCGTCGACACCTCCGGCGCCGAGGCCCTCGACGGCGTGCTGGCCGTGCTGACCCCGTTCACCGCCGAGCGGCTCGCCTCCACCGAGGACGCCGAGCTCGCGGTGCTGCAGACCGACGAGGTGGCCTTCCGCGGCCAGATCGTCGGCGCGGTGATCGCGGAGACCTCCGAGATCGCCCGGGAGGCCGCCGACCTCGTCACCGTGTCCTACGACGAGGCGCCGCACGACGTCGAGCTCTCGGCCGGCCGTGACGACCTCTACGCGCCGGAGAAGATCAACCCGGCCTTCCCCACCGACACCGCACAGGGCGACGTCGCCGCGGCGATGGCCGCCGCCGAGGTCACGGTCGAGCAGACCTACACGACGCCGATGCAGCACAACAACCCGATGGAGCCCCACGCGTCCACCGCGCTGTGGGCCGACGGGCACCTGACGATCTGGGACTCGACGCAGGGCGTGCACCACGCACGCGAGGCGACGTGCACCGTGTTCGGGCTGGACCCGGTCCGGGTGCGGGTCGTCTGCCCGTACGTCGGCGGCGGGTTCGGCTGCAAGGGCAACCCGCATGCCGGCGTCGTGCTCGCGGCGATGGCCGCGCGGGCCGTGCCGGGCCGTCCGGTGAAGCTGGCACTCACCCGCCAGCAGATGTTCTCCCTCTCCGGCTACCGCACCCCGACGATCCAGCGGATGCAGCTCGCCGCCGGCCGCGACGGGCGGCTGGACGCGATCGCGATCGACGTGGTCGAGCAGACCTCGCGGATCAAGGAGTTCGCCGAGCAGACGGGCACCGCGACCCGCACGATGTACGCCGCCCCGAACCGCCGCACCACCCACCGGCTGGCAGCGCTGGACGTGCCCGTGCCGTCGTGGATGCGGGCCCCCGGGGAGGCGCCCGGCATGTTCGGGCCCGAGGTCGCGATGGACGAGCTGGCGCAGCTGCTCGACATCGACCCCGTGGAGCTGCGGATCCGCAACGAACCCGAGCTCGACCCGCTCACCGGCAAGCCCTACTCCAGCCGCAACCTCGTGGCGTGCCTGCGCGAGGGCGCCGAGCGCTTCGGCTGGGCCGGGCGCGACCCGCGCCCCGGCGTCCGCACCGAGGGCGGCCTGCTGGTGGGCACCGGTGTCGCCGCGTCGATCTACCCGGTCAACCGGATGACGGCGTCGACGGCGACCATCCGGTACGAGGGGTCACGCTACGTCGTCGAGATCGGGGCGGCCGACCTCGGCACCGGCACCTGGACCACGCTCGCCCAGATCGCCGCGGACGCGCTCGGCGTGCCCGTCGACGACGTCGAGGCGCGCATCGGCGACACCGACCTGCCGATGGCGTCGGTGGCGGGCGGCAGCTCGGGCATGACGACGTGGGGCTCGGCCGTGGTCGAGGCGGCGCGGGCGTTCCACGACAAGTTCGGCCACGCCCCCGGGCCCGGCGACGAGGCCCACGGCGACGTCGGGCCGCCCGACGACGGCCACGCGATGTACGCGTTCGGCGCGCAGTTCGCCGAGGCGCGCGTCGATCCCGACACCGGGGAGATCCGCGTCCCGCGCCTGCTGGGCGTGTTCGCCGCGGGGCGGATCATCAACCCGCGGCTGGCCCGCTCGCAGTTCGTCGGAGGCATGACGATGGGCCTGTCGATGGCCCTGCACGAGAGCGGCGTCCTGGACCCGCGGTTCGGCCACGTCGTCAACCACGACCTGGCCGACTACCACGTCACGGCGTGCGCCGATGTCGGCGACATCCAGGCCCACTGGGTGGTCGAGCACGACCCGTACGTCAACGCGATGGGGTCCAAGGGCGTCGGCGAGATCGGGATCGTCGGCACCGCGGCGGCGGTGTCCAACGCGGTGCACCACGCCACGGGGGTCCGCGTCCGCGACCTGCCGATCACCCTGGACGCGGTGCTCGCCGGCCTCGGGTCGCGCGTGTGACGGCACCCGCACCGGCGGTGCCGCTATCCCGCCGATCGGGTCGGTGGTGGTCCCGCTCGCGACATCCGGGCCGGCCACCGGGGTGGACGCCACAGCGGGACCAGAGCAGCGGCGAGGACGACCGCCGCTCCGGCGACCGCGAGCGGCAGCTGGTAGCCGTGGAAGAAGAAGTCGGAGCCGGTCGGCACGGCCAGCACCGCGAGGCACCCCGACACGGCGAGCAGCACGGCCCGCCGCCGCGTCGCGGCGGTCGCCGCCAGCGGTACCACGATCCACAGCAGGTACCACGGCTGCACGACCGGACCGAGGACCACGACGGCCGCCAGGCCCGCCGCGGTGCCGGTCACCGGGTCGAGCCGGCCCCGCAGCGTCGCGACGAGCAGCACGGTGCAGCAGACCGCCGCCGCGGCGAGGCCCGTCCCCCGGGTGAGGGCGAGCACCGCGGTCGTGTGGTCGCCCAGTCCCGCGACGACACCCAGCAGCCCCCCGAGCAGGCCCAGATCGGTCGTGGGCGACATCCAGGCGATCGCCGAGCCGGGAACGGTCAGCGTGGACACCCACCCCCACCCGTCGACCAGGGGCCACGACAGCGGGACCAGCACCGCCACGACGACCGCGGCGAGCACCCCGGCGACCACCGCGACCGCGCGCGGGCCCGCGCCCCGTTGTCGCGCGCACGACACACCCAGGAAACCCAGCACCAGCAGGGCCGGCAGCTTGATCGCCGACGCGCACACGATCGATGCGGCGCCGCCGAGGAACCGGGCGTCGAGCATCCGCGGCCCGGCGCTCAGACCGAGCTCCAGTCCCACGAGGAACAGCCCGACCATGAGGCCGTCGTTGTGGGCGCCGCTGATCACGTGGACCAGCACCAGCGGGTTCGCCACCCCCAGCCACAGCGCCCGGCGTCCGTCGACACCGCGGCGGGCTGCCAGCCGTGGCAGGGCCCAGACCATGGCGGCGACGCCGGCCAGCGCCGCGGCCCGGTGCAGCAGCACGCCGAGCGCGATGTCGTCGCCGGTCACGGCCGTGACGCCGCGTTCGAGGAGCAGGAACAGCGGACCGTAGGGCGTCGGCGTGTCGCGCCACATCGTCGGGATGCTGCGCACGAGCGGGTCGTCGATCCCGAGGGCCGTGGCAGGGCCCAGCACGTACGGGTCCAAGCCCCGCGCCACCATCACGCCCTGGGCGAGGTAGCTGTAGACGTCGCGCGAGAACAGCGGCGGCACGACGGCCAGCGGGACCGCCCACGTGCAGGCGGCGCGCGCGAGCTGCGCCCTCGTCACGGCCTCGCCCGCGGGGTGCCACAGCGTCCGCGCCACCGCCAGCCACGCCAGCACGAGCAGCCCCACGCCGGCGTAGGCCAGCGCCAGCGCCAGCGTGACGTTGCGGCTCGGGAGGCCGATCAGCCGCAGCCCGAGCAGCGGGTTCGGCACCGGGAGGGCCCCGGCGCCCAGAGCGGCGCCTGCCGTCATCAGCGACGCCGCCAGCCCGAGACGGCGCAGCCGGCGCAGGGGGTCCGCCGCCCCGGGAGCGGGCCGGGGCGTCCGGGAACGCGGGAGGGTCGCGGTCACGGGACGAGCCGGGCCGGGCTCGGTCCGACCGCGCCGCACGGGGTCGGGTCCGGCCATCGCACGGCCGTCACCTCCGGTCTGCTCCCGATGTCGTCCTTCGGGGTGGGCGTCGGACACCGGGTGCCGCATGGCCGTCGCTCACCCCGCCCCGGCACCCCTCCATACTGCACCCGGCCGGGAACGGCGACGTCATCATCCCCGCCGAAGCTTCCCCGTCGGCCGATCATGCCCGGGCGGCCGACGGGACCGGTACGCACGGCGGGTGGCTACACGCGGGCCTGCCGGCGCAGGCCGCGCCGTTCCACGGGATCGAGCGCGCCCCAGACCCCCTCGTCCTGCGGGCTCCGCAGCGCCCATTCGAGGCAGGGCAGCTGTACCGGGCAGCCATGGCAGATCCTCTTCGCCGCGATCACCTGCGCCTGCGCGGCAGGACCGGTGCCGACGGGGAAGAACAGCTCGGGATCGACGTCACGGCACGCCGCGCGCTCGCGGAAATCGCTCACGGAAGGGCTCCTAGCAGGTGGGGACAGCGTCGGTGGAACGACCGGATACCCCGGCCTCGGCGTCCGAACCGCTGACCAGACATCGCGTTTGCGCCGGTCGGGAGCGGGAACACGCGCACCACAACCGACCTACCGGGGAGGCTCGCCATGTCGGTTCTGATCTGTGACCGCTGCGGGGACGTCGTCGTCGAACCGGACACCTGCCGCTGCGCGACGCCCTTCGATCCAGTGGAGGTGCGGCGACGTCACCGTCAGGCGGTCCTGCGGGCCCGGGAGAGCGAGCGGCTCGAACGGGCCGGGCGCCGACGGTCCCACGCGGCCTGATCGGCGGCACGTTTTCCCACCGGTCACCTGGGTAGGCCCAGCAGAGGCCCTCGGGAGGTAGCCGGATGGATCGGGAACGAGTGGTGGTCGTCGGCGGCGGTTTCGCCGGCTTCCACGCCGCGCGGACGATGCTGCGCCTGCTGGGCGACCGCGTCGACGTCACCGTGCTGAACCCCACCGACTACTTCCTCTACCTGCCGCTGCTGCCGGAGGTCGCGGCCAGCATCCTCGAGCCGCGCCGGATCACCGTGTCGCTGCCCCAGGAGCTACCGGACGCCCGCCTCGTGCTCGGGGAGGCCCGATCGCTCGACCTGGACGCGCGCACCGTCACGTTCGAGGACACGGACGACAACGCCGGGGTGCTCTCCTACGACCGGCTCGTGCTGGCCGTGGGCAGCGTCAACAAGCTGCTGCCCGTGCCCGGCGTGGCCGAGCACGCCCACGGGTTCCGCGGGATCCCCGAGGCCGTGTACCTGCGCGACCACATCATCCGCCAGGTCGAGCAGGCCGGGGCCACCACCGACGCCGCCGAGCGGGAGGCGCGCTGCACCTTCGTGGTGGTGGGCGCCGGGTACACCGGCACCGAGGTGGCCGCGCAGGGCCAGACCTTCACCGCGGAGCTCGCCCGGCGGCAGCCGCGGCTGGCCGGTCAGCGGATGCGCTGGATGCTCCTCGACATCGCCCCGCGGGTGCTGCCCGAGCTGGACAAGCGTCTCTCCCGGACCGCCGACCGGGTGCTGCGGCAGCGCGGCGTCGAGGTGCGGATGGGGACGTCGGTCGCCGAGGCCACTCGGGACGGGGTGCGCCTCAGCGACGGCGAGACGGTGCCCACGCGGTCGCTGGTCTGGGCGGTCGGCGTACGTCCCGACCCGTTCGTCGAGTCCGTCGGCCTGCCCACCGAGCAGGGCCGGCTGGTGGTCGACGCGTACCTCACCGTGCCGGGCCGTCCCGAGGTGCTCGCGTGCGGCGACGCCGCCGCCGTGCCCGACATGACCCGGCCGGGCGCCATCACCGCGATGACCGCGCAGCACGCACAGCGTCAGGGCGTCCTGGCCGGCCGCAACATCGCCGCCGCGCTCGGTCACGGCGAGCGGAAGCCCTACCTGCACCACGACCTGGGTTTCATCGTGGACCTGGCCGGGGCGCAGGCGGCCGCGAACCCGCTGCACGTGCCCCTGTCCGGAGTGCCCGCGAAGGCCGTGGCCCGCGGCTACCACCTGCTGTCGATGCCCGGCAACCGCGTGCGTACCGCCATCGACTGGGTCGTGGACGCCGCTCTGCCCCGGCCGGCGGTCCAGCTCGGGCTGGTCCGTTCGGAGGCGGTGCCCCTCGACACCGCCTCCCCCGAGCTGCCACGCCGGCTGCCCCGGACCAGCGATGTCCTGTGATCCCCACGAAAGGGTGAGCCCATGACCGGCTTCACCGGGCCGGACGACCCCGGCTCATTCGACGAGTTCATCGCCCGCTACCTCGGGTCCGGGCCCCCGGGGACCCGCGGGCCCGTCCGCCGGATCGACCTGACCCGGCTGATGAGCGCCAAGGCCAGGGAGCTCGTCGCGCTCGCCGCGCAGCTGGCGATCGAGCGCGGCGACACCGACCTCGACGCGCTGCACCTGCTACTGGCGTCCACCCGGCTGGAACCCACTCGTGAGTGGCTCGGCCGGGCGGGCGTCGACCCCGACGCCATCGGCAGGATGCTCGACGAGCAGCTGGGCCACGGCGAGCCCAGCAACCGCGCCCCGAGCCTCACCCCCGCCGCGAAGCGCGCGCTGCTCGACGGCCACCAGGTCGCACGGTCCCTCGGGTCGACCTACATCGGGCCCGAGCACATCCTGATGGCCATCGCCGCCAACGACGAGTCCGCCGCCGGACAGCTGCTGGCACAGGCCCGCTTCTCCCCCGGCGGACCGGCCGGACAGGGGCAGGGCCCGTTCCCGGCGGGGCGGCCCGGCGCGGGCGCGGCCTCGCCGCAGCAGGGTGGCGCGTCGGCGACGCCCACTCTCGACGAGTACGGCCAGGACCTCACCGCCGCCGCCCGCAGCGGCCAGCTCGACCCGGTCGTCGGGCGGGCCGACGAGATCGAGCAGACCATCGAGGTGCTCTCCCGCCGCACCAAGAACAACCCGGTCCTCATCGGCGAGGCGGGGGTCGGCAAGACCGCCGTCGTGGAGGGCATCGCGCAGCGCATCGTCGACGGCGACGTGCCCGACACGATCGCGGGACGCCGCGTGGTGGAGCTGCAGCTCTCGAGCGTGGTGGCGGGGACCCGCTTCCGCGGCGACTTCGAGGAGCGGTTGCGCGCCCTGATCGACGAGATCCGCGCCCACGCCAACGAGGTCATCGTGTTCATCGACGAGCTGCACACGATGGTCGGCGCAGGTGCGGGCGGGGAGGGCGGCGGGTCCATGGACGCGAGCAACATGCTCAAGCCGGCGCTGGCCCGCGGCGAGCTGCACGTCATCGGCGCCACCACGCTGAACGAGTACCGCAGGCACATCGAGTCCGACGCCGCGCTCGCCCGCCGTTTCCAGCCCGTGCTCGTGCCCGAGCCGAGCCGCGAGGACGCGATCGAGATCCTGCGCGGTCTCAGCGACCGCTACGAGGCCCACCACCAGGTGCGCTACACCGAGGACGCGCTGCGCGCCGGCGTGGAGCTGTCGGACCGCTACGTCACCGACCGGTTCCTCCCCGACAAGGCGATCGACCTCATGGACCAGGCAGGCGCCCGCGTTCGGCTGCGCACCCGCACCCCGTCGGTCGACCGGCGCGGGCTCGAACAGCGCCTCGAACAGCTGGAGTGCGACAAGGACCAGGCCGTCGCCGACGAGCAGTACGAGCGGGCGAGCGAGCTGCGCGACCAGATGGCCGAGGTGCGCGGCAGCATCCGGGCGGCGAGCGGCGCGGAAGGGGGGATCCCCGAGGTCGGCGTCGAGGACATCGCCGAGGTCGTGTCGCGCGCGACGGGGATCCCCGTCGCGCAGCTGACGGAGGCCGAACGCGACCGGCTGCTGCGCCTGGAGGACGAGCTGCACGAGCGCGTCGTGGGCCAGGACGAGGCCGTGCAGGCTGTGGCCGAGGCGATCCGCCGCTCCCGCGCCGGTCTCGGCGACGAGGCCCGCCCCGTCGGGAGCTTCCTGTTCCTCGGTCCGACCGGCGTCGGGAAGACCGAGCTGGCCCGGGACCTCGCCGTCGCCCTGTTCGGCGAGGAGGACCGGATGGTCCGCCTCGACATGAGCGAGTACAGCGAACGGCACACCGTCGCGCGCATGGTGGGAGCGCCTCCCGGCTACGTCGGGTACGGCGAGTCCGGCCAGCTCACCGAGGCCGTGCGGCGCCGCCCCTACTCGGTGCTGCTGCTCGACGAGATCGAGAAGGCCCATCCGGACGTCTTCAACGTGCTGCTGCAGGTGCTCGAGGACGGCCGGCTCACCGACGGCCAGGGCCGCACGGTCGACTTCCGCAACACCGTCGTGATCATGACATCGAACGTGGGGTCGGAGCTGGTCACGAGCCAGGGCGCGACGCTCGGCTTCGGCAGCGCCCGGGACCGCGACACCGACGCCCCGCTGCGGGACAAGATCATGCCCCGGCTGCGCGAGGTGTTCCGGCCCGAGTTCCTCAACCGCGTCGACGAGATCATCGTGTTCCGCAGGCTCGACACCGAGCAGCTCATGACGATCACCGACATGCTGCTCGGGGAGACCCGCCGCAGGCTGGCCGCGCGGGACATCACCGTGGAGTTCAGCGACGACGCGGTGCGGCGGATCGCCGAGCTGGGCTACCAGCCCGAGTTCGGCGCGCGCCCGCTGCGGCGCACCATCCAGCGCGAGGTGGACAACCGGCTGTCCGGGCTCCTGCTCACCGGCGAGCTGACGTCCGGCCGGCACGCCCGGGTCGACGCCGTCGACGGGGAGCTGCAGGTGCAGGTCGCCGACCCCGCCGCCGCGACCTGACCGGGCACGGGGAGACCGACCACCAGCAGTTGCGACTGATCCGCTGCCCCCGGCTCAGGCGCCCGCGACCCGCGACGCCCCCTTCACGACGCGCTCGAGCCGCTGAGCGCGGAAGAAGGCCCACATGACCGTGGCCGCCCGCGGGCCCGCGGGGTCGCTGAACGAACCCCCGGC
>NZ_JAOPWR010000432.1 GCF_025965585.1 Pseudonocardia sp.
GGTGAGCTGGCGATAGACGGGCCACGAATCGAGCCACCTGCGCACGCCCATCGGCTTGCCCTCCCCGAGTATCCCCACCCGCACGGCCGAGCGTGCTCGCCACAGGTTGCTTCGACGGCGCCGACCCGGCTCACACTCTCGACGGTCCGATCAGTTCGCGGTCTCGGCCCATGAGGACGAAACCGTGGCGGCGGTCTGCGCATGGCGGGCTGATCCGGCGGCAGCCGGCGCCTGCTGCACCGACCGAGTCGCGGACCAGGGCCGATACCGGATCAGTGCACGTATCGCTGTAGGGGTCGGCGCCGACCACTGCTGCCGTTCGAGTGAACAGCCGCCGACATCATCGCCCTGATGAAGAACCCGAACGTCCGGGTGCAGGCCAGCCTCGACCGGTCTCAGGCCGGCGGAACGCACGAGAAGCAGATCGTCGCACTGGACGAAGCGAACGATCCGGACTTCTACAATTCGTTCGCGATCCTGGAGTCGGCCACCCATCAGATATCGCACACCAAGGGAGGTGTCCTCGTCGGTCAAGGGATAGGTTTCGAAGGCTCGATGAACTGGAGTGCCGGCGGCGAGGGCACCGGCATCGGTCTCGTCCCGTCCGATCCTCGGAAGCCCGGTTTCGTCGCACAGAACAACACCTTGCTGGTATCGGCGAACCCGGTGTTCCCGGCCCGGTTCAACGCGCGGCTCGATTCTGAACACATGATCGGGCTCGCTCAGCAGTCGGCCTCAGGGAAGCCGGCCCCGCGGTAGCCGCAGCGGGCGAGGACCTCCCGGGCCGCGTCCGCCGTCACCCGCGCGGCGATCTCCACGCCACGGGCCACCAGCTCGTCGGAGATCACCTCCACCGCCATGACGGCGGGTGTGACGCCATGGTCGGAGAGCGCCTGCACGAGGCCGATCGTGTCGCCGAACCCCTGCCCGGGCGGCAGCCGGTGGCCGAGCGACTCGGCGCGCAGCGGCTCCATCGGCTCTGCCCGCACGTCGCACAGCTGCACCGACACGATCCGCTCGGCGGGCACCTCGTCGAGGTCGGCGGGCTTCTGCCCGGCACGCGCCCAATGCCAGTTGTCGACGATCAGGCCACCGTTCGGCACACCCTGCACGATCCGCCAGGCCGTCGCGAGGTCGGGGACGCCGCTGTAGGGCATGAACTCCAGTGCGACGGTCAGCTCCGGGCCTGCTCGCATGCAGAGCGCCGCGAAGGCCTCGGCCATGACGTCGAGCGGGAGCTCCTCCAGCAGGCCGGCGTTGAGGTGGCGCACGCCGAACGCGCGCGCCATGTGGAAGACGGTCCGCTCCTTCTCCTGCTGCGCCTCGTCGCGGTCGGCCGGCGTGCCCCACCCGGTGAGGTACTCGACCTCCAGGATCCGCACCCCGTGCTGCTCCGCGACGGCGAGCATCGCGGCGTCGCCGAGACCGGCCGCCCGGTAGTTCTCCGCTCGCAACCCGATGCCGTCGAACCCGGCACCGGCGGCGGCGCGCACCCGGTCGACGAAACCGACCTCGGTGCCGAGGGTGTAGGAGCTGACCACCAGCGGTGCTGCGTCGACCATGTGTTCAGCCTCGCGATCCGTCCAGGGCGGGCAGGACGCCGCGCCGGGCGCGGACGGCGATCTCTCCCATTGCGCATCTGCCCGTCCGGCGCCATGGCCGCCCGTCTCGCCCGACATCCGCTCGGCAAGTGAGTCACGGCCCGTCCGTCCGAGTCCACGCCGTCCCACTGCCCGGAAGGTGTTGCCGCCGGCCCGGACGGGAACGACCTCGACGAGGCTTCGGGGCCTGCCGCAGGACGAGCCCGGTCGCCTTCCGATGGTGCTAGCCGGCTTCGGCCGGGGAGCTCTCGTCGCCCGATACCGGCGTCCTGGTCGTCGCCGCGACCGCCGGGAGAGAGAGGGTCATCGTGAGCCCGCCGCCAGGGGTGTGGTCAGCGGTGAGGGTGCCGCCCATCGCTTCGGTCAGGCCGCGGGAGAGAGCGAGTCCGAGCCCGATCCCGGTGGTGTTGTCGGTGTCGCCGAGGCGCTGGAACGGCACGAAGATCGCGTCGCGGGCGTCGTCGGGCACGCCGGGCCCGCGGTCGATCACCCGGATCTCGACACGGTCGTGAAAGGCGCTGGCCGTGATCAGGATGGGACTGGACGCAGGTGCGTGGTGCAGCGCGTTGGCCGTGATGTTGACCATGACACGCTGGAGCAGCTCGGGGTCCGCGGTGACATCGGGCAGGTCCTGGGGGATATCGACGACGACCGCGGAACCCGGTGGGCCGAGTTCGGCGAGAGCGATCGGCACGAGCTCGGCCAGGGCCACGGCGCGGACGCGCACAGGCATCGCACCGGCTTGGAGCCGGCTGGCGTCGAGCAGGTTGTGGACCAGCCCGGTCAGCCGGTCCAGCGATTCGTCGGCGGTGGCGAGCAGCTCGGCACGGTCGTGATCGGACCAGGTGACTCCGGGGTCGGCGAGGCCGGAGACCGCGGCCTTCGCCGCCGCGAGCGGAGTGCGCAGGTCGTGGCTGACCGCGGCGAGCAGCGCGGTGCGCACGCGGTCGAGCTCGGCGAGCTGGCGGGCCTGGGCGGCGCCACGGGCGAGGCGTTGCTGTTCGAGGGTGGTGGCGGTGTGAGCGGCGAAGGCGGCGAGGACGCGTTGGTCGGTGGCGGGCAGCGTACGTCCGCGCAGTGCGAGCAGGGCGGTGTCACCGACCGCCATGATGGTGTCGGCCTCCCGCGGGTTCGCGCACGGACTCGGACCTGCGCATGCCACGGTGATCCAGCCGCCCCCGTCGAACGCCGTAGGGGCCGGTGCCGGCTCCGGCGATCCTCGCGCGGCGTCCGGTTGATCGGTGACGCGCTGCAGCAGCGCGACCGATTCCATGCCGAACGTCTCCCGGAGCCGGGCGACCAGGGCGGGGAGGGCCTGTTCGCCGCGCAACACGCTGCCGGCCAGCACCGACAGTGTCTCGGCCTCGGCCGCGGCTCGCGCGGCTTGGCCGGTGCGGCGAGCGGCCAGCCCCACGACGGCGCTGACCGCTGCGGCGACGAGCAGGAACACGATCACCGCGACGATGTTGTTGGGCTCGGCGATGGTGAGGCTGCCGATCGGCGGGACGAAGAAGTAGTTGATGAGCAGTGATGCCGCGATGGCCGCGACCAGGGCCGGATAGAGGCCCCCCACCAGCGCGACGCCGATGACGACGACGAGGTAGGAGAGGATCTGGCTGGGCAGTGTCAGCACCGTGCGCAGCCCGGTCAGGCCGACGGTGAGCGCGGGCAGCAGGACCAGTACCGCCAGGGCTCCTGCGAGTCGCCGGCGTAGGGAGAGGTCGGCGTGACCGGCGGGCAGCCTGCGCCCGCCGGCGGCGTGCTCGTGGGTGACGATGTGGACGTCGATGTCGCCGCTGTGACGGGAGACGGTGGCGCCGATGCCCGGCCCGGTCAGCGACTGGGCGAGCCGTCCCCGCCGGCTGACCCCGAGGACGAGCTGGGTCGCGTGCTCGGCGCGGGCGAAGTCGAGGAGCGCGGTCGGCACGTGATCGCCGACGACCGCGTGATAGGAGCCGCCCAAGGACTCGACGAGTCGCCGTTGGTGCGCCAGCGCAGTGGGCGATATCCCGGTCAGACCGTCACTCCGTGCCACGTGGACGGCGAGCAGGTCTCCGCCGCCGGTCCGCTCGGCGATCCTGGCGGCTCGACGGATGAGCGTCTCTCCCTCGGGCCCGCCGGTCACGGCGACGACGACGCGTTCGCGGGTCTCCCAGGTCTCGGCGATGGCGTGCTCGTCGCGATAGTGCTGCAGGCCTTCCTCGACGCGGTCGGCGACCCACATGAGGGCGAGCTCGCGCAGGGCGGTGAGGTTGCCGACCCGGAAGTAGTTGCTCAAGGCGGCGTCGACCTTCTCCGGGCCGTAGATGTTGCCGTGGGCCATTCGACGGCGCAGCGATTCCGGGCTCATGTCCACCAGCTCGATCTGGTTCGCCGCTCGCACCACGTCGTCGGGCACGGTCTCCCGCTGCGGGACGCCGGTGATCTTCTCGACGACGTCGTTCAGGGATTCCAGGTGCTGGATGTTGACGGTGGTGATCACGTTGATCCCGGCGTCGAGCAGTTCGACGACGTCCTCCCAGCGCTTGTCGTGACGGCCGCCGGGGACGTTGGTGTGGGCCAATTCGTCGACCAGCGCCACCTCGGGGTTCCGCGCGAGCACCGCATCGAGATCCATCTCGGTGAACGTGCCGTTGCGGTAGTGGCGCGTGACGCGGGGGACCGTCTCGAGCGAATCGAGCTGCTCCTCGGTCCGGGGCCGGTCGTGGCACTCGGCGAACCCGACGACCACGTCGGTGCCGCGGTCGGCCCGGCGGCGCCCTTCGGCGAGCATCGCGAAGGTCTTGCCCACTCCAGGGGCAGCCCCGAGGTACACCCGCAGCCAGCCCCGCCGCGCCCGCCGTGCCGCGGCCGTCGGGAGCGGTGCTGCTGGAGGGTCGCCGAGCGGGGCAGCGACCGTCGGTGGAACCGCGGAAGGCCGCACCAGCCCGCGCCTGGCGGGGTTCATGGCCGGGCCTGTGCCGGTCGCTCGACCGATCCTGCGGCCGATGCCGGCTCACGGGTGGTCATCGGCTCCACCCCGTCTCTGCTGTCCGGGTGGCGGGCTGCCTGCGGACGGCGGGTCAGGCTGGTAGCGGTAGCCGAAACCGGGGTCGGTGAGGAGATGCCGTGGATGTGACGGGACCGGTTCGAGTTTCGCGCGGAGCTGTGACATGTAGATCCGCAGATAGTTGGTGGCGGTGTCGTGGCCCTCGCCCCACACCTCGTTCAGCAGATCCCGGGATTCGACGAGCCGGCCGGGGCGACGCAGCAGCACCGCCAACATCCGCCATTCCGTCGGTGTCAGGTGCATCCGATCGTCGCTCGTCGGGCCGGCTCCGGCGCCGGGGTCATCGGGTGCGGTCTCGGTCGCAGCTGGTTCGGGTGCCCCGAACGCGGAACGTGTCGCAGGACCACCGCAGGTCGGGATCGCCGGGACGTCGTTGCCGGTGCGGCCCGGGGTATCGCCGGTTGCCGGAGAACGAGTCACGGTATGGGCGGCCAGGTCGATCACCCAGTCCCCGATGCGGTGCCTGCTCAGGTTCACGGCGCCGGGATCGGTGCTGGTCGTGACGGCGCCGCGGCGCAACGAAGCGCGGATGCGGGCCTGTAGTTCGATGGCGGAGAACGGTTTCGTGACGTAGTCGTCGGCGCCCAGGTCCAGGGCGACGGTCTTGTCGTCGCCGCTCGTGCGCCCGGAGAGCACGATGATGGGCACGGTGGTCCAGTCCCGCAGCCTGCTGATCACCGCCGTACCTTCGATGTCGGGCAGTCCGAGGTCGAGTATGACCAGGTCGGGGTGCTGCTGGGCGGCGCAGGCCAGTGCGCCGGCGCCGTCCACGGCGGTCTGTACGTCGTGGTGTGCCGCGCGCAGGATGATGCTCAGCGCGCGCAGCAACTGGGGATCGTCGTCGACGACCAGCAGCCGCGCCATCTCAGCCTGCCCACGGGACCGGGTCCGGAGACCGTCCTGGTGACAGGCCTCGCTTCCTCACCGAACGGGTCCGGGTCGGAGGGCTGGGACTCACGAGGTGCCGCCGGGTACGAGCGCGAGGTTGAGGTCGACGACGTCGACCCTCGGTTCGCCGAGGAAGCCGAGGACCCGTCCCTGGGTGTGGGCGGCCACCAGCGCGGCCACGGTCGCCGTGGGGAGGTGACGGGCGCCCGCCACCCGGTTGATCTGTTCGGCGGCGTAGGCCGGTGAGATGTCGGGGTCCAGGCCGGACGCGCTGGCGGTGACGGCGTCGGGGGGGACGTCCTGGGGGGCCACTCCGTCGAAGGCGGCGACCGCGGCCCGCCGGGCCTCGATGTTCTTGATCAGCTTCGGGTTCGTGGGCCCGAGGTTGGACGCGCCGGAGAACAGCGGGTTGTAACCGGGATCCTGGCTGTTGGACGGGTCGGAGGCCGCGGAGGGCCGGGGCTGGAACCACTGGGGCAACGGGTTGCCATTGGCGTCGACGAACGGCTGCCCGATCAGGCTGGAGCCGACGGTGGTGCCGTTGACCTGGACCAGGGAACCGTTGGCCTGGCTGGGGAAGATGCCCAGCCCGATGCCGGTGATGACCAGGGGATAGACGATGCCGAGCAGGACGGTGAACACCAGCAGGGCGCGGAGCGCGGCGAGGTGCTGCCGGACCGGTGCGGGCAGGCGGGTGGCGATGCTCATGGATGTCAACCGATCCCTGGGATGAACTGGACGATCAGGTCGATGATCTTGATTCCGATGAACGGCAGGATGAAACCGCCGATGCCGTAGAACAGCAGGTTCCGGGCCAGCAGCGTGGAGGCCGCGGCGGGCCGGTAGCGGACACCGCGCAGCGCCAGCGGGATCAGCGCGGGAATGATCAGGGCGTTGAAGATGATCGCCGAGGTGATCGCCGACGTGGGGCTGTGCAGGCCCATGATGTTGAGCTTGCCAAGGCCGGGATAGACCGAGGCGAACATCGCCGGGATGATCGCGAAGTACTTCGCGACGTCGTTGGTGATGGAGAAGGTGGTCAGCGCGCCGCGGGTGATGAGCAGCTGCTTGCCGATCTGGACGATCTCGATCAGCTTGGTCGGGTTGGAGTCCAGGTCGACCATGTTCCCGGCCTCCTTGGCCGCCGAGGTGCCGGTGTTCATGGCGACCCCGACGTCGGCCTGGGCGAGGGCGGGCGCGTCGTTGGTGCCGTCCCCGGTCATCGCGACGAGCTTGCTGCCCTCCTGCTCCTTGCGGATGAGGGCCATCTTGTCCTCGGGGGTGGCTTCGGCGAGGAAGTCGTCGACGCCGGCCTCCGCGGCGATGGCCTTGGCGGTCAACGGGTTGTCACCGGTGATCATCACGGTGCGGATGCCCATGGTTCGCAGTTCGGCGAAGCGTTCGGCGATACCGTCCTTGACCACGTCCTTCAGGTGGATCACACCCAGAGCCCTCGCGGTGCCCCGGACGTGCTCGGCCACCACCAGGGGCGTGCCTCCGGACGCGGAGATCGCGTCGACCGTCTTCCCGAGCTCCGGGTCGGCCGAGCCTCCGTTGTCGCGCACCCAGGCCCGCACGGCGCCGGCCGCGCCCTTGCGGATCCGGCGGTCCCCGGGCAGGTCGACGCCGCTCATCCGGGTCTGGGCGGTGAACTCCACGAAGAGCGCGCCGTCGAGCTCACCCGGCTGGCGTTCCCGCAGTCCGTACGCGGTCTTGGCGAGCACGATGATGCTGCGTCCCTCGGGTGTCTCGTCGGCGAGGCTGGCCAGCTGCGCGGCGTCGGCGAGCGCGTCGGCGGTGACACCCGCGACCGGGAGGAAGCCCGAGGCCTGGCGGTTGCCGAGGGTGATGGTGCCGGTCTTGTCCAGCAGCAGGGTGTTGACGTCGCCGGCCGCCTCGACGGCGCGCCCCGACATCGCCAGCACATTGCGCTGCACCAGCCGGTCCATACCGGCGATACCGATCGCGGACAGCAGCGCCCCGATCGTGGTCGGGATCAGCGCCACCACCAGAGCCACCAGGACCACGATGGACTGAGGAGCGCCCGCGTAAATCGCCAGCGGCTGGAGGGTGACAACGGCCAGCAGGAAGACGATGGTCAGCGAGGCCAGCAGGATGTTCAGCGCGATCTCGTTGGGCGTCTTCTGCCGGGAAGCGCCCTCGACCAGCGCGATCATCCGGTCGATGAAGGTCTCGCCCGGCTTGGAGGTGATCCGGATCACGATCCGGTCCGACAGCACCCGTGTGCCGCCGGTGACCGCGGACCGGTCGCCGCCGGACTCACGGATGACGGGCGCCGACTCACCGGTGATCGCCGACTCGTCCACCGACGCGATGCCCTCCACGACATCGCCGTCACCGGGAATGGCCTGTCCGGCCTCGACCACCACATAGTCACCCAGCCGCAACTCGGCGGCGGGCGCCGGCTCCTCGTGCGGCGACGACACGCCCGGCCGCCAGTCGGTCAGCCGGCGCGCCACCGTCTCGGTCTTGGTACGGCGCAGCGTCTCGGCCTGCGCCTTGCCGCGGCCCTCCGCGACAGCCTCCGCCAGATTCGCGAAGATCGCCGTCAGCCACAGCCAGACCGTGATCACCCACGCGAAGACGCTGGGTGTCTTGATCGCCTCCGCGGTGGTCAGCAGCGCACCCACGCCGACCACGAACATCACCGGGTTGCGGCCGAGCAGGCGGGGATCGAGCTTGCGCACCGCGCCCGGGAAAGCGCTGAGCAGCATCTTCGGGTCGAGCAGCCCGCCGGATATGCGGTGTGGTGCCTGCGGGGGTGCGGCGGGCCCGGTCGGGACCGGGGGCCGCTCAGTGGTCAGGGACATCAGTGCAGACCTTCCGCGA
>NZ_JAOPWR010000436.1 GCF_025965585.1 Pseudonocardia sp.
GGGCGCTTCTCCCGGAACGACCGGATCCCTTCCTGCCCGTCGCCGGACGCGATGGCGAGTGCGGCCAACGCCGCCTCGTGGCGCAGTCCCTCGACGCCCTCGGAGGGGGAGCGGGCCGACTCGAGGATCAGCCCGAGTGTTGGGCGGCTGAGCTGCGCCAGCTCGCCGGCGAGGTCGGCGGCGGTCCGGGCGAGGCCGTCGGGCGGCTCGGGTGGGGCCGAGAGCAGCCCCAGGTGCCAGGCCCGCGCGGCGTCGACCGGTGCTCCGGTGAGCAACAAAGCCATCGCCGGCGCGTGGCCGACGGCCCGGCGCAGCCGCTGGGTGCCGCCGTAGCCTGGCATGAGTCCGAGACGGGCCTCGGGTAGACCGAACCGGCTGCGGTCCGAGGCGAGCACGATCGGGCAGGCGAGGGCGATCTCGAACCCACCGCCCAGGGCGTAGCCGTCGACGGCCGCGACGACCGGGACGGGCAGCTCCTCGATAGCGGCGACGATGCGCTGCCCGCGCAGGAGGAGGTGGTGGGCGCCGGCGGCGTCGAGCCCGTCGAGCTCGGTCAGGTCGGCGCCCGCGCAGAAGGCCCGTTCACCCGTGCCGTCGATCAGCACGGCACCAATCGTCTCGTCCCGCGCGGCGGCGGTGAGCTCGTCCTCCAGCGCTGCGAGGACGTCCCGGTTGAGCGCGTTGAGGGCGTCGGGCCGGTTGAACGTCAGGTGCCGTACGCGGCCGTCGGTGCGGGCCAGTAGCACGGGTCCGGTCACGGCGCGAACGCCCGGCCGAGCAGGTGCCGGGCGACGACGAGCTTCGCGATCTGTGCCGTGCCGTCGCCGATCTCGAGCCCGATGACGTCGCGCAGTCGCTGGCCCTGCGGGTTGTCGGTGGACCAGCCTGCGTGCCCGAACGTCAGCAGCGACTGGTGGACGATGTCGGCGCTGAGCTTGGGAGCCCACCACTTGGCCATGTTCGCCGGCACGGCCGGGTCCTTCCCGGCGTCCTTGAGCGCGAGCGCCTCGTAGCAGAGGTGGCGGGCGGCGCGCAGGTGTGTGGCGCACTCGACGAGCGGGAACGCCAGGCCCTGGAAGGTGCCGATCGGCTTGCCGAACGCCTCCCGCTCGCGGGCGTAGGCGAAGGCGTCGTCCAGCGCCGCGGACGCGATGCCCAGGCACATCAGGCCGATGACGGCCCGGGAGTAGTCGAACCCCTTCATCACGGAGATGAAGCCGTCGCCCTCGGCGCCGATGATCTGGTCGCGGGCCACCGGGACGCCGTCGAAGTACAGGCTGGCCCGCCCGATCGCGCGGCTGCCGTGGTCGTCGAGCGGCGTACGGGCGAGGCGGTCGTCGTCGAGGTCGACCATGAAGGCCGAGACGCCGCGCGCGCCGGGCCCGCCGGTGCGCGCGAACACGGCACCGACGTTCGCGTGCATGCCGAGCGAGATCGACGTCTTCTCCCCGACGAGCCGCCAGCCGTCGCCGTCCGGCTCGGCCCGCAGCGCCAGGTTCGCGGCGTCCGAACCCTGGGCCGGCTCGGTCAGGCACAGCGCAGGCACCGACTCGCCCGACGCGATCGGCGGCAGCCACCGTGCGAGCTGCTCCTCCTCGGCGCCGGCCAGCATGATCTCGCTGACCAGCGCGCTGTTGAGCAGCAGGTAGCAGGCGTTGAAGTCGGCGCGGGAGACCTCCTCCGCCGCCAACCCCGTGGTGACGGCGTCGGCATCCTGGCCGCCGAACCGCTCCGGGACCCGTAGGCCGGTCAGGCCCATGCCCGCGAGGGTGGGGGCCAGCTCGGGGCGCAGCACGCCCGCGACGTCGTCGGAACGGTAGTGCGGTGCGAGGACCTTGCCGGCGAACGTACGCAGCTCCTGCCGGAACACCTCCTGCTCGGCGCTGAATCCGAAGTCCACGGTGGCTGCCCTGCTTTCTAGCTGGATGACGGGACGGACGGCGAGATCAGGTGCCGGTAGCGCGGGTGTGCGACCGGGGCGAGCACCGAGCGGAGCGCTGCCGCGGACTGGGCCGCGACGTAGCGGTGGACGTCGTAGTCGTCGGGGAAGTGCCAGTGCTTCAGCGCCCAGGTCTGGGCGAGGATCATCAGGTCGAACGCCAGCAGGTCGATGTCGGCGCCCTCGACGAACAGCCCGGCGGCCACGGCCTCGCCGGCGGCGTCGCGCAGCGGCACGAGGGTGGTGCGCTCGGCGTCCTTCAGCCGGTAGCGCGCCTGCTGGCCCAGCTCCCCGGACTGGCGGTAGGTGAGCAGCCCGGCGTTGCGCTGGGAGTCCATCACCGAGCAGTAGGCGCCGAACCCCGCGACCATCCGCTCGACGGGGTCGGACCCGGCGTCGGACATGCGGGCGTCCATCGCGGCCCGGATCTGCTCGACCAGGTCGAGCACCACGGCGACGACGACGTCCTCCTTGGCGCCGAAGTAGGTGTAGATCAGCCCGACGCTGACGTTCGCCTCTTTCGCGAGCGCCTGCATCGACACGGCCTGGAAGCCGCCGTCGTGCATCAGCCGGACCGCGGCGTCGAGGACCTGACGGGTGCGCCACCGCGCACGGACGTCGCGGATCTCCTGCTGGACCCGCTCCTCGACGTGGAGTGCGGCGCCCTCTCCACCTGACGCGTCCGACACCCCGACCTCCGATGAACCATCGTTCTCTTGACACCGAAGCTACGTTCAATTCGGGTTCGACGTCAACGGAACCAACGAGGGGGTGCGGGGTGGCAAGCGTGTCGGACACCGGGTTCGGGGTGATGCTCCCGAGCTTCGACCCGTTCCGGACAGGCGCTCCGCCGCTGCTCGCGGGGGCGGAGCTGGCCGAGGAGCTGCGATTCGACTCCGGCTGGGTGGGCGATCACCTGAGCTTCCATCCGCCCGTGCTGGACGCGCTCGCCGCGCTGGCCGCCGTCGCCGCCCGCACCGAGCGGCTCGTCCTGGGCACCGGCGTGCTGCTGCTGCCGATGCGCCACGCGGTCTGGACGGCCAAGCAGCTCGCCACCGTGGCCGCGCTGGCCCCGGACCGGTTGCTGTTCGGCGTCGGCGTGGGCGGGGAGAACCCGGCTGAGTTCGAGGCGGCCGGGGTGCCTGTCGCGGAGCGGGGACGGCGGCTCGACGAGGGGCTGGAGATCGTCACCGCGCTGCTGCGGGGCGAGGCCGTCGATCACCCCGGCCCGCTGTTGCCGACCCGGTCGCCCGCGCTCGAACCGGCACCCGCGGTGCCGCCACCCCTGGTCGTCGGCGGGCGCTCGGAGGCTGGGTTGCGCCGCGCGGCCCGCGCGGCGGACGGCTGGCTCGGCGTGTGGATGTCCGCGCGTCGCGTCCAGGAGGCCCGCCGGCGGCTGGACGCGCTCGCCGTCGAGTACGGGCGCCCCCCCGTCGGCCTGCTGCTGATGGTGTTCGTGCACGTCACCGATGATGTGGAGGCGGGCCTTGCCGAGGCCGCCGCCTTCATCCGCGGACAGTACGGGCTGCCGTTCGAGCGGCTCGAGCGTTGGGTGCTCGTCGGCGACGAGGCCGACGTCGCCGCCGGGCTCTCGGAGCTGCGGGCCGCCGGCGTCGAGGGGTTCGTCCTGATGGCCGCAGCGGCTGATCCACTTGGCCAGTAC
>NZ_JAOPWR010000439.1 GCF_025965585.1 Pseudonocardia sp.
CGCACGCGGGCGTCAGAACGCGTTCACCCCGGTGAGCTGCGCCGAGAGCGTCCACAGCCGGGCGGCCTGCTCCGGGTCGACGGCGTAGTCGCGCACCCCGCTCGCCCCCGCCTCGGCCGCGGGCTCCGCCACGTCGCAGTCCTCCAGGTACAGCCCGCCCATGCCGTCCAGCTGCGCGGAGGTGGCCGCCCAGACCTGCGTGGCCGCGCCGGCCTCGGGCGTCTTGAAGGCCGACGGGTTCAGCGGGCGACCCGCCTCGTCGATCCAGCCCATCGCCACCTGCTCCTCCTTCGGCAGGTGTCGCAGCAGGGGCGTGAGGATGCCGCCGGGGTGCAGCGAGAAGGCGCGCACGCCGGCGTCGCGGGCGAGCGTGTCGAGGTGCAGGGCGAACAGCGCGTTGGCCGTCTTCGCCTGGCCGTAGGCCTCCCACTTGTCGTAGCCGGTCTCGAACTGCACGTCGTCCCAGCGGATGCCGGAGCGGTGGTGCCCGCGCGACGACACGGACACGACCCGGCCGCGCCCGCGCGTGATCGCGGGCCAGAGCCTGTTGACCAGCACGAAGTGGCCGAGGTGGTTGGTGGCGAACTGCGCCTCCCACCCGGGCCCGACGCGGGTCTCCGGGCAGGCCATGATCGCGGCGCTGTCGATGGTGATGTGGATGTCGCGGCCGGAGGCCAGGAAGCGGTCGGCGAACGCCTCGACGCTCGCGAGATCGCCGAGGTCGAGCTCGTCGGTCTCGACGCCGTCGATCCCGTCCAGCGCCTCCTTCGCCGCGGCCGGCCGCCGCGCGGGGACGACGACGTGCGCGCCGGCCCCGGCCAGCGCCTTCGTCGTCTCCAGCCCGAGGCCCGAGTAGCCGCCGGTGACGACGGCGAGCTTGCCGGTGAGGTCGATCCCGGCGAGCACCTCCCGCGCCGGGGTGGTGGCGCCGAAGCCGCTGCCGATCGTGTGCTGTGAAGTGGTCACGAGAATCGACGCTAGGCCTTCGAGCGCGCTCGAAGTCAAGCCGTCAGTCCGTCGACCGCATCGCCGCCAGCGCCTCCGCCCGGGGCAGCCCCGTGGCCTGAAGCAGGTCGAGTGCGATCGAGCGGAGCTGCGCCACCATGACCGTCTCCGGCGCGGAATGGGTGCGGCCGTCGGCCGTCGCCATCGCGTGCCGGACGACGTCGAGCACCGGCTCGCGGGCGCGCTCGAGGTCGCCCTCGCGATCCAGCTGCGCGGTGAGCGTGCGTACGGCCACGGACAGCCCGTTCAACGCGTCGGCGAGCTCGGGCGTGACGGGCTCGCCGTCGGTCAGCGCGGTGTAGACGCGGCGGGCGAGGACGCGGGCGTTGCGCATAGCGTAGTCCGAGCGCTCCGCCAGCTCGGCGAACCGGCTCAGCAACCGGCGCCGGCGCCGGACCAGCGGGGAGACGGTGGCGAGCTCCTGCCCCCCGCGCAGGGCCGCGCGCAGCCTGTCGATCAGCGGCTGGCTGGCCCGGGCCCGTTGCAGCGCCTCCCCGGCGATCCCCGCGTCGCGCTCGCGCAGGGCGTCGGCCGTGCGGGCGAGCACCGCGGCCAGCTCGTCGAGCAACGTGCGGGCCTCCCGGCGCACCGGCCCCACCGGGTCCGACGGCAGCACGGCAGCCACCAGCAGGCCGACACCGCCGCCGATCAGGGCGTCGATCCAGCGGCCGAACCCGCCCGACCCGCCCGGCGGGAGCAGGGTGGCCACCAGCACGGCCGAGGACCCGGCCTGCGCGACGAGCAGCGCCGCGCCGTCGGCGAACACCGCGACCACCAGCGCCAGCGCGACGACGAGCGCGATCTGCCAGGCCCCGCTCCCGATCTGCGCGATCAGCAGGTCACCCACCAGGATCCCGACGCTGACCCCGACCGCCAGCTCCGCCGCGCGGCGCAGCCGGCTCGTCAGCGAGACGCCGAGGCTGATCACCGCCGCGACCGGCGCGAAGAACGGCTGGGGGTGTCCGACGAGGTCCTTCGCGACGAACCAGGCGATACCGGCCGCCACCGCGCACTGCGCGATCGGCAGGGCGGAGAGCGCGACGCGCCGGCCCCGCAGCCGCATCTGGGCGGCCAGCCTCCGGGTCGCGCGGGACAAGCGGCTCAGCCCAGGCCGAGCGCGGCGGGCGCCGCGGGATCGGAGTCGGCGAGGAACGTGGCGGTGCGCTCGGCCTCGTCGGTCTCGCCGATGGCGACGGCGGCCTTGTGCAGGGCGCCCAGCGCACGGAGGAAGCCCTGGTTGGGCACGTGCGACCACGGCACCGGGCCGAAGCCCTTCCAGCCGTTGCGTCGCAGCTGGTCGAGGCTGCGGTGGTAGCCGGTGCGGGCGTAGGCGTAGCCGGTGACGGCGTGGCCGTCGGCGAGCGCGCGCTCCGCGAGCACCGCCCACGCGATGCTCGACGTCGGGTGCGCGGCCGCCACCTCGGCGGCGTCGACGCCCCCGTCGAGCAGTGCGGCGGCCGGGTCGACGGGCAGCAGGGTGGGCTCGGGGCCGAGGAGGTTGCCGTGCAGGGTCATGCCGCCCATCTTGCCGTGGGTCGCCAAGGGTGGTTCGGGCGCCGTGGAGAGGGGCACACTGGCGGCGTGAACACCGAGCAGCAGCAGCGCGTCCGCTCCGGGAAGGGTTTCTTCGCCGCACTCGACCAGAGCGGCGGCAGCACGCCGAAGGCACTGGCGCTCTACGGCGTCGGCGAGGACGCCTACGGCAGCGACGCCGAGATGTTCGACCAGGTCCACGCTATGCGCACCAGGATCATGACGAGTCCCGCGTTCACCGGCGACAAGGTGATCGGGGCGATCCTGTTCGAGGACACGATGGACCGGCAGGTCGACGGGAGCGACACCGGCGACCACCTGTGGAACGTCAAGGGGGTCGTGCCGTTCCTCAAGGTCGACAAGGGCCTGGAGAAGCAGGCCGACGGCGTCCAGCTCATGAAGCCGATCCCCGATCTGGACGACCTGCTGGCCCGCGGTGTCCGCAAGGGCATGTTCGGCACCAAGATGCGCTCGTTCGTCAAGTCCGCAGACAAGGCCGGGATCGAGGCGATCGTCGACCAGCAGTTCGCGCTGGGCCGGCGCATCCTCGACGCCGGGCTGGTGCCGATCCTGGAGCCGGAGGTGGACATCCACAGCGAGCAGAAGGCCGACGCCGAGCACCTGCTGCGCGCCGCCATCGCCGGCCACCTCGACGAGCTGCCCGACGACCGCCAGGTGATGCTCAAGCTGAGCCTGCCCAGCGAGGACGGCTTCTACGGCGAGTTCGTGGAGCACCCCAGGGTGCTGCGCGTGCTGGCGCTCTCGGGCGGGTACAGCCGCGTCGAGGCCGACGCGATCCTGACGCGCAACCCCGGCGTGATCGCCAGCTTCTCCCGGGCCCTCACCGAGGGACTGCACGCCGACCAGACCGACGAGGAGTTCGACGCGCGGCTCGGCGAGGCCATCGACGCGATCTACCGGGCGTCGATCACCTGACCGGACCGTGCGCGGAGGACGTGGCCAGGGCGACGTCCTCCGCGCACGGGCGCCGTCAGGCGCTCAGCGAGGTGCCCGTCGAGCGCAGGTTCTCGCAGGCCAGGGTCACGCGTTCGGCCATGCCCAGCTCGGCGGCCTTGTTGTAGGAGCGAGGGTCGTAGACCTTCTTGTTGCCCACCTCGCCGTCGACCTTCAGGACGCCGTCGTAGTTCTTGAACATGTGGTCGGCGATCGGCCGGGTGAAGGCGTACTGCGTGTCGGTGTCGACGTTCATCTTCACCACGCCGTAGCTCAGCGCCTCGTGGATCTCCTCGATCAGCGAGCCCGACCCGCCGTGGAACACCAGGTCGAGCGGCTTCGAGCCGGGCGGCAGGCCGAGCTTGCGGGCTGCGATCTCCTGGCCCTCCTTGAGGATCTCCGGACGGAGCTTGACGTTGCCCGGCTTGTACACGCCGTGCACGTTGCCGAACGTCGCCGCGAGCAGGTAACGGCCCTTCTCGCCGGCGCCGAGCACCTCCACCGTGGCCTCCCAGTCGCCCGGGGCGGTGTAGAGCTTCTCGTTGATGTCGTTGGCGACGCCGTCCTCCTCGCCGCCGACGACGCCGATCTCGACCTCGAGGATGATCTTCGCCTTGGAGCACTGCTCGAGCAGCTCCGCGGCGATCCGCAGGTTCTCGTGCAGCTCGATGGCCGAGCCGTCCCACATGTGCGACTGGAACAGCGGGTTCTCGCCACGGTCCACGCGCTCCTGGCTGATCGCGATGAGCGGTCGCACGTAGGAGTCGAGCTTGTCCTTGGGGCAGTGATCGGTGTGCAGCGCGACGTTGATCGGGTACTTCGCCGCGACGACATGCGCGAACTCGGCCAGCGCCGTCGCCCCCGTGACCATGTCCTTGACCCGGGTGCCCGACAGGAACTCGGCCCCGCCGGTGGACACCTGGACGATCCCGTCGCTGCCTGCCTCGGCGAAGCCGCGCAACGCCGCGTTGAGCGACTCGCTGCCCGTCACGTTGATCGCCGGGTAGGCGAACTCACCGCTCTTGGCCCTGTCCAGCATCTCGTTGTAGATCTCGGGGGTGGCGATCGGCACGGTGTGTCCCTCCTGTCCGCGGACTGCGCCCGACAGTATTCCGCACGCCGGGGGTGAGCTGTCGCCCCGTGGACACGGCCTACTCCGTCCGTGGCGGACACCACCCACCGATACGATCCGGTGCATGGACGGCGAGCAGGGGGACAACGCCGTCGAGCAGACCCTGACCAGGTTGAGGGTGCTCGACGCGCGACCCGCGCCCGTCCCCGCCGCCGATCAGGTCGCTCCGCGCACCCTGGCCGACCTCTACCGCGACCACCGGATGCGGATGGTGCGCCTCGCGGTCCTGCTCGTGGACGACCCGAGCACCGCCGAGGACGTCGTCCAGGAGGCCTTCGCGGGCCTGCACCGGAACTGGTCCGGGCTGCGCGACGAGGAGGCCGCCATCGGCTACCTGCGCACCGCCGTCGTCAACGGGTCTCGTTCGGTGCTGCGCCGCCGCCGCACGGCCCGCGACTACGTGCCCCCGCACCAGGTCAACGCCCGGTCGGCCGAGTCGCTGGCGATGCTGACGGCCGAGCACCAGGCCGTGGTCGACGCGCTGGCCACCCTGCCGCCGCGGCAGCGCGAGGTCCTGGTGCTGCGCTACTACGGCGGGCTGACGGAGGCCGAGATCGCGGAGGCCACCGGCATCACCCGGGGCACCGTCAAGTCCACGGCCAGCCGCGCGCTCGATGCCGTGGGCCGCGCGATGAACCCGGGTGCGGGCCGATGAGCACCGCCGACGCAGTCGCTCCCGCGGAGGCGACATGAGCACCGACGACGCACTCGCTCCCGCGGAGGCGACATGAGCACCGACGAGTCCGAGCGGCGCGTCGCCGAGGCGCTGCGGGCCCGGGCCACCGGCGCCGGCAGGCCGGGCGCCGTGCCCATGTCGGCGGGGTCGGACGGCATGTCCGTCCGCGCCGCGCTGCTCACCGCGCTGCTGGCCGGCGCCGTGCTCGGCATGCTGCTGGCGCTGCTCTCGCTGCTGGTGCCGGGGCTGCTGCCCGCGCTGGGCTGAGGGCCCGTCCGACGGTCTCATCGGCTCACAGCCGGGCCCGGTACCGTTCCTGACCGTGACGACGACCAGCCTCGCGCTCGGCCCGGAGTGGCTCCAGCCCGATTCGATCATCTCCTGGCTGGGCCCGTGGGCCCTCGTCGGGCTCGCGCTCATCATCTTCGCCGAGTGCGGGCTGCTGCTCGGGTTCTTCCTCCCCGGTGACTCGCTGCTGTTCACGGCGGGCCTGTTCGCCGTGTCGGAGAAGGGCATCGGCGCGCCGCTGTGGCTGGTGTGCCTCGTCCTCATCGTCGCCGCCTTCGCGGGCAACGTCTGCGGCTACTACATCGGCAGGGCCGCCGGGCCGGCCATCTTCGACAAGCCGAAGTCCCGGCTGTTCAAGCCCAAGCACGTGGCCAGGACGCAGGAGTTCTTCGACAGGTACGGCAACCGGGCCATCGTGCTCGGCCGCTTCGTGCCGGTGGTGCGCACCTTCATCACGGTCATGGCGGGCGTGGGCCAGATGGAAGCCAAGCGCTACCTGACCTACTCGCTGATCGGTGGCGTGGCCTGGGCGGCCGGCGTCACGCTGCTCGGCGCGGTGCTCGGCCAGTTCGACTTCGTGAAGAACAACATCGAGCTGATCCTGGTCCTCGTGGTGTTCGTCTCGCTCATCCCGATCATCGTCGAGGTGCTCCGCGCGCGGCGGAAGCCCGGCGCCCACACCGCCTGACCTGCTACTGCGCTCGCTGCAGCGTCGCGGCGGCCTCCAGCAGCATCCAGCCCGACAGCTGCACCGACAGGTCCGCCTCGGGGGCGCCCCGGCGCGGCTCGACGGCGGGCCTGCTCCAGTCGGCCGAGAACACCGGCCCACCCCGCACCTCGGCGCGGCCCTCCCATGCCGCCCGGGCGCTCGCCACGACCAGCCGGGACGCCGCATCGGTCAGCTCGGGCCTGCGCAGGGCGGCCTCGGCGAGATAGCGGGCCAGGATGCCCGCGAACAGGCCTCCGTCCCCGCCTCCGCAGCCGGGCAGCACGCCGTCGGGGCGGGCCATGCGGTGCGTCACCGCGTCGACCAGTGCCACCGCCTGGTCGGCCCAGCGCAGGTGACCGTCGCGGGTGGCCAGCTCCACGCACGCGCCCAGGTGGACCCCCTGGCAGTAGGTGAAGATCCGCGTGTCCAGCTCGGGCGGAACGCCGTTCGGGCTCACGCGCACGCCGTCACGGACGAGGCCGGTGTCGGGATCCACCAGCGTCTGGGTGACCCAGTCGGTGATCGCGGCCGCGAACTCGACCTGCCCCTCGCGGGCCAGCAGGATCGCGGCGGGCCCGTTGGCCGGGGCGTTCTTCACGACGTCCCCGCGGCGCCACCAGATGCCGCCGCCGCCGTCCTCGGTCCAGCCGTCGTGGAGTTGCTCGGTGATCGCGGCCAGCGCGGGCCCGTGGCTGCTCCGGGCCAGTCCTCCGGCCCGCTGCAGCGCGATGCCCAGCCAGGCGACGTCGTCGAAGTAGCGGTTGGTCCAAGCGCCCAGGTTGCGCAGCCGGACGCTGCGCACCCCCGCCCCGATGATCTTCGCGCGACGGTCCGACGGGTCGCGCCGCTGGGCGTCGACCAGGCAGTCCAGCATGTGGGCCTGCCACCAGTAGTGCCACGGCCACGGCGCCACCGGCACCCGTCGTGGCCAGCGCACGCGCCCGATCCGCGTGCCGGGGACGACACCGCCGATGCGGCGCAGGTGCCGGCGGAGGACGGCCCGCTCGGCGATACCCGCCCGCTCCGACCAGTCGACGTCCGCGGCAGCCACGGGATCAGTGTGCCAAGACTCGCTGGGTTCGTGGGACACCCGTCACCGACGCCATATCCGGGTCACGTCGTCGTGGACGGCGTGACCTGCCACGTCCTCATGCCGGTGTTCGACGGCATCAAGCCGCTCGACGCGATCGGGCCGCACGAGGTGTTCACGGCAGCGTCGGCGCTCGTCACGGGACGCGGGGGCGGCACACCGGGCCACCGGGTCACCACGCCCCGGCACGGACCCGTCCGGGCCCGGGGGAGCGCCCCAGGAGCTCACACTGTTCCCGGCGAGCAGGTGTCCCCGGACCACTACTTCACCCCGTCCAGCCGGGACTGGTACGGCCGGTACTCCCACTTCTGGCTCCCAGGTCGAGGGGAGGCCCCGCGGGTCAGTCCCGCGGCCGGGCCCGTTCCGCGACGGGCCGGTCCGTCGCCGTTCGGCCGTTGCCCGGTACCGGTGCGAGGACCGGGCGCTGCGGCATCCCGTACACGGCCCTGCTCGACGGCTCTCCCCGCCGGCGGGCGCGGTACCAGCGTCGTCCCGTATGGGCGATCCGCCGGGCCCTGCGCAGCACCGGGACCTGATTGGCGAGGTGCCTCTGATACCGCCACGGCCGTAGGGCCCCCCCGCGCCCGGCCATCGCGAAGCAGAACTCCACGGCGTCCCGGTCGGTGTAGCGGTCGATCTGTTCGAACCAGGCCATGCTCGAGCGCGCCGCCGCCTGCGCCTCGCGGATCCCTTCACGGCGCTCCAGGTCGTAGCGCTGCAGCGCGACGGGGACATCGGGGTGCTCGTAAAGGCTCTGGGCGAGGGCGATCGCGTCGAGTATCGCCAGCCGGGTTCCGGATCCGATCGTGAAATGGGTGGTGTGCGCGGCGTCGCCCACGAGCACCACCCGGTCGTGATACCAGACCTCGTTGTTCACCTGCGTGAAACGCAGCCACCGGCCCGGCACGCCGCGCGACTGATTGATCAGCGAATGCCCGTCCAAGGCGGTGGAGAAGATCTTCTCCAGCATCCGCACGCCGTCCTCGACGTCGAGCGAGTCCAATCCCAGCCCCCGCCACGTCTGAGCCGTGCACTCGACGATGCAGGTGCTGATCCCGGCACTCGAGGGATATGCGTGGAACCAGACCCAACCGGCGGGCGTCTCCTCGAAGGCGAACACGAAACTGTCGAACACCTTGTCGGTGCCGAGCCATATGTAGGGGTTGTTGCCGGTGTCGACGGTGGTGCCGAAATGGTCGCCGTGCAACTGGCGCACCCGGCTGTTCGCCCCGTCGCACGCGACGACGAGGTCGGCGTCGGCGAACACGGAGAGGTCGTCGACGTCGCGGCGGTACTGGACGTCGACGCCGAGCCCGATCGCACGACGGGCGAGGATGTCGAGCATCGACGCCCGGCCCAGGCTGTATCCGTAACCGGGCAGATACGCCGTCTGCTCGCTACACAGGCGGAACTGCTGTTCCTGCCAGAGGGCGGACGCGGCACGCAGCTGACGCGCACTCTCCCGGTCGTTGCTGTAGAGGGAGTCCAGCAGGTTGTCCCAGTACACGACACCCCAGCCGTAGGTCGCGCCCGGTGGGTCCCGCTCGATGACGGTGATGTCGTGAGCGGAGTCGCGCAACTTCGCAGAGATGGCGAAGTAGAGCCCGGCGGGTCCACCACCGACGCAGACGATCCTCATGGGTTACTCCTTCCACCGCAAAGCGACGAGAGCCGTTGCACCCGGCCCGGTCCCGCGCGTCGCGGGAGTGGCGGGGGTGGTGCCGGTCGACGCACGGCCGGGGTGCTCGGCGTGGCGTCGCGCAGCGGAGCCTCCGGGTACCACATCGGATCCCGCTTCGCCCGGTCGAGAAGATGACGCGGTGTCGTTTTCCGACCGAGGCGCTCTGATCGTCCCGGAAGAGCGCTGCGCATAATTGACCTTGTGCATAATCGACCCCCGGCCGACAACGCTATCCCGTCCCCGTCGCCGAACACAACGCCGACCAGCCAGGCAACGCGTCTCACCATCATCAGCCGAGAGCACCGCCGAGAGGGGCACTCACAGCGGATACGGAGAATTCCACTACATCGACAGAAATAATCCGGCGCCCGGTCGTGACTCGACGCCGCCCGATGATATTCACCCATCGGCCTTTTCCGGAAGCTCACAGACCCCCCGAACCACGGGTCCATGATCGTCTCTTCGTGCAGGGCCATGGACGTCGTACAGTCGGCGCGCGCTGCTCGCCGAAGCCGTCAGAAGTGGTGCAGGAGCTCCGGGAAGCGCTCCAGCGTGAGGACGTCGTCGGGCACCTCGTCGTGCTCCAGCACCCAGGTGTGTGCGTGCGGGATGAACACCGCACCCAGCCCGGCCTCGCGCGCCGGCACGATGTCGGACGCGGGCGAGTTGCCGATCATCCACGTGGACGCGGGCGTCAGGCCCTGCTCGGCCACGAGCGCACGGTAGGTGGACACCCGTTTCTCCGCGACGATGTGGACGCTGCGGAAGTGGTGGGCGAGGTCCGAGGCGTCGATCTTGCGCTGCTGCTCGGCGACCTGCCCCTTCGTCAGCAGCAGCAGGTCGTGGCGGGTGCCGAGCTCGGCGAGGGTCTCCGCGACGCCCGGCACGAGCTCGACGTCGTGGTTCACCAGCGCGGAGGCGAGGCCGGTGATCTCGGCGCGCTCGGCGGCGGTGACCGGGCGCTCGCCGATCTTCTCGAACGCGTCGTGCAGGCTGCGCAGGAAGCTCGCGCTGCCGTGGCCGTGCACGGCGACGTTGGCGCGCTCGACGTCGTCGAGCACCGCACGGATGGCCGCGCGGTCCAGCGTGGGGTGGGCCAGCCAGTCGAGATAGCTCTCCACCACGCGTTCGAAGAGGACGTTGTTCTCCCAGAGCGTGTCGTCGGCATCGAAGACCAGGCTCTGTCGCTGCACGGGCCGAACTCTAGGAGCCCGGAACTGTCGGTGCCCCCCTTTATCGTCGGCAGCATGGACAGCCACGACGGCACGGAGCGCTTCACCCACCAGGTCGACCGGTACGACGCCTGGCAGCGCGAGACCATCCGCACCCATGGCTGGGCGCTGCAGGCCGTGCTGGGCACTTGCGACATCGACGATGGCGACTCACCGCCGTTCGTCTACACCGTCGGGCTCTCCGGGTTCGCCCACGCCGAGCTCATCCTGTTCGCCACGTCGCAGGCCACGGCCGCCACGGTGCTCAACGACCTCGGCGAGCTGGTGCGCTCCGGGCGGCGGCTGCACGCCGGCGAGAAGGTCCGCATCCCCAGCGGCACCGTGCACCTGCTGGCGTTCCCCGAGTCGGAGCACTGGCTGTTCGCGGCCAACGACCTCTACCGCATGCCCGATCGGCCGCCGGTGCCCGCGCTGCTCGTGGTGCCCGACGAGGACCTGATGGTCACCCCGGGGGAGGACAGGCCGTGCATCTTCTGCAGCTGAGCGCCCCGGGCCGGGGCACGGGCGTCACCAGGCGGTCGCGAGGTCCGCGTGCTGGCGGATCCACGCATGCATCGCGATGCCCGCCGCCACCCCCGCGTTGATCGAGCGGGTGGAGCCGAACTGCGCGATCGACACGGTCATGGCCGCCTCGGCGCGGGCCTCACCGGTCACGCCGGGGCCCTCCTGCCCGAACAGCAGCAGGCACTCCCGCGGCAGCACGGCGGTCTCCAGCGGGCGCGCGTCCGGGGTGTTGTCCACCACCACCAGCGCCAGCCCGCGCGCGGCAGCGAACGCCGCGAGCCCCGCCACGTCCTCGTGGTGATGCACGGCCAGGTAGCGGTCGGTCACCATCGCGCCGCGCCGATTCCAGCGGCGCCGCCCCACGATGTGCACGCCGGCCGCCCCGAACGCGTTGGCGGTGCGCACCACGGTGCCGATGTTGTGGTCGTGACCGAAGTTCTCGATCGCCACGTGGAACGGGTGGGCGCGGGCGGCCAGGTGGGCGGCCACGGCGTCGCGTCGCCAGTAGCGGTAGGCGTCCACCACGTTGCGGGTGTCGCCGTGCTCGAGCAGCTCGGGGTCGTAGCGGTCGTCGGCGGGCCAGGCCGCGTGCCCTCCCGGCCAGGGGCCGACCCCCACCTGCCCGGGCACGGCCCACTCACTGGGTCCGCCGCCGTCGTCGGTGCGGCCCGGGTCGCAGTCCGTGCCTCCAGCGGTGCCGTGCGCGTCCTCGTTCACCAGGGCGATGATGCCCTGCCCCCGCCCGGCCGCCCTCCGGCCGTCATGATCGCCGCGACACGCACCTCCGCGTCCCGGTGAGGACGCTCCCGTGCCGCCTCGCGGCGATCATCGGCTACCGCGGCTCGTGCGCCACCGATGCGGCCGCGTCGGCCTCGTTCGGCAGGTGGCCGCCCGCCGGCAGCGACAACGACACCGGCGAGTGGCCGCGATGGGCCCCGGCCGCGGCCGCGTGGTACTCCTCCAGCCGGGCCACGAAGCCCGGCTGGAAGTACGCCGTGCCGTCCACGGTGATGCCTTTGCGCCCCTCGAGCACGGCCTCGATGTCGTCGCCGGTGAGGGTCTTGTGGGTCTCCAGCGCGTGGGCGATGGCGAGCACGCCGGCGCGGTTGTCGCGCAGGATCGCCTCGGCCTTCTCCAGCAGCTCCGACAGCTGGTCCTCGATGCGGTCGGCCAGCGCCGCGCGCAGCACCTTCTCGGTGCTCTCACCCTTGGGCGGCCCACCGCGGCCGCCACCGGGGCTGCCCACCTCGAGCCGCCGGGCCGTGGAGTAGGACGACACCGTCGAGCCCATGCCCCAGTAGCCCTCCATGAACGACGCCACGGCGGTGGCCGACTCCAGGTCGCCCGAGACACCCGACGAGGAGTCGCCGTCGAAGAACATCCGCTCGCCGGCCAGCGACGCGAGAGAGACGAGGATGTCGGCCACGTACTCCGAACGCCAGCGTGTGAACTGGTCCTCCGGCGGGATGCTCGCGACCATGCCGAGGTAGTCGCTGCCCTTCTCGATGGTGGCCAGGTCGATCTCCATGTGCCGGCGCGTGCGGTATGCCACCACGGCGTGGCAGGCCTCGTGCACGGCGACGGCGTGCCGCTCGCGCTCGATGTACTCGACGTCCTCGGGCGGCCCGAGGTCCTTGAGCTGCTTGGCCCGCATCACGTCCTTCCACGTGATGACCTCCCGGCCGTCCCGGATGGCGATGATCAGCGACTCGTTGACGAGGTCCTTGATCGTGGCACCGGTGGCATACGGGGTGATGGTGGCGAGCTTGTCGAGCTGCTCGGCCTCGAGCTCGTGGGTCACCTTGTCGAAGTAGCCCTCGTAGGTGCGGATGCGGCCGGCCTTGCTCGGGTACCCGACGCGGTAGATGCGGTCGATGCGGCCGGGGCGCAGCAGCGCCTCGTCGAGGGCCTCGGGCATGTTCGTGGCCATCATGACGAGGATGCGGTACTTGGGCGGCGGCTTCGGCCGCATGCCGAGTGCGCGCCGGCCGAGGCGGTTGACGATGCCGCGCGGCTTCTTCAGGCCCGAGAGCTCGGCGAGCAGGGCCTGCAGGGTGCCCATGTCGCCGCCACCCATGCCGCCGCCACCCATGACGAAGCGGCTGCGCCCGGCAGCGATCGGCTCCTGCGTGGTCTGCATCGCGGAGCGCGTCAGCAGCGAGCGGGTGTCGTCCGACAGGTAGGAGAAGCCGTGGCAGCCCGCGCTCTGGAACGGCGCCGCGGCGCCCGTCCCGCGCGCGCCGCCGGGCCCGGTCTGGGCGAGAGCGCCGCGGTTGCCCAGAGCGTCGGCCTCGTCGAAGAACACGATCACGCCGCCGTAGCGCAGCGCGAGCCTGCGCAGCTTCCGGAACAGTGACTTGACCTTGAGGATCCCGATGCCCATGAACATGTTCGTGAACGCGCCGGGGTCGACGAAGACGTAGGGCTTGCCCGTCTCACCGGCCACGGCCTCCGCCATCAGGGTCTTGCCGGTGCCGGGTGGCCCCCACAGCAGCAGACCGGACGGCACGTAACCGCCCTTGGCCTCGATCTCCTCGGGGTTCTCCAGGAAGACGATGTTCTCCTTGACCCGCTCCACCACGTGGTCCTGGCCCCAGACGTCCTTGAAGCGCGTCGTGATGTCGTCGGGGTAGTAGGTCTCCATCCCACCGCGGGAGAGCAGCCAGAACAGCCCGATGAACTGGAACGCGATGAAGAAGAACGCGAACGCGAGCTGCGCGATCAGCGGCAGCGCCTGGTAGAGCAGCGCAGGCGCCTGGAAGATCGCCAGCACCGGCGAGGTGTCGAGGACCTGCCCGGCCACGACCGCGACGAGCACCAGGAACAGCACGACCTTGATCACGCGGGCGAGCCGGAAGCGCGTCCAGTCGGAGAACTTCCGACGCAGCGCGCGGTCGGTGCCGCCGAAGACCTTCTGCGTCCAGAACCGGTGGTAACGCGGCGAGCGCTCGCTGACCAGGAAGTGGATCTGGCGCAGCAGCTCGAGCCCGGCGAGCCACAGCAGCCACTGGGAGTCCCGCAGCTGGATCACCGCGGCGTCGGAGAACGGCAGGATCGGGTTGTCGGCCATCGACCCCCAGACGACGACGAACCACGCGAGGACGAACAGGAGGATCAGGCGGGTGCGCGCCCACAGCGACATGGGCTTGCGGGTGGCCTGGTTCTTCGGGTGCGGCGGCTCGTCGGGAGGCGTGAGGCCCTCGTGCGGCGGGGTGGTGTCGACCGGAGCGGTCATGGCTTCTCCCGGACGGTGAAGGACGAGACCACGGTGCTGATCTCCTTCTGTTGCTGCATGTAGCACTCCGTGGAGCAGCGGACGAAGAACATGTAGACCTTGCTGGCGTCGTCGTTGACGTAGACGGTCTGGTCGAACATCTGCGGCGGCCCGCCTGCGATGCTGTAGCGGAAGACGTCGTGGACCCCACGCACGCCGCTACCGGGGGTCAGCACGTCGTCGGTGAACAGCTGGAAGTCGTTCAGCCCCGACGACGGGTCGGCGACGGCCGACTGCCGCGCCGTCGGCGAGACCGGGAAGAACAGGTCACGCAGCTTGTCGAGCGAGAACTGCCCGCGGACGGACTCGGGGTTGTCCTTCACCCCGACGAGCAAGGCGGGCACCGAGGCGTCCGTGCCCAGCAGGTGCTGCAGCGACGGCGGGACTGCGGCGTCGTAGCCGGCCAGCCAGAGCCCCTGGGCGGAGGCCGAGAACGCGGGATCGAGGCCGAAGGCCCCCTCGAGCGACTTCTGGTCGATCGCCTGCCAGGAGGTGGGCACCTTGAGGTAGGTGTGGTCGCTCGCGTTCGTGACATAGGTGAACTGCGGCGAGGCACAACCGGTGAGCAGCACGGCCGCGACCACCAGAATCACCCATGCACCCGCGCTACGACGTGCACCCCCACCAGCCCGGACCGTCATCCGCCCTCCCGCCGTGACCTATCCGTGACAACCGAGTATGCGGTACGGACTGGTCCTGCGAATGGGCCGAATCGGTTGCGAGCAAGTTTCGGCCTGCCGAGGGGCGCCGCGCTTCTCGTTCAGCCCAGGCCGACATCCGCCAGTCCGAGCAGCGCACGATAAGGCACCCCCTCGGCCTCGATGATCTCCCTCGCACCCGTGTCGCGGTCCACCACGGTGGCCACGCCGACGACCGTGGCGCCCGCCTCCCGGGCCGCTCGCACGGCGGTGAGCGGGGACGCGCCGGTGGTGGAGGTGTCCTCCACGACGAGCACGCGGCGGCCACTGATGTCGGGGCCCTCGATGAGGCGCTGCATGCCGTGCTGCTTGGTGGCCTTGCGTACCACGAACGCGTCGACGGGCGGCACGCCGGGATCGGCCAGGCTCTCGGCCGCGGCGGCGTGCAGCACCGCACTCGCCACCGGGTCGGCGCCCAGCGTGAGCCCACCCACGGCGTCGTACGTCCAGTCGGCGGTGAGCACCCGCAGCAACCGCCCGACCAGCGGTGCGGCCCGGTGCTCGAGCGTCACGCGGCGCAGGTCGACGTAGTAGTCGGCCTCCGCGCCCGACGACAGCGTCACCTTGCCGTGCACCACCCCGAGCTCCCGGACGAGCGCCGCGAGCTCCTCGCGGTCCCCGTGGGCGCTCATGTGCGGTTCCGGTCGCCGAGGGCCATCAGCCGTCGGACCAGCGGGCGCGGCAACAGGTCCACGGCCGCCACGATCGCCTTGTACTGCCGGCTCGGCACCGACACCACCTTCCCCTTCGCGAGATCGGACAGGCAGTCCTCGACCACCCGTGCGGCGTCCAGCCACAGTGGCCCGGTGCGCGCGCCGACGTCGAGCCCGGCCCGCTCGTGGAACTCGGTGCGGACGAAGCCGGGGCAGAGCGCCATGGCCCGTACCCCCGTCCCCTCCAGGGAGGTCGCCACGCCCTCGGTGAACGAGGTGACCCACGCCTTGTCGGCACCGTAGGTGGAGCCCCGGCCGGCGAGGAACCCCGCCACGCTGGAGACGTTGACCACCGCGCCGCGCCTGCGGTCGACCATCCCGGGCAGCACCGCCCTGGTCAGCTGCAGCACGGTCGTGACGTTGACGTCGAGCTGGTGCTGCAGGGCGTCGGGCCCGAGTTCGAGGAAGCCCCCGCCCATCGTGAGGCCGGCGTTGTTGACGAGCATGTCGACGGGCGCCACGTCCGGGTTCGACAGCCGCGCGGCCACCCGGGCGCGCTCGTCGGGGACCGCGAGGTCGGCGGGCAGCACCTCGACCGACACCCCGCGCCCGCGGGCCACCTCGGCCGACGCCTCGAGGCGTTCCCGGTTGCGGGCGACCAGCACGAGGTCGCGGCCGTCGGCGGCGAGGCGGGTGACGAAGGCGGCGCCGATGCCCGCTGTGGCTCCGGTGATCAGGGCGGTGGGCACGACATGACCCTAGTGAGCGATGCCCTCGTTCACTTGTCGAGGCGGTGGCGGGCGTTCTGCCCCTGCTCCAGGGCGGTGGCCACCTCGGCGAGGTCGGCGAGGAGGTCCTGCAGGCGCTCGGGCGAGGAGTCGAGCGGGGCCGTGGCGAGCACCCAGGACTCCTCCGCCCACAGCAGCTCGACGTCGTCGCCCACCGCGTCGCTGGCGTCGGCCAGGCGCGACGTGAGCAGCGGGCGCACGGCCTCGGCGTCGGAGACGAAGGCGTAGCGCTCACCGACCGGCTCCAGCAGGTCGAGGCCGGCGTCGTCGGGGAGCGGGGCCGAGGGCAGCCGCAGCTCGACGGCCGCAGGCAGCTGGCTCTGCACCTGCACGGCGACGAGCACCGAGTTCAGCCGGCCGGCCTGCTCGTGGTCGAAGACGTAGGCCTGCCGCGGGCCGTCCGGGGTGGGGACGTCGCCGCTGATCAGGTTGCGTGCGACGCCGGGACCGCCCTGGTGGATGGTGCCGTAGCGCCAGCGGCTCGGGAGCACGGGATCGGTGTCGAGGTACTCCCAGCCGCGCATGGCGGCCCAGCGCCGCCGGTCCTTGGCGCCACCGCCCCCACCGCGCGAGCGATCGAAGAACAGCAGCGCGGCACCCAGCAGGAGCGCGATGACCGCGATGACGAACCAGGTCGTCGACGAGAGGCCCACGGGCGGGAGCGTAGACCCGGCAGGCCCCGAACAGCGGGAACGCCACGATCACCCGAACGATCACACGCAAAACCCCCCGCGAGTGGACACGTCCGGGCGCGAGTCGACGCGATCCGGCGGCCGAGTCGGCACGGACCGGTGAGCAGAGCCCACCGTTCCGTGCCGACTCGCGCACCGTTCCGTGTCGACTCGGGCGCCGTTGTGCCGGCTCGCGGGCCGTTGCGTGTCGACCCGCGGGGTGGGCGTCAGAGCGTGACCGGGAGGGCCTTGCCGACGATCAGGCCGCCCGTGCCCCCGCCCGCGGACGGGTCGAGGTCGACCCGGACCGTGTCGCCCTCGCGGACGTCACCACTCAGCAGCTCCTTGGCCAGCTGGTCGCCGATCGAGCTCTGCACCAGCCGGCGCAGCGGGCGGGCGCCGTAGACCGGGTCGAACCCGTTCATCGCCAGCCACTCGCGCCCGGCGTCGGACACCTGCAGCGTGAGCCGGCGCTTGGCCAGCCGCGTGCGCAGGACGTCGAGCTGGATGTCGACGATGTGCGTCAGCTCGTCCGTCGACAGCGCATGGAACACCACGACGTCGTCGAGCCGGTTGAGGAACTCCGGCTTGAAGTGCCTCTGCACCACCGCCATCACCGCGTCGCGGCGGCCGCGGTCGTCGAGCAACGGGTCGGTGATCGACTGCGAGCCGAGGTTCGACGTCAGCACGAGGATCGTGTTGCGGAAGTCGACCGTGCGGCCCTGGCCGTCGGTGAGCCTGCCGTCGTCGAGCACCTGCAGGAGCGTGTCGAAGACGTCCGGGTGGGCCTTCTCGACCTCGTCGAACAGCACCACCGTGTACGGGCGGCGCCGTACGGCCTCGGTGAGCTGGCCGCCCTGGTCGTAGCCGACGTAGCCGGGAGGAGCACCGACGAGCCGGGCCACCGAGTGCTTCTCGGAGTACTCGCTCATGTCGATGCGCACCATGGCGCGCTCGTCGTCGAACAGGAACTCCGCCAGCGTCTTGGCCAGCTCGGTCTTGCCGACGCCGGTGGGGCCGAGGAACAGGAACGAGCCGGTGGGCCGGTTCTCGTCGGCGATGCCGGCGCGGGCACGGCGCACGGCGTCGGACACGGCGCGCACGGCCTCGGCCTGGCCGACAACGCGCTTGCCGAGCTCGTCCTCCATGCGCAGCAGCTTGGCCGTCTCGCCCTCGAGCATGCGGCCCGCGGGGATGCCGGTCCACGCCGAGACGACGTCGGCGACGTCGTCGGGGCCGACCTCCTCCTTGAGCATGAGGTCCGCGCCCGACGAGGACGGCGCCGCGGCGAGCTGCTTCTCGATGGCCGGGATCTTCCCGTAGAGCAGCTCCGACGCGCGGCCCAGATCGCCGTCGCGGTCGGCCCGCTCGTACTCCCCGCGCAGCGACTCCAGCTGCTCCTTCAGCTCGCGGACGCCCTCGATCGCACCGCGCTCGTTCTGCCAGCGGGCGGTGAGCGCGGAGAGCTGCTCCTTCTTCTCGGCCAGCTCGGCGCGCAGCGCGGCCAGCCGCTCGACCGACGGCGCGTCGGACTCCTTCGCCAGCGCCATCTCCTCGATCTCCAGCCGCCGGACGGCGCGCTCGACCGTGTCGATCTCGACAGGCCGGGAGTCGATCTCCATGCGCAGCCGCGAGCCGGCCTCGTCGACGAGGTCGATGGCCTTGTCGGGCAGGAAGCGCGCGGTGATGTAGCGGTCGGACAGCGTGGCGGCGGCGACCAGGGCGGCGTCGGTGATCCGGACGCCGTGGTGCACCTCGTAGCGCTCCTTGAGACCGCGCAGGATGCCGATGGTGTCCTCCACCGACGGCTCGCCCACGTAGACCTGCTGGAAACGGCGCTCCAGCGCCGGATCCTTCTCGATGCGCTGGCGGTACTCGTCGAGCGTTGTGGCGCCGACCAGGCGCAGCTCGCCGCGGGCCAGCATCGGCTTGATCATGTTGCCGGCGTCCATCGCGCCCTCGCCGGTGGCACCCGCGCCGACGATGGTGTGCAGCTCGTCGATGAACGTGATGACCTCGCCCGCGGAGTCGGTGATCTCCTTGAGCACGGCCTTGAGCCGCTCCTCGAACTCGCCGCGGTACTTGGCGCCGGCCACCATCGACCCGAGGTCGAGGGAGATCACGCGCTTGCCGCGCAGCGACTCCGGCACGTCACCGGCCACCACGCGCTGGGCCAGGCCCTCGACGATGGCGGTCTTGCCGACGCCGGGCTCGCCGATCAGCACGGGGTTGTTCTTGGTGCGCCGCGAGAGCACCTGCACAACGCGGCGGATCTCGGTGTCGCGCCCGATCACGGGGTCGAGCTCGCCCTTGCGCGCCCGCTCGGTGAGATCGACGCCGTACTTCTCCAGCGCCTGGTAGGTGTCCTCGGGATCGGGGCTGGTGACGCGCGAGCTGCCGCGCACCTTGGCGAACGCCTCGCGCAGCGCGTCGGACGTGGCGCCGTGGCGCTTCAGCAGGTCGGCGACCTGGCTGCGAGCCGCGGCCAGCCCGACCAGCAGGTGCTCGGTGGAGACGTACTCGTCGCCCATCTCCGTGGCGAGCTGCTGCGCCGCGGTGATGGCGGCGAGGGAATCCCGCGACAGCTGCGGAGCACTGACGGTGGCACCGGCGGCCGAGGGCAACCGGTTGCCGAGCTGCGTCAGCTCGCTGCGCACGGCGGCCGCGTCGGCCCCGACGGCGGCGAGCAGAGGCGCGGCGATCCCGTCGCCCTGTGCGAGCAGCGCGCCGAGCAGGTGGGTGGGACCGACATCGGGGTTGCCGGCGAGTGCCGCGGCCTGCACCGCGGACGAGATGGCCTGCTGCGTCTTCGTGGTGGGGTTGAACGAGTCCATCCCTGCACGTCCTCCTGCGTTGTTCCGGGGCTCCATGTTGCCCTCTGCCCTGCCCAACGTGAGGAAAGTTGAGTCTGTTCCGCTCAAGCTGCCCGGATCTGCGCCGAGCGGGATACTCGGAACCGATGCCTGACGACGCGCTGCTCACCAGCCTCCTCGCGGCCGTCGACGCCGCACCCGACGACGTCCCGCTCCGCCTCCACGTCGCGGGCCTGCTCGCCGACCGGGGTCGGATACCGGAGGCGCTGCTGCACTGCACGCAGGCGCTCTCCCATGATGCCGCGAACCCAGAGGCGGTAGCCCTGCTGCAACGCCTGACGGCGGCGCTGGCGGCACCCGCCACCCCCGATCCGGCCGCGGAGCACGCCCGGGAGCCCGCGGCGTTCGACTGGTCGAGCGCGGAGGAGCAGGTCTCCGACATCGCCGCGCCCCAGCTCGCCCACGCCGCGGACACCGACCCGGCACCGACGGTCGAGGACATCGAGAAGCCGACGGTGAAGCTCGCCGACGTCGGCGGCATGGACGACGTCAAGCAGCGCCTCGAGCTGGCGTTCCTCGGACCGATGCGCAACCCGCAGCTCGCGCGAGCATTCGGCAAGAACCTCTCCGGCGGGCTGCTGCTCTACGGGCCGCCCGGCTGCGGCAAGACGTTCCTCGCCCGCGCCGTGGCCGGAGAGCTCGGCGCGCGCTTCTACGACGTGGGCATCTCCGACATCCTCGACATGTACGTCGGTGCCAGCGAGCGCAACCTCTCCCAGATCTTCGACGCCGCTCGCCGCAACGCCCCGTGCGTGCTGTTCCTCGACGAGATCGACGCGCTGGGCCAGAAGCGCTCGCACCTGTCGCACTCCTCCAGCATGCGCAACACCGTCAACCAGCTGCTCTCGGAGATGGACTCCCTGAGCGGTGACAACGACGGCGTGTTCGTCCTCGGCGCCACCAACCACCCGTGGGACGTCGACAGCGCGCTGCGCCGTCCCGGCCGCTTCGACCGGATGCTGCTCGTCCTGCCGCCCGACGCCCCCGCGCGCGGCGCGATCCTGCGCTACCACCTGCGCGACCGGCCGGTGGCCACGCTCGACGTCGACCGCATCGTCAAGGCCACCGAGCACTTCTCGGGCGCCGATCTCGCCCACGTATGCGACACCGCCGCCGAGCGGGCGCTGGCCGCGTCGATGAAAGCCGGACAGCTCCGCCCGCTGACCACGGGCGACCTGGAGGCGGCGGTGCGCGAGATCCGGCCCAGCACCGGGCCGTGGTTCACCACCGCGCGCAACGTCACCGCGTTCGGCAACGCCGACGGCAGCTACGACGACCTGGCCGCCTACCTGCGCAAGCACCGCAAGTTGTGAGCGCCGCGGAGCGGGTGGAGCACCTGCGCCAGCTCGGACGGCTCGACGACGCCGAGCGCCAGGCCCGCGCGGCGCTGGCCGCGGAGCCGGGCGACGCGCGGCTGCTTGCGGCGCTGGCGGCCGTGCTGCTGGGCACCGACCGCACCGCCGAGGGCCTGGCGGCTGCTGACGCCGCGGTGGCCGCCGCGCCCCAGGACGAGCGCGCCCACCGGTTGCGCGCACTGCTGCTCTCCCGACTGGGCCGCCACCAGGAGGCCGTGGAGGCCGGGTACGTGTCGGTGGCGCTCGCACCGGAGGAGCCGTTCGCCGCCACCGGGTACGCCCGCGTCCTGCAGCGCGCGGGCCGGCTGAACGACGCGGTACGGGTGGCGCACCACGTGGTCACGCTGGCGCCGAACTCGGCCGACGCCCACTTCCTCCTCGCCGACGTCACGAGCGACGCCGGGGACCGGCGGACCGCCCGCGAGGCCTACGCCGAGACGCTGCGCCTCGACCCGCAGCACGCCGCCGCCCGGCACGACCTCGCCGTCCTGGACGCGCGCTCGCACCGCCTGTCCCGCGCCCTCAAGGGTCTGGTCGACGCCGGGACGATGGACCCGTCGATGACGCAGGTGCTGCAGACCGTGACGGTGGTGCTCTGGCAGCTGTCGTGGCGGCTGCGGGTGTGGCTCGCGATCGCCACACTCGTCGCGATCGTCGTCTCCGGCACCGAGGCCCCGGACCGGCCGACCGCCGCGGCCCGCGTCGCCGCCGTCGCGATCCTGCTGGCGAGCGCCGCGCTGACCTGGTGGACCACCCGTGGCCTCCCCGCGCGCACCCGTCCGGTGGTGCTGGCCGCGCTGCGGACCGACGGTCCGCTGCGGTTCACCTACCTCGCGACGGTGGCGTGCATCGTGGTCTACGCAGTGATCGCCGTGACCGGTCTCGGGGTGCTCGCGGCGGTGGTGTGGCTCGTGCTGGGCATGCTCGGCTGGCTGACGCTCGGCGTCCGCGTGTTCCGGTCGGCACGGCAGCGCCGGGAAGGCCGCTGACCGCGGCTCACGGGGTGCGCGGGCGCAGCGTCCGCGACGCGCCCGCACCGAGGTGCGTGGTGCTCGGGAAGCGCCGCCGGGCCGGGCGGGGCGCCGTCGGCGGCGTGCCGCGGGCGCCGAAGTAGTCGCCGCCCTTGCGTCCGGGGTCGTCGGTGCCCCACGCGAGCCGCTGTGTCACCCGCTCCATGCGCGGGATGTGCTTGCGGCAGTGGACGTACGCCTCCTCCACGTCGATCACGACCCAGCGCTCGGCGCGCCTGCCTGCGCTGGTGTCGACGGGGACGTCGGGATTCGCGTCCCGGAAGCCGGCGGCCGGCACGATCCGCGCGACCCCGTTGACGTGCAGCCCGATCAGGTCCTCGACGAAGTCGACCATCAGCAGGCCGACGTGGCCGTTCTCGGAGATGTTGCCCAGGCTCGCGTGCACGCCGTTGCCGCGGTACTCCGGGTAGGCCAGCGTGCGCTCGTCCAGCACCCGGATGAACCCGGCGGGCCCGGCGCGCAGCGACGCGTCGCACTCGCCGTGGGCGTCGGACGTGGCGACGAACACCATCTCCATCCGGCCCACGAACGCGGCCATCGCAGGGAGTAACCGGTCACGCACCTGATCGGCGTAGAAACGGTCCGCACGGTCGACGGAACCGAAGGCGCATTGCAGCGCGTGCTCGCCCGCGGAACCCGGACGCCACCCCTCGTCGCAGCTCACGATGCCCGTGGCGGGGTCGCTCCGGGGGTCCTGCCCGGCGTCCGGGTCGGCCGTGACGGAGACGGTCCGCCGAAAGGCGGCCAGGGCCCGGACGTGGGGAGAACGACGACGATCCACTGCCATACCATGCCATCCGCGTGCCCGGGTGAGGGCCCAGGGCCCGCTCGCGCGCTAAGCTGCCAGGCCAGGGCACCCCTTCCCCGATGGGGTGAGTTCCGCCCTGCGCCCCCGTCGAGGAGAGAGAGCCGGCCGTCGATGACCGCTGAACAGTTGCTCACCGCCGATCTGCATGATGTCGGTGAGTCCCGCGGCCAGGCGTCCGGGACGGTCGAGATCATCCGCTCGAGCTGGGCGCTCGTGGAGCCCCGGACCGAGGAGCTCGGGCGGCACTTCTACGCCACGCTGTTCAGCACCGCCCCGGAGACGCGCGACCTCTTCCCCGTGAACATGGAGGTGCAGCGCAGCCGCCTGCTCCGGGCGCTCGTGCACGTCGTCCAGATGGTCGACCAGCCCGACGAGCTCGTGCCGTTCCTGGAGCAGCTCGGCCGCGACCATCGCAAGTTCGGGGTGCTCACCCAGCACTACGACGGCGTCGGGACCGCGCTGATCAGCGCGATCGCGAGCTACTCGGGCGACGCCTGGACCCCCGAGGTCGAGAGTGCCTGGACCCGGGCCTACGGCACGGTCGCCGGCGCGATGCACACGGCCGCGCAGGCCGAGCGCGGACCGGCCTCGTGGCTCGGCCGCGTAGTGGGGCACGAGCGTCTCGGCTGGGACCTCGCCACCATCACCGTGCAGACCAGCGAGCCCATCGCGTACCGCGCGGGGCAGTACGTCAGCGTCGAGACCCCTCAGCGTCCGCGGCTGTGGCGCTACCTCTCGCCGGCCAACGCCCCGCGGCCCGACGGCCTGCTGGAGTTCCACGTCCGCGCCGTCAACAGCGGCTGGGTCAGCCGGGCTCTGGTGGCCCACTCGCGGGTGGGCGACACCTGGCGGATCGGGCCGCCGATGGGCCGCATGCACGTCGACCCCGCGTCCGACAACGAGGTGCTGATGGTGGCGGGCGGCACCGGGATGGCCCCCATCAAGGCCCTGCTCGAAGACCTGACCCGGCGCCCGAAGCCGCCGCGCACGCAGGTGTTCATCGGCGGTCGCACGTGGGAGGACCTCTACGACTTCGGAGCCCTGCGCAAGCTGTCGTACAGCAACAGCTGGCTCGACATCATCCCCGTCGTGGAGAAGGACGAGTCGGCTTCCGGCGCCGAGCACGGCACGCTGGCCGACGTGGTCACCCGCTACGGCGCCTGGGCCGACCACGACGTGCTGGTCTGCGGCTCGCCGTCGATGATCCGCGCCACGGTGAGCCGGATGCTGGTGGCCGGCACGCCGCTCGACCGCATCCGCTACGACCCGTTCACGATGGACTGAGACGGGCTCGCCCGGGTGGACTACTTCTCGCGGGGCTTCGGCCGCCACACCACCAGCGCCGAGCGCCGGTCCACCGGCACGAGGTCGCGCCGGTAGGAGGCGTGCACCGACGCCGCCGCCTGCTCGGCGGCGGCGCGGGCGCCCAGCAGCTCCTGCGCCACGTCCTCGAGCCGCGACCGCAGCTCGTCGACGAGCTGCTCGAGCTCGATGATCCGCTTGATGCCCGCGAGGTTGACGCCCTCCTCCTGGGAGAGCCGCTGGACCTCGCGCAGCAGGGCGATGTCGCGCGCCGAGTACCGGCGCCCGCCGCCTGCCGACCGGCCGGGGCTCACGAGCCCCAGCCGGTCGTAGCTGCGCAGCGTCTGCGCGTGCAGACCGGCCAGCTCCGCCGCCACCGAGATGACGAAGATCGGGCTGTCGGACGTGGCCCCCGGCGGCAGCGACGGTCCGCCGGGCCCCGAGCTCATCGCACGCCCCCGCCGCGCTCGGGCGGCGCTTCGCGCGGGCGCTGTGGCGATGATTCGCGCGCGACCTCGCTCATCGCCCGCCCCCGAACAGCTCGGCCCGGGGGTCGTCGCCCTTCGTGGCCTCGGCGTAGGCCTGCAACGCCTCCGTGGCCGCGTCGTCGAGCTTCGACGGCACCGCCGCCTCGACGGTGACCAGCAGGTCGCCGGTCTTGGCCTTGCGTGGCACGCCGCGGCCGCGGACCCGGAAGGTACGCCCGCTCGACGTGCCAGCCGGGATCTTCAGGGACACGTTCGCATCCAGCGTGGGCACCGTGAGCGTGGTGCCCAGCGCCAGCTCGGGGAACGTGACCGGGACCGTCAGCGTCAGGTCGTCGGCATTGCGCTCCGAGCGACCGAAGAGCTTGTGCGGGTTGACGTGGACCCTGACGTACAGGTCTCCCGCGGGCGCCCCGCCACGTCCCGGCTCGCCCTGGCCCTTGAGGCGGATCTTGTTGCCGTCCGCCACCCCGGCGGGGATGCGGACGGTGAGCGAGCGGATCCGGGTGCTGACGCCGTCGCCGCCGCACTCCGGGCACGGGTCGTCGATGATCCGGCCGGTGCCGCGGCAGTCGCGGCACGGCTCGGAGAACGCGAACGCGCCCTGGCTGCTGCTGACCAGCCCGACCCCCTGGCACGTGGGGCACTGCCGGGGCGGGCTGCCCGGCTTGGCCCCGGTGCCGCCGCAACGCTCGCACCGGCCCGGCGAGCTGAGCCGGATCGGCACCTCGGCGCCGCGCACGGCGTCGACGAAGTCGATGCGCAGCTCCGTCTCGACGTCAGCACCGCGCTGGTTGCGCGGGGCCGACGGGCCGGCGCCACCACGGCCGGCGCCACCGAAAAGGCCGCCGAACAGGTCGTTCAACCCGCCCGCGCCCCCGCCACCGGCCCCGGAGCGGGCGAACAGGTCGTTCAGGTCGAACCCCTGCCCGCTCGCGCCGGTGCCGAAGCCACCGCCGGCCGGGAACCCACCGCCGCCGAAACCACCGGCGCCGCCGGCGAAGAGAGCCCGGGTCTCGTCGTACTCCTTGCGCTTCTTGTCGTCCGACAGCACGCCGTAGGCCTCGGACACCGACTTGAAGCGGGCCTCGGCCTTGGGGTCGCCCGGGTTCGCGTCCGGGTGCAGCTCGCGGGCGAGCTTCCGGTACGCCTTCTTGATCTCCTCACCCGTGGCGCCGGAGGCGACGCCCAGCTCGCGGTAGAAGTCCTTCTCGATCCAGTCGCGCTGGGTCATCCCGCCCCCTTCCTGTCAGACCGGCTTCTCGTCCGTGGGTTCGGCCGCCGGCTCGGGGGCCGTGCCGTCGTCCGGGCCGGGACCCTCGCCGCGGTCGACGACCGTGACCATGGCCGGCCGCAGCACGCGGTCGGCGATCCGATAGCCCCGCCGCAGCACGGCCGAGAGCACCGCGACAGTGGGCCCGGCGGCGTCGCTGGTGTCGTGCTGCACGGCCTCGTGCACGGACGGGTCGAAGGGCTCGCCCTCGGTCCCGAACGACTCCAGGCCCAGCTTCTGCACGACGGCCGTGATCTTGTCGCCGACGGCCTTGAACGGGCCGGTGAGGTCGCCGTGGGTCTCCGCGCGCTCGAGGTCGTCGAGCACGGTGAGCAGCTCGGACACGAACTGCACCCGGGCACCGACGAGCACCGACTCGCGGTCGCGGTCGATGCGGCGCCGGTAGTTGGCGTACTCCGCGGTGACGCGCTGCAGGTCGGCGGTGCGTTCGGCCACCTCGGCGGTGAGCTCGTCGACTCGAGGGTCGACGGCGTTCTCCGACACAGGAACCTCCTCCGCGGGGGCGGCGCCCCCGTCCGGAGACTCTCCGGACGGGGGACGCACCTCACCAGTCACCGGGTCGATCCGGCGCCGGTCCCGGACCACGACCCGCTCGCCGTCGCCGTTCTCGGCGTGCTCGTTGCGGTCGTGATCCGTCACTTCTTGTCCTTCTCCTCGTCGACGATCTCGGCGTCGACGACGTCGTCGGCACCGGCGTCGGCCTGGGTGCCGCCGGCCGCACCGGCGTCACCGGTGGGAGCACCGTCGGCGCCCGGCTGCTGGTAGAGAGCCGAGCCCATCTTCTGGGACTCGGCGGCCAGCTTCTCCATCGACGCCTTGATCGCCTCGGAGTCGGTGCCCTTGAGAGCCTCCTGCGCCTCGGTGAGCGCGGAGTTCACGCCGTCCTTGACGTCGGCCGGGAGCTTGTCGTCGTTGTCCTTGACGAACTTCTCCGTCTGGTAGACGAGCGACTCGGCCTGGTTGCGGACCTCGGCGTCCTCGCGGCGCTTCTTGTCCTCCTCCGCATGGGCCTCGGCCTCCTTCATCATGCGGTCGATCTCGTCCTTGCTGAGACCGGAGCCGCCGGTGATGGTCATGGCCTGGCTCTTGCCGGTGCCCATGTCCTTGGCGGACACGTTGACGATGCCGTTGGCGTCGATGTCGAACGACACCTCGATCTGCGGCACACCACGGGGCGCGGGCGGGAGGCCGGTCAGCTCGAACATGCCGAGCTTCTTGTTGTAGGCCGCGATCTCACGCTCGCCCTGGAACACCTGGATCTGCACGGACGGCTGGTTGTCGTCGGCCGTGGTGAAGATCTCCGACCGCTTGGTGGGGATCGTGGTGTTGCGCTCGATGAGCTTGGTCATCACGCCGCCCTTGGTCTCGATGCCCAGGGACAGCGGGGTGACGTCGAGCAGCAGGACGTCCTTGACCTCACCGCGCAACACACCGGCCTGCAGGGCGGCGCCGACGGCGACGACCTCGTCCGGGTTGACGCCCTTGTTGGGCTCCTTGCCGCCGGTGAGCTCCTTGACGAGCTCGGTGACGGCGGGCATGCGGGTGGAGCCGCCGACGAGGACGACGTGGTCGATCTGGCCGACGGAGATGCCGGCGTCCTTCACGACCTGGTTGAACGGGTTGCGCGTGCGGTCGAGCAGGTCGGACGTGATGCGCTGGAACTCGGCACGGGACAGCGTCTCGTCGAGGAACAGCGGGTTCTTGTCCTGGTCGACCGTGATGTAGGGCAGGTTGATCGTGGCCGTGTTCTGGCTCGACAGCTCGATCTTGGCCTTCTCGGCGGCCTCACGGAGGCGCTGCATGGCCATCTTGTCGCGCGTCAGGTCGATGCCCTGGGCGGACTTGAACTTGTCGACCAGCCACGTGATGACGCGCTCGTCCCAGTCGTCGCCACCGAGGTGGTTGTCACCATTGGTGGCCTTGACCTCGACGACGCCCTCGCCGATCTCCAGGAGCGACACGTCGAACGTGCCGCCACCGAGGTCGAACACGAGGATGGTCTGGTCCTTGTCGCCCTTGTCGAGGCCGTACGCCAGCGCGGCCGCGGTGGGCTCGTTGACGATGCGCAGCACGTTGAGGCCCGCGATCTGGCCGGCCTCCTTGGTGGCCTGGCGCTGGGCGTCCTCGAAGTACGCGGGGACGGTGATCACCGCGTCGGAGATCTCCTCACCCAGGTAGGACTCGGCGTCGCGCTTGAGCTTCTGCAGCACGCGCGCGCTGATCTCCTGGGCGGAGTACTTCTTGCCGTCGACGTCGTCGGTGGTCCAGCCGGTGCCGATGTGGCGCTTGACGGACCGGATGGTGCGGTCGACGTTCGTGACTGCCTGGTTCTTCGCCGACTGGCCGACGAGCACCTCACCGTTGCGGGCGAAGGCGACAACGGACGGAGTGGTGCGGGCACCCTCCGAGTTGGCGATGACCGTCGGCTCGCCGCCCTCGAGGACGGCGACGACCGAGTTGGTGGTTCCGAGGTCGATACCGACCGCACGAGCCATGGTTATGCCTCCGAATAGCTTGAGTTCAGTTGGCTCAAGTCTGCCACGGGCCGATCAACGCCTGCGCGCAGGCCTTGAGTCGTTCCCGCTCAACTTGCTATCCGGACCAACGTGGCACCCCGCCGCCGTGTTCCCGCCTGTTCAGAGGGGCTTCGCGGGGCGGGGCTCGACCCGGCCCGCTGACGCCGGCGGCAGCGGGTCCTCGACCGGGGCGAGGACCCGGTGCCGCTCGGGCTCGGCCACCAGCCGCTCGGCCGCGTCACGGAACTGCAGCTCGCCGTCCGGGCCGAGGTCGGCGTGGAAGCCCGACGCCGCGAGCTGCTCCTCGTCGAGGTCCACGAGGTACTCCCAGCGGCTGGGCACGACGGCGTAGTCCGGCCAGGGCAGGTGCCCGTAGGCGTCGTGCAGGTCCGCGAGCAGCCCGACGAAGACCTGCTGCCAGCGCAGCGGCATCGACTGCGCGAGCGACCGGGGGATCACCAGGTGGTCCGCCGTGGCCCCCGGGGCGGGCCGGTCGGCGTAGTCCTGCACCGGCGTCGTCGACGCGGGCACGGACGGTTCGGACGGCATTGCGTCTCCTGCATGTCGAGCGGGTGCGTGCGGTCAGGCGGGGTTGGGCGCGGTGCCGGGCCGGGTGGCCAGCGGCACGAGCTCCTCATAGTTCCACGGCACGGGACGCACGCGGACGGGCTGGCCGCTGAACGGCGCCTCGACCATCTCGTTGTTGCCCATGTAGAGCATCACGTGGTGGATCGTGCTGGGATCCGACGGGTCGGTGGCGTAGAACAGCAGGTCACCGGCCTGCGCCTGGCGCACCGGCACGTGCCCGCCCGCGTCGTACTGCTGCCACGACACCCGCGGCAGCGTCACGCCGGCGGCCGCGAACGCCTGCAGCATGAGGCCCGAGCAGTCGTAGGCGTTCGGGCCGGTGGCACCCCACACATAGGGCTTGCCCACCTCATGGAGCGCGAACGAGATGGCTGCGGCGGCCACCCCCGTGGCCAGCACGGCGGTGCCGCAGGAGGCGATCGGGTTCACGACGCCGGCGAGCTGCGACACCAGCTGCGAGGCCAGCCCCTCCCACTTCGCGTACGCGTCGGGGAACGCCGAGCGCTGCACGGTCTGCGCCGCGACCGTCACAGGGAGCGTCTCCCAGCCCGGGACGGCCATCAGCCGGTGCAGGAAGATCGTGGTGCTGTACACGGGGTCGGTGACCTGCCCGGGCGTGCCCCAGCCCTGCGACGGCCGCTGCTGGAAGAGCCCCAGGGAGTCGCGGTCGCCGTAGTCGAGGTTGCGCAGGGTCGACTCCTGCATGGCCGTCGCGAGCGCCACCAGCCAGGCCCGCGGCGGCGCCCCCATCTGCTTGGCGACGCCGATGATCGTGGCGGCGTTGGTGCGCTGCTCGGGGGTCAGGTCCCCGATCTGCATGCCCGCGCTGCCGCCGGCGCCACCGGACGAGATCGCACCCGCGTCGCAGTCGCCGAGCGTGCCGGTGCCGCCGCTGGTGCCACCGCTCGCGCTGAACGCCACGAACGCCACGGCGATGAACAGCATCAGCGCGGCGGCGATGACCGCGAACGGCAGGAGCAGGCGCAGCGGACGGAGGAGGAACACGGCGGTTCAGGCGCGGTCGTAGTCGGAGACCCGCCAGCCCCCGGTGTCGGTGTCGACCACGGTCACGAGCAGCGTCAGGGCGTCGGTGGGCACGTCGACCTGCACCGAGCGGGCCGCCACCTGCACGGCCTTCGGCGCGCCGGTGACACGGGTGGCCGGGACGCTCGACGGGTCGACGGTGGTGAGCACGCCGAGGAACTCGTCGGTGGTGGTCGGCCGCAGCCCGTCGAGCCACTGCTGGGCGGTGGTGCCGCCGGGCGGCCGGACCCACGCCGCGGCCCACCGCGCGGCCACCTGCAACGCCGCCGGCGGCGCCTGCGACAGCGGCAGCGTGGTGGGTGCGAGGGCGGGCACCGGCGGCAAGGCGCTCGCAGTCGGCGCCGCCAAGGGCTCGAACGAGTTGCCCGCGGGCGGCGAGGCCACCTGCGGGGCCGACGTCGGGGAGGCGAAGCCGACGATCCCGCCGCTGTCGGACCTGCCGTTCGCCCCGGCCAGCACGCCGACGAGCGCGGCGACCGCCACGATCACCAGCACCGTGACGGCGAGCCGCGCCGGCGACCGCAGGGGCCACTGCCACACCCCGCGGTAGGCCGCCGAGCGACCGCGCGAGGTCCGGATCGGCATCAGCCGCCCCCGCCGCGCGGGTACGCGGGCTGCGACGGGCGCGGCCGGTAGATCCGGTAGACGGGCACGCCGTCGACCATCTCCGCCTGCACCGGGCGGGCCGCGCCCGGGCGCATCGGCACGGTGTCGGAACGGCGGTAGATGGCGCGGTCGTCGACCTCGCCGGGATCGGCCCAGCTCGGCCGCCCAGCCCCGCCGCCGACGCCACCGGACCCCGCCGGCAGCGCCTGCCTGCGGGCGCCGGACACCGCGGCCGGGACAGTGGACACCTCGACCTCGGCCCGCTGCCGCGGCACGCGGGTGGCCGTGGCGGTGACGCGGGCGCCGGGCTCGGACTCCGGCCGGGCCCCGCCGGAGTAGTCGGCACCGGCCGACGCGCCGCGCCGCTCGTCCCACCAGCGGGTCTGGCGGTCGTCGGTCTCCGCGCCGCGAAAGCGCTGCCACACGCGCGACATCGGGCCGGCGCCGGGGCCCGGGATGATGCCGCCGAACTGGTCGCGGGTGAGCGACACCATCGACACGAGCCGTCGGAACGGCCGCGCGACCGCCCACAGCACCACCGTCACCACGCCGGTGACGAGGAGGGCGAGCCACAGGTCGATGCCCGAGTCGGGACGGAACAGCGAGACGACGAGCAGCGCGTGCAGGCCCGCGAGCGCCCCGACCACCAGCGTGTTCACGATCGCGGACCCCGCCACCCGCAGCAGGGCCGGGAGGATCTCGGGCTTGAGCACCGCCACCACCGCCGCGGCGGGCGCGGTCATCACCAGCAGCCGCAGTATCAGCATCGCGACCAGCACCAGCACCTTGGACAGCAACTGGAACAACGCGATGCACATGGCCTCGATCAGGGCCAGCACCCCGGCGCCGATCCGGCTGCCGGACTTGCCCTGGAAGTACGGGTAGCGGTCGCCCAGTTTGCCCGCGATCGCGGCGAAGTCGGCCTTCTTCTGCTCGGCGAGCGCCGGGGTGTCCTTGCCCTCGGCCACCTCGGCCTTGGTGAAGGTCTGCGCACGCAGCAGGTCGCGCCCGAACTGCTGCGCCTGCGGCACGTCCGGCGCCCCGAACTCGCCGCGCTCCCAGTTCTGGTAGATCACCTGGTCGACGAGCACGGTGGGCAGCGTGTCGCGGTTGCCCAGGCCGACCTGTCCGAGGAAGCCGTCCTGCATCTGCGTGACGCCGTCGAGCAGCAGCGGGTCGGCCGCCTTGGACCAGTTCACCGGAGCGAGGTAGGCCGCCGACCCGATGACGAGCGCCACCACGGCGAACGCAGCCCGCTGCGTCTGTCTCGCCAGGTCGCCGCGGATCGCCAGGACCAGCAGGAACACCGCGAGCAGTAGTAGAGCGGGGCCGATCCAGGTGGTGAAGACGGCCGTGTACATCGCCTTCGTGCCCTCGGAGATCACCGTGTCCAGCGGCGAGAGCAGGTCGCCACCGTCGGCGATGAGGTAATGCGCCCAGTTGACGCCGGCCACCGCGAACTTCGCCACGTTGAACGTCTGGTTGCCCAGCCACGTGTCGGTGGTGCTGGCCGGGTTGAACGCGGTGCCCGCGCAGCCGAGGTCGTAGGTGTACCAGACCATCCCCGCGTAACCGACCTCGTCGTAGACGCTGCCGGGCTCGCCGACGCCGTACGTCGGGGGGTCGAGCGAGCCCACCAGGCCGGTACCGGGGCGGTCGGGCTCGGGCGACTCCTTGCAGTCGAACGGCTGTGCCATGGCCGGCTGGCCGAGCATCACCGAGCCACCGACGAGCGCGGTGACGATCAGCAGCGCGATCCGCTTGCGGGGCCGCTCGAGACCGCGTTCACGGCGGCGGCGGTGCCGTGCGACGAGCACGGCGGCCACCAGCACGAGGGCTGCGGGTAGCCATCCGGCCTCCGCAGGCAGTCCCCCGCCCGTCACCGACCGGACCCTCCGGTGGCACGGGCGTGGTCGTCGGCCTGCCGGACGGTCCCGTTCCCCTTCCCGTTCGAGCTGCCGTTGCCGTGGTGGTGGTCGGCCCCGCCGTCGATGTCGCCGGGGATGTCGCCGTCGATGTCGCCGTCGATGTCACCGAGGAGGTCGAGCTCCTCGTCGTCGAGCAGCTCGGCGGACGACCGCGGCGGGGCACCCGACGGTGCGCCGCCGCGCAGCAGGCCGTCCGGGTCGTCCAGGTCGTCGAAGTGCTCGTCGAGGTCGTCGGCGAGCTCCACCGAGCGGTCGGCGGACGGGCCGCGGGGAGGTACGCGCACCGGCGCGGCCTTCGTCATCGGCACGGCACCGCGGGGCGCGGGCTCGTCGGGGGCGCGGACGGCGGCCGAAGCGGGCGCGGCCGGTACTCCCCGCACCGAGATGCGGCTGGCGTCGGGGTTGGTGTCGAGCGCCTCGCGGACGTGCTCCAGATGCGGGCCCTCGAGGTCGATCCGGATCTTCTCGACGCCACCGTGGCCGTCGGCGAAGACGAACTGGCGCGGCGTGTCGTCGGGACGGTCGTCGTGGCGCGGTCGCGGCGAGAGCGTGCCGAGCATCTGCTCGTAACCGACGCCGGTGGGCACCTTGAGCAGGCGGAGCGCGTCGGACTGGGCCTCGTCGTCGTCGGTGCGGCCGACGAACACGGCGTTGACCAGCGACGCGAACCCCGACACGCGCAGCAGGTCGCCCGCGAGCTGCGAGGCGAAGAGCGCGCGGACGTTGAACTTGCGGGAGTCGCGGGCCAGCCGGTCGATGAGCACCTTGCCGGTGGGCACCTGCGAGAGGAAGTGCGTCTCGTCCAGGGCCACGCCCTTGCGGAGGTTCCGGTCGGCGTCGTAGATCGTGCGCTGGGTCAACCACGAGGCGAGGTTGAGCAGCTCGACGGCGAGTGACTCGCCGTCGGTCCACTCCTCACGCGGGCTGCCCGGCCGCGGCAGGGTCATGCCCTGCATGGTCAGGACGGTGAGGCGGTAGTCGCGGTCGGCCTGCCACGGGTCGTCGCGGCTGGTGTCGGGGAACAACAGCGCGGCCTGGGGAAGCTCGCGGCGCTCCTCCAGGAAGTCGGCGACGACGCCGGCGTGCTCCTCGCCCTCGCGCGCGTGGCGGCGCAGGACGTCGATGACCTGGCCGGGGTGGCGGTCCGCCGCGCCGCCCACCTCGCGCACCGCGCGCAGCAGCACGATGCGCGTGTGTGGCAGCCGGGAGATGTCGTAGGGCAGCAGGCCGGTGAGCACGTCGAGGACGAGCCGGCGGCGCGTGGCGGCGGCGAGGGAGCGCTCCCGGCGCCACGCCCGCTCGGGGTCCTCCTCGTCGAGGAAGTGCTCGGGCCGCGGCTCGGCCACGACCCGGTACGGGTTGAGGATGCCGGGATCGGCGCGCAGCAGGTTGATGTGGCGGCTGAACGGGGCCAGCTCGGGCAGGCGGGTGAGCTCGGCCAGCGGACCGGACGGGTCGAGCACCGTCCAGCGCGCCCCGGATCGCAAGGTCTTGTAGACGATCAGCCCGGTGAGGAACGACTTGCCCGATCCCAGCCCGCCGACGACGGCCGTGAGGCCCGAGGCCCGGCGGACCTCCTGCGCCAGCCACGGGTCCCACGCGACCGGGCGCCGGGTGGCGGTGCAGGTCTCGCCGATCATGATGCCGCGCCGGTCGCCCACGCTCGCCGTGGCGGCGGGGACGGCCGCAGCGGCCCATGTGACCGAGCCGCGACGGCGGTAGGCGGTGGTGGCCAGCGGCTCGCCGGGGATGAACTCGCGCGCGTAGCGGTACTGCGCCTCGGGGTGCTCGATCTGGACCTTGGGCCGGTAGACGTCGAGCAGCTGCTGGGCGCGGCTGATGGCCTCGGCCTCGTCCTTGCCGGAGACGGCGATGCGCCACCAGCCGTAGAGGCGCGTGTTGAGCTGCGTCAGCCCGGACGTGAGCTCGTCCTCGACCTCGAGCACGCGGTCGGCCTGGCGCGCGAGCGACATCGGGGGATCGAGGTCGTGGTCGTGGGTGTAGTGCCGGATCTGGCTGCGCACCTTGCCCATCTGGCGCTGCAGCTCGCCCGCCACCTCCTCGGGCCTGCGGATGTACATCCGGGCCGACCACTCGACGGGGAACGGCAGCCGGTCGGAGTGCTGCATCCACGGGTCGTCGACCTCGGGGATGCGCAGGCCCTCCATCAGCCCCACCGAGAGCACGGCGACGTTGCGCGACACCGTCTGCGAGCGGATCCGGCCCACGACCTTGACCGTGGGGGCGTAGGGCTCCTGGTACATCTCGACGCCGTCACTGAACGCGGCGAGGTCCTCGGTCTCCCAGCGGGTGACCGAGCCCGGCACCACCGACAGCGTGCGCGGCGCGGGCAGCCCCAGCGCACACGACCGGTGCATGAGCCACGCGATGTCGTCGGCCGCGGCCGGAACGGCGTCGAGGCCGCTGCCCGCCACGAGCTCGTCGAGATGGGAGACCTCGGACGCGAGCGCAGCCAGCTCGGCGCGGACGGCGGCGGGCGCGAACTTGCCGAGCACCGGCGCGGCGGCCTCCACCCAGCGGTCGACCATGCTCCGCCCGGAGACCTCGATGCCGAGGAAGACCTCCTTGTCCGACATCGACAGCCCCATCAGGTGGCGCTGCTCGCCCTCGAGGAAACCGTCCCAGCCGAGTGAGCCCGCGACGTCGGGCATGCGGCCGAGCGCGTTGTTGTCGAACGACTCCGCCCACATGTGCACCGGGTAGGGGCGCGTGGTGACCCGCAGGTGGACCCAGCGGCCCTGCAGCTCCCCGAGCTGCGCGGCGATCTGGCGGATCAGCACCTCGCGCTGGGAGTCGCTGCGGAAGCTCCAGGCCTGCGCGGCCAACCGGTACCAGGCCATGACCTGGGTGCCGGTGCGCGTCAGGTGGCCCTCGATGGAGCGCAGCGCGATGTCGGGCACGTACTTGGGCAGACCGGACTCGCCGGCGAGTGCACGTCCGCGACGGAGTCGCGGCCCATCGGCCGAGCCAGGACGGCGGCCGCGCGGCTCCCCGGACGAGGTGTCGCGGGCGGCGTCACGTCGTGGCACGCGAGCGCCCCTTCCGGTCCCCGCGCGCGGCGGCCTTGGCAGAGCGGGTGGTGGCACGGGCGGACGCGCTGGGCCACGCGGTGGAGGCGGCGGGCCGCGGGGTCCACCTGCGGGTCACCACGCGCCCCTACCCGGTGCACATGTGGGCGGA
>NZ_JAOPWR010000500.1 GCF_025965585.1 Pseudonocardia sp.
TGACAACCTTCGTCGTCCCGATGGACCTGCCCGGGATCGCGGTGCCGCAGGCACTGGAGAAGATGGGCCTGCGCTCGTCCCCCACGTGCGAGCTCGTCCTCGACGACGTCGAGGTCTCCGACACCGACCGCCTCGGACCGGTCGGCCAGGGCTGGCAGATCGGGATGGACGTGCTCGACTACGAGCGCCTGGCGGTCCCCGCGATCTCGGCGGGGATGTGCACGCGTGCCCTCGACCTCGCCTCGAAGTACGCTGCCGACCGCACCGCGTTCGGCAGCCGACTCAACCAGATCGGCCCGGTGAAAGGCATGCTCGCCGACATTGCCAGCGGTGTCCTCGAATGCCGGCTGCTCTACCGGCACGTTGCAGACCTGGTAGACGCCGGACGTCCCTCGATCATCGAGGGCTCCATCGGCAAGCTCGTCAGCGCCCGGCTCGCCAACACCGTCACCAGCCTGGCCGTCCAGGTCCACGGCGGCTACGGCTACACCCGCGAGTACGAGGTCGAGCGCCTCTATCGGGACGCCCGCCTGTTCGCCATCGGCGGTGGCACCAGCGAGATCCAGCAGAAGATCATCGCCGAGCAGCTCACCCGCGAACCCGGCTGGAGCAGGACGGCCGCCCTCTCCTGAACGAGTTCGGCAGCGCAGGTTCGGGCAGGGCAGCAGCCACCGGGTGGAGACCAGAGGGAGGTAGTGACGGTGGCTGCGCAGAAGTCGCCCGCCGACGAGCCGCTGAGCAGAGTCGCGCGCCGGCGGAACAGGCGGCTTACCGACATCCTCACCGCCACCGCCGACGTGCTGGCCGAGCACGGGTACCGCGAGACAAACCTGGATGAGATCGCGGAGCGTCTGGACCTCACCCGAGGCTCGCTCTACCACTATTTCGCAAGCAAGGAAGAACTCGTCACCACCTGCCTCGACTGGGTGGCGACGCTGGTCAACGAACGACTCAGCGCGGCCGCCCGACAGCAGAAGGGGACCGCCAGCCAGCGGCTCACCGTGCTGATCGAGACCCAACTGGACTGCATCGTCGGCGAGTACCCGCAGATGGCCCGACTGTTCCTGCAGCCACTGGACTGGCCCGAGCCGCTCCAGCTTCGGAGCAAGGCGCTCCGCCTACAGCACGACGAGATCTTCCGGTCGGTCATCCGGGACGGAATCGCCACCGGCGAGTTCACCCTCGCCGACGAGGCGATCGCGCTGCACTGCCTGCACGGCGCCGTGAACTACGTACCGGTCTGGTTCCGGCCGGGTTGCCAGAAGGACTACAAGGAGATGCACACCATCGTGGCTAGACAACTGCTGCGCCTGTTCCGAGCGACACCATGAGCCACGCGTTGCTCACCGAACTCTTCGGACTCACCGGGCGCCGCGCCCTGGTCACCGGCGCCAGTCGGGGCATCGGAGCGCGGGCCGCGCAGGCCCTCGACGCCGCCGGTGCACGAGTGGCGCTCGTGGCGCGCGGCGAGAGTCAACTTCGTGACGTGGCGGCGACGCTGGAGAACGAGTCCCTCGTCATCACGGCCGATCTCGCTCAGCGAGACGCAATCGACCGGGTCGCCGACGAGGTGGCCGCCGCATGGGGAGGCATCGACATCCTGGTCAACAACGCTGGGCTGTCCCGACCTGCGCCCGCGCTGAAGCTCGCATCGGCCGACTGGGACGACGTCGTCGACCTCAACCTGCGCAGCGTCTTCACCCTGACCCAGGCCCTCGCGGGAGGAATGGTCGAGCGTGGATACGGGCGGGTCGTCAACATCAGCAGCGTCCTCGGCCTGCTCGGCGACGCGTACGCAGCGCCCTACTCCGCCTCGAAGGCCGGCCTCATCGGCCTCACTCGATCTCTCGCCGTTGAATGGGCTGCGCAAGGGGTCACGGTGAACGCGCTCTGCCCCGGGTGGGTCGACACCGAGATGGTGACCGACCTTCGCAAGGACCAGCGTTTCGACAAGCGGGTCCTCAAGCGCGTCGCAGCGCGCCGATGGGGAGTGCCTGGTGACATGGACGGGGCGCTGTTGCTGCTCGCGTCGCCCGCTTCGGCCTATCTGACCGGACAGACCGTCGTCGTCGACGGGGGGTTGTCCGCAGGATGGTGACGCCCCAGATCGGAATCATGCTGCCGATATCGGATCCCGTCGGCAACGGCACGGCGGACATCGCTGCAGCGGCCCGGCACCTGGAAGCGGTCGGAGTGGATGCCGTGTGGGCCGGCGACCACCTCGCCTTCCACACGCCGATCGTCGAGTCCAGCATCGTGCTCGCCACGGCGGCGGCCGTCACCACCCGCGTGCGATTGGGGTTCGGGGTGTTGCTCCTCGCGCTGCGCCCTCCGGCTTGGGCGGCGAAACAGATCAGCTCGCTGCAGGTCATCTCCGGAGATCGTGTGGTCCTCGGCATCGGGGTCGGCGGGGAGAACCCCGCGGAGTGGGCGGCCGCCGGGGTCCCGCTGCACCGGCGTGGGGCCCGGACCGACGCGGTTCTCAGCGTCCTCCCGGAGCTGCTCTCCGGAGCGCCGGTCCAGATCCCGGACGGGGAGCTCGTCCCCGCTCTGCTTCCCTGCGGCGGCATGCCGCCGCTGTGGGTGGGCGGTCGCAGCGACGACGCGGTCCGCCGGGCCGCGCGCTTCGGCGACGGCTGGCTGGGCATGTGGGCCGACGAGGGCAGGCTCGCCCGGACCGCGGAACGACTGGGTCGCCTGGCGGAAGAGGCGGGCCGGGCGCGGCCGCGGACCGGTCTGGTCGTGTTCGTCCACATCGGGGACGAACACGAGAGCAGGGCCGAGGCGGAGAGCTTCGTCAGCGGCCAGTACCGGATTCCCTACGAGAAGGTCGAGCGCTACGCCGCCACCGGCTCCGTCGACAAGGTGGCGGAGCGACTCGCCGGACTGGCCGCCAGCGGGGTGGACGAATTTCTGCTGTTCCCGGCCGCCGTCGATCACCGCCGGCAGTACGACCTCATCGGAGAGGTGATGCACCGCCTGCGGCCCGGCGGCCCGCCCACCCCGGATTGATCAGGCTGCCAGCGCGGCCACGATCGGCCCCAGGGTCGCTGCCGGCAGCGGCGTCTTCAGATAGAGGTTCATGCGGGTGAAGACGTCACCGAACCGCCGCGTGATCTCGGCAGCGACGTCATCCGGTTCCGCCACCACAGCGATCGAGGCCAGGATCTCATCGTCGATGAGGTCCGCCATCTCCGCCCAGCGGCCCGCCTTCGACATCACGTTGAGCTCGCTCTGCAGCTCACCCCAACCGTGTACCTCGAGCACGGGCCGATATGCCGGTGTTGAGGCGTAGAACGCGATCTGCTTCTTGGTCGCCTGCTTTGCCGTGGCGAACTCTTCCGCGGTGGCGCCGGTGATGACGAACGGCATGCCGACGATCTCGTAGCCCTCCAGCG
>NZ_JAOPWR010000503.1 GCF_025965585.1 Pseudonocardia sp.
ACGATCGGCGGCGCGGGCGCCTGGGTGGCGCGCGGGGGCCTGCTCACCGGGGCCTCGATCTCGGGCGCGGTGGTGACGGGCGGCTGTGCCTGCGTGGTGGTGACGGGGGCGGGGGCGACCGAGGCCGGGGTGGGGTCGGCGTTCTGGACCCCGATGGGCACGGTGACGACCTGCCGTGGCCACAGGAACGCCGCGGCGACGATCGCCACGGCCGCCAGCGCACCGCCGACGCTCACGAGCAGCGCGGGGCTGAGCGTGCGGCCCGCCGAGCGGGCTGGGACGTGGTCGTACTCGACGAGGGGCCGGTCGGCGAACGCCGGACGCGGCGGGGGCATCGGCGCCGCCATCCTCGGCGGGAGGCTTCCGGTGGCGGAGATGCGCTGGGTGGGTGGGGTGTGGTCGACATCGCCCGCGACCGCGTGCGCGGCGAACGTTCCGGTGCCCGCGATCGCCGGCCGCGGGGCGCCGCCGGCGGGCCCCGCCTGCGGGTACGCGACCTGTCCGATCGGCGGGGTGGGAGCCGCACCGATCGGCTGCGACGAGGCGACGCCGGCGCGGGGGGCGGCCACGAACGCCCCGGTGCCTGACGGCGACGGCGGGATGAGCGACTGCGCGGCGCCCATCGCGATGGCGTTCTTCGGGTCGGCGTCCACGGCGACCGGACGGCCCAGCTGCTCGGAGACGAGCTGGGCGACGAGCGGGATGCGGGACGACCCGCCGACGAGCAGGACGGCCGTCAGCTGCTCCGGGGTCAGGCCCGCGGAGGCGACGGCGCGGCGCAGGGCGCCGACGGTCTCCTCGACGTGCGGTCGGATCATGGCCTCGAACTCGCTGCGGTGCAGCCGCACGGACCCCTGTCCGGCGGGGGTGAGCACCGGGATGGACACCTCGGTGTCCGCCGACAGTGCCTCCTTGGCCTCGGTGCACTCGCGGCGGACGGCGGCGACGGCGGCGAGCGTGGCGGGGTCGGTGTCGTCCAGCCCGTCGAAGGCCTCGGGGAGACCCTCGCGGACGTGCTCGAACACGATCTCGTCGAGATCGACGCCGCCCAGGCGCTCGACGCCCTCGGGCCGTCCCATCAGGCCGAAGCCGCCGGCCTCCTTGTGGACGACCGCCGCGTCGAACGTGCCGCCGCCGAAGTCGTAGACGGCGATGGTGGAGCCGGGCTCGACGCGCTCGCCCGCCGCGTACTGCATGGCTGCGGCCTGCGGCTCGGCGAGGAACGTGACGGGCAGGCCGTGGTGGGTCAGCGCGGCGCCGAGCAGGTCCTTCTTGTGCGTGCCCCACGACGCCGGGTGCGTGACGGCGATGCGGGACGCCCCGCCGGCCTCGCGCTGCGCGACCCGGTCGGCGACCCAGCGCACCAGCAGGGCGGAGAGCTCCTCGGGCGCCCACGGGCGACCGCCGACGACGATCGGGGTGGGGTCGCCGATGCGGCGCTTGAACTCGCGGACGACGTGGCCGGGGTCGGTGCTCGCGCGGCGTTCGGCCGCGTCGCCGACCACCACCGCGCCGTCGCTGCCGAGGAACAGCACCGAGGGGACGGCGCTGGAGCGGTCGCCGAGGTTGAAGACCTCGATCTCTCCCGGCCGGCCACCGGCGCGGCTGATGGCGGCGGCGGTGCGGGTGGTGCCCACATCGATGCCGAGCAGATAAGTCACTGCACTCCCTTGCCGCGCCGCACCGGCACGTCGCCGGAGCGGGGGACCGACCTGCCCGCGAGACCGCTCGCCGTCACCCGTACCTCCGTCCGCGACGCATCCCGCTCCATGACACTCAGTAGTCCATCGAGCCGGTGGAAGGTCACGTTAGCGTGACGGCGGGCGGCCGATCGTGCGGGTACCGGCATCGTCGGGTGATGCGTCACGCGATCAGAGGCGGTGCTGCAGGGCCTCCGCCGCGGCCAGCAGGTCGGCGGCCCAGCGCACGCCGGGACGACGTCCGATGCGTTCCACCGGCCCGGAGACGGAGACGGCGGCCACGACCTGCCCGGCTCCGTCGCGGACGGGGGCGGACACGCTGGCCACGCCCGTCTCGCGCTCAGCCACGCTCTGTGCCCACCCGCGCCGCCGGACGTCGAGCAGCACCCGTTCACCGAACGTGGCCTCGGAGAGGATCGCGCGCTGGACGGCGGGCTCCGCCCAGGCGGCCAGCACCTTGGCCCCGGATCCCGCGGTCATCGGCAGCCGGGAGCCGACGGGCACCGTGTCGCGCAGGCCGCTGCTGGGCTCCGCGGTGGCCACGCAGAGGCGCTGAACACCCTCGCGGCGGTAGAGCTGGATGCTCTCCCCGGTGATGTCGCGCAACCGCGGGAGGACGGAGGCGGCGGCCTCCAGCAACGGGTCGACGCCGCCCGCGGCGAGCTCGGCGAGCGTGGGGCCGGGCCGCCACCGGCCGTCGCAGCCGCGGTACAGCAGGCCGTGCACCTCGAGGCCGACGGCGAGCCGGTGCGCGGTGGCGCGGGGGAGCCCGGTGCGCTCGCAGAGCTCGGCCAGGCCACAGGGCTCGGCGGCCGCCGCTCGCAGAACCCCCACGGCCTTGTCCAGGACGCCGATGCCGCTATGCTGTCTCACAAGTCGATACTAACTTCCCACCATATGAAACGTCCACCCACGGAACACAGGAGGCGGTAGGCGTGGGACACACGCTGGCCGAGAAGGTCTGGGCGCAGCACCTCGTCCGCAAGGGCGAGGGCGACGAGCCCGACCTGCTCTACATCGACCTGCACCTGGTGCACGAGGTCACGAGCCCCCAGGCGTTCGACGGGCTGCGGCTCGCCGGGCGACCGGTGCGCAGGCCCGATCTCACCGTCGCCACCGAGGACCACAACGTACCGACGCTCGACGTGCTCGCGCCGATCGCCGACGAGGTCTCCCGCACCCAGGTGGAGACACTGCGCCGCAACTGCGAGGAGTTCGGCGTCACGCTCTACCCGATGAACCACGCCGAGCAGGGCATCGTGCACGTGATCGGCCCGCAGCTGGGGCTCACCCAGCCCGGGCTGACCGTCGTCTGCGGAGACAGCCACACCTCCACGCACGGCGCGTTCGGGGCGATGGCGTTCGGCATCGGCACGTCCGAGGTGGAGCACGTGCTGGCCACCCAGACGCTGCCGCTGAAGCCGTTCAGGACGATGGCGGTCAACGTCAACAGCGCCGACGGGAAGCTCCGGCCCGGCGTCACGAGCAAGGACGTCGTGCTCGCGATGATCGCGCAGATCAGCACCGGCGGTGGCCAGGGCTACGTGCTCGAGTACCGCGGCAACGTTATCGAGAACCTCTCGATGGAAGCGCGCATGACGATCTGCAACATGTCGATCGAGGCCGGCGCCCGCGCGGGCATGATCGCCCCCGACGACACCACGTTCGCCTACCTCGAGGGCCGCGACCACGCCCCGAAGGGCGCGGAGTGGGACGAGGCCGTCGCTGCCTGGCGCGAGCTGCGCACCGACGACGATGCGGTGTTCGACGCCGAGGTCACCATCGACGCCGACGCGCTCACGCCGTTCGTCACCTGGGGCACCAACCCCGGCCAGGGTCTGCCCCTGAGCGAGAACGTGCCGGACCCGTCGCAGATCGTCGACGAGAACGAGCGCGTCTCCGCAGAGAGGGCGCTCACCTACATGGGCCTCGAGGGCGGCACGCCGCTGCGCGAGGTGCACGTCGACACGGTGTTCGTCGGCTCCTGCACCAACGGCCGCATCGAGGACCTGCGCGCCGCCGCGGAGGTCATCGACGGCCGCAAGGTCGCCGACGGCGTCCGCATGCTCGTGGTGCCCGGCTCGATGCGCGTGCGGTTCCAGGCCGAGGACGAGGGCCTGGACAAGGTGTTCACCGCGGCCGGCGCCGAGTGGCGCTCCGCGGGCTGCTCGATGTGCCTGGGCATGAACCCCGACCAGCTCGCCCCCGGTGAGCGCAGCGCGTCGACGTCGAACCGCAACTTCGAGGGCCGCCAGGGCAAGGGCGGCCGCACCCACCTGGTCTCGCCGCTGGTCGCTGCCGCGACCGCCGTCCGCGGGACGCTGAGCAGCCCGGAGGACCTGGACTGATGGAAGCGTTCACCACCCACACCGGCATCGGCGTGCCGCTGCGCCGCGCCAACGTCGACACCGACCAGATCATCCCGGCCGTGTACCTCAAGCGCGTCACGCGCACGGGGTTCGAGGACGGACTGTTCTCGGCCTGGCGCCAGGACGAGAGCTTCATCCTCAACCAGGAGCCGTTCTCGCGCGGCTCGGTGCTGGTCGCCGGGCAGGACTTCGGCACCGGTTCCTCGCGCGAGCACGCCGTCTGGGCGCTGATGGACTACGGCTTCCGGGTCGTCATCGCCTCCCGCTTCGCCGACATCTTCCGCGGCAACTCCTCGAAGGGCGGCCTCGTCGCGGCGCAGGTCGCACAGCCCGACGTCGAGCTGCTGTGGAAGCTGCTGGAGAACGAGCCGGGCACCGAGGTCACGGTCGACCTGCAGGAGAAGACGGTGCAGGCCAAGGACCTCACGCTCCGCTTCGACATCGACGACTACGCCCGCTGGCGGCTGCTCAACGGGCTCGACGACATCGGCCTCACGCTGCGATACGCCGACGACATCACCGCGTTCGAGGCGAATCGGCCGTCACGGCTGCCCACCACCGCACCCGCCTGAGCAACGCCGGATCCGTTGCACGCCAACGGATCCCGCGATTTGTCCGGGGTGATTCCGTTGCGCCGCAACGGAATCACCCTGCGAGCCTGCTGGCGCAACCGCCTGACCAGCCTCTACGGTCTCGCTCATGAACAAGACTGAGCTCGTGGACGCGCTCGCGGCGCGGATGGGCGACCGGCGCACCGCGGCCACCGCGGTCGACGGGCTGCTCGCGACCATCGTCGACACCGTCAAGGGCGGCAACTCCGTCTCGATCACCGGGTTCGGCGTGTTCGAGGCCCGCGCCCGCGCCGCGCGCGTGGCCCGCAACCCGCGCACCGGTGAGACCGTGGACGTCCCCGCCACCACCGTGCCGGCCTTCCGCCCGGGCGCGGGCTTCCGCGCCGCGGTCGGCGGCGGC
>NZ_JAOPWR010000508.1 GCF_025965585.1 Pseudonocardia sp.
ACTTCATCCCCGAGAACGGCGACCTCATCGCCGACGCGTGCATGCCGCTGGCTGCCCAGGGGAGAATGCTGGCGTACCGGCACAAGGGCTTCTGGCACCCGTGCGACACGGTGAAGGAACGCACGGCGCTCGAGGCCGCCTACCGCTCGGGGGCAAGCCCCTGGATGCTGTGGGACACCCCGGGCCACCGCGACCCCCTGCAGGCCGCCATCGCGGGCCTGGGCGCCGCCGAGCTGGAGCGCTGAGGCGGGGCCCGCGAGGCCTGTTCAGCGCCGTACGACGCCTGCGATCGCGCCGATGACGGCGGAGCCGACGGCCGGGGCGATCACCCTCAGCGCCCCGACGTAGAGCAGCCCCAACAGCAGCGCCTCAGCCAGCACGAGCCCGAGGCCGATCGGCAGCGGCCACGTGACTGCCCGGATGACCGTCCGTTCCAGCACCGCCACCGTCGCCACCGCCACAGCGGCGGCGACGAGGGGTGGGAGCAGTCGACCGCTCAGCTCGGGGAACGAGACACCGACGACGTCACGCACCGACCACAGCCCTGTCAGCCCGACCGCCAGTGACGCACCCGACATCGCAAGACCCACCCCGAACAGCCCGAACGGCACGAGCACGAGAAGCAGCCCGATCCCGCTGAAGACCCCGACCCCCGTCAGACGGTTCAGCCGTCGCGACATGCCGGTGCCCTTCAACACCTCGGCCGTGACGGCGTTCATCGCCTGGCCCAGCCCGAAGCCCGCCATCGCCGTCAGCCCGACACCCGCGGGACGCCACGGCTCGCCCAGCAGCAGCACGGCGAGGGACTCGCCGGAAGCGACCAGCAACCCCGCGAGGGGCAGTGCGGCGAGCCAGATCCACGTCAGCGCGCGCAGGAAGGCCTGTCTGAGCCGCTCGGGGTCGTCGGCGATCCGGGAGAACGCCGGGAAGAGCACGAACGCGCCAGCCTGGATGACGGCGGTGCCGGGCAGGAGCGCGATGCGGCGTGCGTAGCGGTAGAAGCCGAGCGAGGCGGTGTTCAGCACCCGACCGACGACGACGAGCTCCACTGCGTCCCGGATCCGCTCGACGGCAGATCCGAGCAGCAGAGGGAAGGCGAAGCCCGCCATCTCCCGCCACAGCCGCACGGACGGTCGACCCCGGCCCGGACGCCAGCCTGCGAGTCCCCAGCTCGCGACGACCCAGACCGTCATCTGCGCGTAGGAACCGGCGACGAGGGACCAGACACCGAACCCCAGCGCAGCGAACACGACCGCGACGACGGCGAAGGTCAGCACCGTGGCCGGATCGATGATCAATCGCCTGCGGAAGTCGAACCGCCGCTGCATCAGCGCATCGGGGACGTTCGTGACGGCGTGCAGCACCATCGTGCCGGACGTGACGGCGGCGATCGTGCCGGCCACCGAGGCGCCGAAGGCCATCCCGACCAGCGGGGCCGCAGCGAGCGTCACAAGGCTCATCAGCAGACCGGTGCCGAGCGTGACCCAGAAGACCGTGTCGGCCGCGTCGTCGAGGTCCGCGTCGCCGCGCTGGATGAGCGCCTGCGTCAGCGCACCCTCGGCGAACGTCGCGAGGAACGTCGCCAGCACGGTGCCCGCGGCGAACAACCCGACCTCGGTGGGGCTGAGCAGCCGGGCCAGCACCAGCGTCTGGGCCAGCGAGATGACCTGCACGAGCACGAGCGCCACCGCGGACATCGCCGCGCCACGCCGCAAGATCGCGCCCAGCGCTCCGACCGGGGCGCCGGACGGGTCGGTCACGTTCCCGACCGGAGCAGCTTCCGCTGGCTGCGCGCGACCGACGCGGCGATGTGGCTGACCCGCTGCTTCACCGGGTGCACGCGGCGCAGGACTCCGGGGGCGAGCGTGAGACCGGCGACGACCGCGGCGGGGCGCGCCGAGCGCCGCTGCGCGTAGGCGATCTTGGCCTGGTCACGGGCGGTCACGACGTCGTTCGCGAGCAGCGCGGCCCGCGAGCGCCGCATGGCCTGGTTGAACCGCAGGCGACGAAGGGTCGTGTCGAGCGCATGCTGCACCTCGAGCGCGTCGGTCAGCGCGCTGGCCTGCACGAACGCGCGCTCGAGGCTGTCCTCGAAGGCGTCGGCGTGAGCCGGATCGCGGGAGAAGGAGTTCTCCCGCAGCCGGTAACGCGCCAGCCGCTCGTTCATGACGCGGATGTCGCAGCCCGCGGCCAGCATGCGCATGAACATCGCGAGGTCCTCGACCTTGGGCGTGTCGCAGCTGTAGCCCTTGCCGACCTTCCAGGCCTCGGCCCGGATCGCGGCCGTGTAGTAGATGACGTCACCCGCGATCACCTCGACAAGCGTGACCCGGTGGTCGACGTCGGGGTCGGTCGTGATCCCGACCGACTGCCGGTAGCTGCGGATCTGGTCCTGACCGTCGCCATCGTCGAAGAGGAAGGCATCGATCCCGACGACGTCGACGGCCGGGTTGGAGTCGAGCACAGCCGCTGTGCGTGCACAGAACTCCGGCATGAGCAGGTCGTCACTGTCGAGCACGGCGAAGTAGCGGCCGGTTGCCTCGGCAGCAGCCGCGTCGATGCCTCCACCTAGGCCCTTGTTCTCCTGCCGGATCAGCCGGATGCGGGGATCGTCAGCGTACTTCTCGACGATCTGGACGACCTCGTCGGACATGCCGTTGTCGACGACGATCAGCTCCCAGTCGGTGAGCGTCTGCGCCACCACCGAGTCGATCGTCTCGGCGAGGTAGGGCTCGGTCCGGTAGGCCGAGGACAGGATGCTGAAGACGGGCTGGGACACGTCGGATTCCGTTTCTTCGAGTCGCACTCGGTCGGCTACCAGGCGATGCCGGTGTAGGCGGGGTCGTCGTGACGGGCGTCCGCGTCGGGCAGGCGCACGAGGTCCACCAGGAACTGGTGGGCACTTATCCCGTCGACGGCGGCGACGACCTGTGGGTCACGAGAGCCGACGACGCACACCTCGGCGTGCGCGAGCACGGCGTCAGCGTCGTCGGTGAGGAGTTCGGAGATGTGCGGGAGGCGGTCGTCGAGGTAGGCGCGGTTGGCCCCCATCAGTCGCGAGAGCGCGACGTTGGGGTCGTAGATGCGGATGTCGTAGCCCTTGCCGACGAGCCGCTCGGCGAGCTCCACGAGCGGGCTCTCACGCAGATCGTCGGTACCGGCCTTGAAGGAAAGCCCGAGGATCCCGATTCGGCGGCGTCCGTACGAGGTGATCAGCGCGACGGTGCGGCGCAGATGGGCCTCGTTCGAGACGAGCACGTTGGCCAGCACCGGCACGTCGACGTCGTGGCGGCGCGCTGTGTGGGTGAGCGCCCGGACGTCCTTGGGCAGGCACGAGCCCCCGAACGCGAACCCCGGACGGAGGTAGGCGGGGCTGATGTTGAGCTTGGTGTCGGCGAGGAAGACGTCCATCACCGCATGGGCGTCGAGGCCGACCGCAGCGCAGACGGCGCCGATCTCGTTGGCGAAGGTGACCTTCAACGCGTGGAAGCTGTTGTCCACGTACTTGGTCATCTCGGCGACGGCGATGGGCACGCAGAAGCGGGGTCCAGGCAGGCCGTCGTAGAGGCTCATCACGAGTGCGCCACTGCGCTCGTCGCTCTCGCCCACGACGGTCTTCGGAGGGTCAAGGAAGTCACGCACGCTGGTGCCCTCGCGGAGGAACTCCGGGTTCAGGCACACGCCGAAGTCGACGCCGACGGTCTTGCCCGAAGCCTTCTCCAGCAGCGGGATCAACAGGTTCTCGCAGGTGCCGGGGACCATCGTGCTGCGGTAGACCACGACGTGCCAGCCGTCCTTGGCCGCCAGCGCGCTCCCGATCTGCTCGCTGGCGCGCTCCAGGTACTCGGTCGAGAGGCCCCCACCCGCCCCGGACGGCGTTCCGACGCACACGATCGTGATGTCGGTGTCGAGGACGGCCGCGACCGGGTCGTCGCTCACCTTGAGGGCGCCGGACCCGACGACCTCGGCGATCAGCTCGCCGATGCGCTCCTCGACGATCGGAGTCCGGCCCTCGCCGATGAAGGCGGTCTTCTGCGGGTTGGCATCGACCCCGAGGACGAGATGGCCCCGCGAGGCCAGGCACGCAGCGGAGACACAGCCGACGTACCCGAGGCCGAAGATGCTCAGGCTCGGCCGCTCACCGGTGGTGACGGGCTCAGGAATGCGCACGACTCAGTGCTCGTCGCGCCGCGACGCTGCGTTACCTGCCCCGACCGAATGACCCGAACGAGTGGCCGAGTCCGGTCGCCACGGATCGACACCTCCTCCTCAGAGTCCTTTCGCCCCTATGTCCGTAACACCGAGGCCCGTATGGGCGATGAAGCGTCCGCCTGTCACACACGTCGAGGGGTTGGTTCGATGATCGCTCCGATCTCGGCGGTGACGCTCGTGGCGGTAATCAGGTACTACCTGCGGCCGCTTCGCCGCACGCTCGACCGGACGGTGCATCCACCGGCGGGGCGGACGTGGGGCGTGCGGTTGGGACCGGTGGTCGTGGCCGGCCACAGCGTGGTGCTGCGCAGCCCCAGGGTCAGCGACGCCGACCAGTGGCGCGCGGTCCGCCTGCGGGAGCAGGAGCGGATCGAGCCGTGGTGGGCGTCGTCGCCCCTGTGCTGGGAAGACCGGCACACCGAGGCACGGTGGGTGACAAGCGTCCTGCAGGCCCGGAGGGAGGGCCGGGCGGGACTCTCGCTCCCGCTCGTCGTCGAGGTCGACGGCCGCCTCGCCGGTCAGTGCGGACTCGAGTGGATCGCACCGCATACCGGTACCGCCGAGATGGGCATCTGGATGGACTCGCGCTGGGCGAGTACAGGGATCTCGGGCATCGCGGCCGGGATGATGGTCGATCACGCGATGAACCGGCTGGGTCTGCACCGACTGATCGCGCCCATCAGCGAGGGCAACCTCGCCGCCGCGTGGGGAGCGGAGCACCTCGGCATGCGCCGTGAAGGCGTCATGGCCGGTTACCTCGACGTCGGCGGCGAGCGGCGCGACCACCACCTGTGGGCCATCACGGCCGACCGGGTGCCTCCGGGAGGCGTCACCGGCGCGATGTTGTCGGCGGCCGCCGCTCCGCGCGCCACGCGTCGCAATCTACCGCCGACATAAAGAATAAATGGACAATGACGGACATAGTCATCAAGCTTGCGCATTGACGCGCTGTAACAGATAAGAATTCGCCCCCGAGTCACCTGCCGAACACAGTGCTGACCGGAGGGATCATCGATGCCGAGCGCGATCAAGAAAAATGTACTCCAGGGGACGAACAGCCTGCTCGGACTAGCTGATCTCAAATTGGTCAGAAGCCGCGATCAAGACTGGTCCGACCCGAGTACGTTCCTGCCGCTCAAGGAGACGGTGGCGGCCGCGCAGGCCGCGGGCCTGCCGCTCGGCGAGTACATCGAGAACACGTACAACGTTCCGGGCGCCATCGGCACGACCATCGGCCACCTGACCGAGTTGGACGTGTTCAGCGGAACCCGTGACCGCATCTGTGAAATCGGCCCAGGATCGGCTCGGTTCCTCGAACCCGTGCGGTCGCTGTGCAAGCCCTCCCACTACGAGGTCTACGAGACCGCGGCGCCGTGGGCGAAGTGGCTGCAGGAGAACTACGGTGTGATCCTGCGCGCCACGGACGGCAAGACGCTGAAAGCAACCCCCGACGACTCGATCGACCTCGTCCACGCGCACAAGGTCCTGGTCGTCGTACCGCTGCTGGGGATCTGCAGGTACCTCAAGGAGATGATGCGGGTCACCCGTCCCGGCGGTGTCGTCGTGTTCGACGCGTTCACCGACGACTGCCTCGCCGACGGGGCCATCGACAAGTGGCTGGCTACCGACGTCGATGCGGGAAGCTACCCGTCGCTGGTGCTCAAGCAGCTGATCGTGGACCTCTTCACGGCAGGTGGATTCGACCTGTCGGGCACGTTCCTCATCCCGATGAAGCCGGGGACGACCCAGTACTTCGTCTTCCGCCGACGCTGAACTCCGCACGCGCCCTCGTGTGATGAGCGCGGTGCTAGCCGCGGCGCGCCCGACGGCCCAGCAGGAGCGGGACGAGAGCCCGCACCATCGCGGGGGCGACAGCGGTCAGCGCGAGGAGGTAGACCACCAGGAACGCCAGGGTGTCGACCACGAGCATGCCCAGGCCGACGGCGATGCCATGGGTGTCGGAATGGAAGACCTGGTGTTCCAGCAGTGCGACAGCGACGACCGCGACGGCACCGGCCACTATCGGCGGGACCACCGTCCGGCCGATCTGGCCGAACGTGACGCCGACGACGCCCTTGGCGAGATACAGGCAGAATATCCCGACCGTCAGCTGGGTGATCGAGATCGCCAGCCCGACGCCGACCAGACCGAACGGGATGATCAGGAGCAGCGACACGACGCCGACACCGAACTCCACGGCCGTGTACCAGTTGAGCAGGGAAGTGCGGTTACAGCCTTTGATCGCTTCCTCGCTGACGCAGGTGAAGGCTTTACCCAACCCCATCCCCGCCATTGCGACGACCGCGATGCCGGCGCCGCGCCACGGCTCACCGAGCAGGACAACGACCGCGGGCTCGCCCGCTGCGATGATCAGACCGGAGAGCGGTACGGCGAACAGCGTGACCGATCCGAGGGCCTGCAGGTAGTTCCGGCGCATCCGTTCGGTGTCATCGGACATCCGCGAGAAGGCGGGGAACAGGGCGTTGGCGACGACGTCGATGATCACGTTGACCGGGATCTGCGAGATCCGCGTGCCGTAGCGGTAGAAGCCCAGCGCCGCGGTGCTCAGCCCGCGCCCCACGACGACGGACTCGATCATCTGCCGCGTCCGCGTCCCGACGAAGCCCATGACGAGCGGGAACCCGTAGCGGGCCATCTCGCGCCACATGCTCCAGGTGAACTTCCCGCGGCCCGGCCGCCAATCGGTGATCGCCCAGACCGCCACCACCCACACCACGTAGGACACGTAGCTGCCGATCACCAGGCTCCACACGCCGAAACCCAGAAGGGCCAGCGTGACGGACGTGACCGCGAAACTGATCGAGATCGACGGGCCGACGACCAGCCTGCGCTTGACGCTGAACTGCCGCTGGAGCATCGCCTCCGGCACGTTGATGAGCGAGTAGAGCAGCAGCGACCCCGCCGACGCGGCGGCGATCGCCCCCGCCTCCGCGCTGTGGAAGACGATGCCGATGACGGGCGAGGCGACCAGCGCACCGATCACCATCAGCAGGCCCGTGCCGATCGTGCCGCGGAAGACCGTCTCGGCGGCGTCGGCGAGAGCGACGTCGCGGTGCACCAGCCCGGCCCGCATGCCGCCCTCGGAGAAGTCCGAGAGGAACGCCGTGAGAACCGTGCCCGCGGCGAACAAGCCGACCTCGGTGGGTGTCAGCAGCCGAGCCAGCACGATCGTCTGCACCAGGGAGATCAGCTGCGCGACGACCAGCGCCGCAGCCGAGGCGGCGGCGACTCTCTTGATCTTGCTGTTCAGTGCCTGCTGCCCGGGGTCGACCGCATTCGCTCCAGCAGCGGATCCGCCGCGTGTCTCCCCTGCCGTCATCAGCGTCCGCGTCCTCCTCGTCGGCGGCGCCGAACGGGCGTCACCACGTCGGTGATCTCGGCGTCGCATCCCGATGCGTTAACCGCAGGTGGGCCGCGCTCGGATCGGCCCCGCCAGGGGCGGACACTGCTATCATCCGCAACGACCGTCGCCACGACCGCCACCCCGCGTCGACCACGTGCCGCATTCAGGCGCGTGACGCGACCCGGGTGCCACTGCAAGGTCGGCGAACCCGGATTGCCCGGCCCCGGATCACATCGCGACGAAGTGGATGGACGATGGAGCACAGCGATGGTGCGAGCACTCCTGGCCTGCGGATCGTCGTGCAGAACGGGGAGTACTGGCTGTCCAACAAGGGCGATCTCGCCATGCTGGCGGTCACGGTCCGCAGGCTGCAAGAGCGATGGCCGCAGGCGCGCATCGGTGTCCTGACGAGCGCCCCGCTGCTCCTCCGTGGCTTCGCGCCCGGCACCGAGCCGATCTCGGACAGTGGGGCAGGAGGGTGGCCGGGGAAGCCTGCGCTCGGCCGGCTGGCCGAACGTGCCGGGCCCCGGATCGTCGGCCCGGCATCGGTCGCCTGGCTCACCGGCCGCGAAGTGCCGCGCCGGTACGCGCGGAGGATCGCCCGCATGCTGCGCCCCGCCGGCGGGTCCACCGGGTCCACGCGCTCCGGCACCGACACGGTCGCCCTGCGTCATGCCTCGCTCGTCCTGGCCATGGGGGGTGGCTACTTCACCGACGTCGATCCGGAGCAGGCCCACCGCACGCTGGATCTGCTGGAATACGCCGTCCGCAACGGCATCCCGGCGGCGATGGTCGGCCAGGGGCTCGGGCCCGTCGAGGACCCCGGCCTGCTGGCGCGCGCGTCCGAGGTCCTGCCGAAGGTCGACCTCATCGCGCTGCGCGAGGGCCTGCGCGGACCGGAGCTGCTCGCCCGGCTCGGCGTGCCCGGTGACCGCGTAGTCGTCACCGGCGACGACGCCATCGAGCTCGGCTACGGCGTGCGGAGTGCTGTGCCCGGCAACGGCATCGGCATCTGCCTGCGGGTGGCGGGGTACTCGCCGGTGGCGGCTGCTACCAAGGATGCCGTCGGGCAGTCGGTCCGCGGCTTCGCGAGCCGGATGGGGGCCGCGCTCGTCCCACTGATCATCTCCGAGTACCGGTCCGAGGACCGCCGGTCGACGCTTCCGCTGGTCGCCGGATACCCGAACGCCGTCCGCGCGCTCGGGCGTTACGTCACGCCCTACGCCACGGCGGGACAGGTGTCGCGCTGCCAGATCCTCGTCACCGGCGCGTACCACCTCGCGGTGTTCGCGCTGTCCCAGGGGATCCCGGTGGTCGGGTTGAGCTCGTCCCGCTACTACGACGACAAGTTCCTCGGCCTCGATGCGATGTTCGGCGGCGGCGGTCTCGAGCTGGTCCGACTCGATGAGCCGGATCTCGGCACCCGGCTCGATGCGGCGGTCGAGGCCGCGTGGGAGCGCGCCCCGCGGGTCAGGGAGCCGCTGCGGGAACGTGCCCGCTCCCAGATCGAGGCGAGTCGGCAGGGGTTCGCGCGCGTATTCGATCTCGTGGAGTCGCGGATGCCCGGACCGGACCGCATCCGGTGAGACGTCGTGACACGGACGGGGGTCAGTGCCGGACGATGTCCAAAGAGGTCCCGATGCGGGCGTCGTCGATGTAGATCGTTCCCGGCGGCACGATGGTGGGGTCCCGGAAGTAACCGAACTTGATCTCGCTGGTCACCTGGCCAGGCGGCGCGGCGTAGAGTGTGCCCGCGACCGGGGCGTATCGGGGCACGACGAGCGCCCCGTTCCGCCACACCTCGACGAATCCGACAGCCGGGTCGGGCGAGAACTTCACGTGCAGCACCCAGTCGACCCACTGTCCGGTCACCGCCGTCCCCATTGGAATGGTGAACGGATGCGATCCGCTCGGCGCCCCGTAGCCCCCCTCGAGGCGGTAGGAGCCGTTCTCCACGTTGACCGACACCGGTGCCGATCCGTCGACGTCCTGTTTGAACTGGACGATCGTCTGCCAGTGGGCCTCGACCGGGAACCCGGGCGCGAGATAGGTGGACACGGCGACATAGAGATCGTCACCGGCGACGGCGTCGGGGAATTCGGGAACGATCTCGTCACGCGAACCGCAGCACACCCCGTCCGCGGGGGTCGACGGCCCGGTGATCCCCAACCGGATCGCGTACCGGCCGCCGCGCACCGGCTCCTGGACGACCTGCGGGGTCAGACCTTTGACCACATTGTAGGGGGTGTCCTTGAACTGCGACATGTCTCCGGTCTCGGCGTTGCCGGTCCACAGGATCTGCCCCACGGGCTGGGGTGTCGGGGCCGGCGTGTCGGCGGCGCTGCCCGTCCCGCATCCTCCGGCGAGAACGAGCAGCAGGACCGTGGCGAGGGTGGACGCGGCGCGGCGGACGCCGCGGCTAGCGAGCAACGGAGGCATAGGTGGTCCCGATCCGCCAGTTGTCGAGGTACATGGTCTCCGGCGTGGTGATCGCCGGGTCTCGATACGGGCCGGTCTTGACGTAGCTCCCCGCCTCCGAGCCGGTCCCCGGGTAGAGCGTCCCGGACGCCGGCGCATAGCGCGGCAGCACGAGAACACCGTTCTGCCACACCTCGACGAACCCGATCGCCGGCTTCGTGGAGAACTTGACATGCAGCACCCAGTCCTCCCACCGACCGGTGGTCGCGGCGCTGAGGGGGATGATGAACGGCTTCGGCCCTGGGGGCAGCCCGTCCCCGCCTTCGATTCTGTAATGGCCCTGCTCGACGTAGAGCCCCAGCGGCGGCGGACCGTCGAAGTTCTGCTTGAACTGCGTGATCAGCTGCCACACGTCGGCGACCGGGAAGCCGGGCGCCAGATAGGTGGAGAACCCGAAGTACAGGTCGTCGCACTCCTCGAGATCGGGCACCTTCGGTAGCAGCTCGTCGCGAGAGCCGCAGCAGATTCCGTCAGCGGGCGTCGTGGCACCGGGGATCCCGAGCTTGATGGCGTACTTGCCGTCGCGCACGGGGCTGGTCACCACCTGCGGCGGTGTTCCGCCGACATTGTTCCACGGCGCGTCGCGGAACTGGGAGAGATCACCGGTCTCGGCGTCGCCGGTCCAGATCAGCCCGGCTCGTGGGCCCGTGCTGACAGCCTCGGGCATGGACACGTCCGGACCTGCCCCGCTCGACAGGTCCGGCGCCGTCTGGGCGGCCATCCCCAGACCCGGATCACAGCTCGCGCTGAGCACGAGCACGCACAGCACCGCGAAACGGGCAGCCGTGCGGCTCCTCCTCATCGCACCACCTCGGCGGGCCGCTCCGGCGCGGTGTCGCGGAAGAAGGCGCGGTACCACACCTCGAGTGACAGCAACGGCCAGATCCGGGCCTCCTCGTTGGCGGTGCCGGCCCGATGCCGCTCCAGCAGCCGGGTCACGGCCGGCCGGTCCATCAGGGTGGTGGCCAGCGAGTCCGGATCCCGGAGCAGGTCCCAGGCCATGTCCTCGAGGGCTCCGCGGAACCAGGCATCCATCGGCACCCGGAAGCCGACCTTGCGCCGGTCGACGATCTCGTCGGGAAGGTGGCGGCGGGCCACCTCCTTCACGATCCACTTCGTGGTGCCACCCCGGACCTTCAGCGACGAGGGCAGCCCGAACGCCAGCTCGACGAGCCGGTGGTCGAGGAACGGGGGCCGCAGTTCCACCGACGCGGCCATCGACATCCGGTCGCCCCGTTCGAGGAGGTTGTCCGGGAGCCAGGACGCGACGTCCGCTGCCAGCATCCGCCGCACGAGATCACCGTCAGCGGGGTGCGCGGAGCGCGGGTGCCGACCCCATCGGCCGACGAGCTCGTGCCGTTCCGACGCGGTGAAGGGGGCGAACCAGGTGCGTAGCCGTTCCTCCTCGGTGGCGCCGCTGAGCGTGCGCAGCGCGATCCGCGCGCGGGCGGCCGAGGGGGGAAGCCTGCGCTGCAGCGCGTTGACGGCGGGCAGGCGGAGCGCGGCGGGGATCCGGCCGGCGAGGGCGAGCTTCGGCGCCGCGCGATACTTCGGATAGCCGGCGAACAGCTCGTCACTGCCCTCACCCGAGAGGACCACCCTGACGTGCCCGCGCGCGAGTTCGGCCAGCCTGTACATCGCGATGTCGGAGGGCTCGGACACCGGGGCGTCTCGGTGCCACGTCAGCAGGGGCCACAGCTCGGTGAAGTCCCGTGGCGCCAGCACGACCTCGTGGTGGCGGGTGTGCATGAGCTCGCTGACACGGCGTGCATGGGGCAGTTCGTCGGTGCGGGGGTCACCGAAGCCAGCGGCGAAGGTCTCGACACCGGTGCCGCCGCGCAGGCGGGTCATCAGGGCGACGACGAGGCTGGAGTCGACGCCCCCGGACAGATATGCCCCCAGAGGGACGTCGGCCACCATCGCGGCCTCGATGGCCTGTTCGAGCGCGATGGAGACCTCCTCGACGGCCGCCGCAGGATCCACCCCCCGACGCGTCCCGGTCGGGAGCGTCCAGTAGCGCTCGAGCCTCGTCGTACCGGTCGCCGTCACCCGCAGCCGGTGGCCGGCGGGGAGCTTCCGGACGCCGGCGAAGAGAGTGTTCGGCGCGGGCACCGAACGCAGAGCCAGGTAGTCGTCCAGGCTTGCCGTGTCGATCTGCGGCCCCGCGGGGAGCGCGGGCAGCAGCGCCTTGATCTCCGAGGCGAACACGATCATGGTGGCGTCGACGTGATAGTAGAGCGGCAGGATGCCCAGCCGGTCACGGACCAGCAGCAGCTCGCCGTCGTCGGCGTCGTGGAGGGCGTAGGCGAACTGGCCCTGCAGGAGGTGCACCGCATCACGACCGTGCACCTGGTGGGCCGCCAGCAGGGTCTCGGTGTCGCCCTCGGTGCGGAACGGGAACGAGAGATCGCCGCGCAGCGAGCGGTAGTTGAGGATCTCGCCGTTGAAGGACAGGTGCAACCGGTCGCCGGGGCCGGCCATCGGCTGGGCGGAGGAGGCCACATCGATGATCGACAATCGGCGGTGGCCGAAGCCGACGGATCCCGCTGTCCAATAGCCGTCGGCATCAGGTCCTCGGTGGGTGAGCCGGTCGGCCATCGCACGCAACAGAGCGTGCGGCACCGGCGCGCCGTCGAACCGCATGACCCCGACGATCCCGCACACTTCAGTCCCCCCTGTTTGTCATATCGGTCGCGGAGATCGACACCGCACCGGCCGTGGTCGTGTCGATCCCGATGACCGCACGGCGGCCGCCCGCCGTCCATCGCGCTTCGATCCGGCCGTCACGGAGCTCGACGGTGAGCCCCGACGGCGCGGCGGCCTCCGACATCGTGAGGAGCGTGGCCACGACCAGCGGAAGCGGCCGCCGCTCGAGGACCACACCCACCAGCCAGGCGGAGGTACGCGACTCGAACCTTCGTGACCACCAGCCGATCCGCCTCTCCTCGTCACCACGCACGGCATACAACGCCGGCGCCGCCGTGGCCGCGGTGGTCACGCGCAGCTCCGGCACCCCGGCCCGGTCGACCCGGTGCCCGTCTCCGCCGGTGCTCACCTCGAGCTCCGGGTGCAGCGGCCAGGCGGTCCGGACCCGGTGTTCGCCCGAGCCCGTGAACAGGTCGACCACCAGTACCGTGTCGCCCTCCGGCGAGACGAGGTCGGGCGGGACGAGCAGGTAACGGCGGTGGGTCACAGGGTCGGGCAGACGCCGGTAGCCGTCGTGCTCGGCCTCCACCAGGCCGCGGACGGTGTCCACGGCGCGCACGGTGGTGACGGCGTGCCGGTTCCACAGGAACGGTCCACCGGCCACGGACTGGTCGAGATCGTCGACGGACGCGGTGGCGTGCATGCGGGTGCCGCGGAACGCGGCGCGCCACGCGGGCTCCGCGTAGTAACTCCCCGTGCCGGGGTCGACGACCAGCTCGCGCCCACCCGCCGTGAGGGTCATCGACAGCGCGTCGGCGTGGCCGTGGGCAGCGATCGAGAGATACCCCAGTGGTCCGACGTCCATCGTGATCCTGCGGTCGGCGCGACGCAGCACCACCAGCCCACCGTCGGGGGCATAGAGGTCACCCGGTGTGGCGGAGCGCTCCGTCGGAACGGAGGCGCCCGGCCCGGCGAGCCACGCCGCGGCGAGGTCGGGGGCGTGCGCCGGTGCCCCGGCCACGGTTCCAGCGACGGCGGCGAGGTGCCTGCCCACGGTCGGGATCGGGTCGGCATGCAGCCGGAGCGCGAACCCGCCGTCGTCGTCCCCGTAGGACACAGGCGGCTCGCCGTCGGCGCACAACGCGTCCAGGAACCGTGCGCTGCGCCGCAAGGCTCCGACGATCGCCGCGGGCGGCCGGTCACCGCGCAGCCGGAGCAGGGCAACCGGGAGGAGCAGCATGTCGCCCGTGAAGGCCTGATAGCCCGAGGACTGCTCGGCACCGACACCGTCGGGGAGGATCTGCCGGTCGGCCTCAGCCGACAGCACGGCCATCGCGCGCAGCTCCGCCTCGGCCGCACCGGCGAGCTCGGGGAAGAGGATGGCGACGACCGCGACCCCGGCCATCTCGCCGATCAGGTGGTTGTTGGCCGAGCTGAACCGCGACCGATCGCGCCACGCGCGCTCCCGGCAGGCGGCGAGCAGCGTGACAGCCCGGCGGTAGCGGTCGACGGTGAGACCCGGCGCGTCGCGCAACCCCTGCAGCGCCACGGCGACCGACGAGGCACGGACCCCCGCCTCGAATCCCCCGCGCCAGGCGATTCCCTGGCCGACCGGGTTCTGCGCGATCCAGCTGTCGAGCTGCTCCAGCGCGCCGTCCGCGTAGCGGCGCTCACCGGTGAACAGCCACGCCTGAGCGAGCCAGGTCAGGTGCTGGAGGCGGTTGAGCTCCCAGATCCACTTGGGATCCCCCGGGCAGGTGCGATGGTCGATGCCCACGGACGGGACGAGCGGCCAGCGGTGCCCGGCCCGCGGGTCGAGGTTCCAGTCGACCACGTCCCCCGGGAAGGCGACGGCGTCCTGACCGAAGTACCCGAACCGGCGCTCCAGCACGGCATCCGCCGCGGCGAGGACCGTCGCGGCGTCGCCCGGATGGGCGGTCGCCAACTCGGGCGCACGCGCGGCATCCAGCAGCACGGGGCCTCCTTCGGCGGCGCGGAACCGGGCGTAGGCCGCGCTCCAGTCGTCGTCCTCGACGAGCGGTCCAGGACGCGAACCCCGGCGCAGGAGCGGCGACGTGATCGCAGCCGCCTTCGCCCCGGCCCGCCAGGCGACCTCGCGTGGGCTCATCGCCAATGCCCGCGCGGCGTACCAGCTCCATCGTTCGGTGGTGATCAACGACCCCTCGCCCCCCCGCGACGCCGGCGTCCGCCGGCGACGAGCCGCTCGTAGAACGCGACGAGGTTCCGCTCCGACACGGCCCACGACAGCTCGTCCGCCACCCGCGCCCGGCCGATCTCGCCCATCTCCCGGCGCCGGTCCGGATCGTCAAGGAGCGCGCCGAGCTCCTTGCCGAAGGCCGCCTCGTCGTTCGGCGGCACGTAGACAGCCGCCGCACCCGCCGACACCCGCGCCTCGACGAGGTCGAACGAGACGAGCGGACGGCCCATCGCCATGTACTCGACGACCTTGTTCATGGTGGAGACGTCGTTGAGTGGGTTGCGGGGATCGGGTGACAGGCACACATCGGCGGTGGACAGGCAGTGCTGCAGGAACTCGTCGGACACCCTGCCGGTGAACTCCACGTGGTCGGAGAGTCCGAGCTCGCGCGCGAGCACCACCATCTCGTCGAACGCGTCACCGCTGCCCATGAAGATGGTGTGCAGGTCGTCGCGGCCCATGTCGTGATGCAGGTACGCCAGTGCCCGCAGGGCGTAGTCGACGCCGTCCTGGGGCCCCATCACGCCGACATACGCCGCCAGGTAGGCCCGGCCACGCCGCAGCGACGGGACCGGGTCGCGCTGGAGGAACCTGGTGAGGTCCGGGGCGCTCCGGACCACCTGCACGAGCTCGGGCCGCTTGTGGCCGCGCGTGAGGGCGACCCGGCGGTAGCTCTCGTTGGTGCTGATCACCGCGTCGGCCAGGGCGAAGGTGATCCGCTCCAGCACGACGGCGACGCGGAACAGCCACTCCCCGCCACCGGCGAAGCGGGAGCGGAACAGCTCCGGAACCAGGTCGTGGTGGTCGAAAACGAACTTCGCGCCGCCTACAAGGAGCGGCAGGGCGGCCAGGAACAGCAGGTCGGGCGGGTTGCACGCCTGCACCACGTCGACCGGGCCCTCCCGGCGGACCCGCAGCGCGAGCCGGATGGTGTGCCATAGCGCGAGGCCGTACTCACGGACGTACCCGGCCGGACCGCCGGTGGCCGCCCGCAGGGGGTAACGGAGGATCCGCACGCCGTCGATCACGATCTCGGGCTCGGTGTCGCGACGGGCACCCCTGGGGCAGATGACCACGACCTCGTGACCGGCCCGGGTGAGCGCCAGGCTCTCCTGCCAGACCCGCCGGTCGAAGGGCACCGACAGGTTCTCGACGAGGATCAGTACGCGCGTCATCTCGCCACCAGGTCTGTGAGGAGCTGCTGGTAGCCCTGCACCGTGTGGTCGATCGCGAACTCCCGTTCCGCGCGGGCCCGCGCCCGCGCTCCCATCGCGACCCGCCCACCGGGGTCGTCGATCAGCGCGGCCAGCCGGGCGGCGAGCGCGACATGGTCGCCTGCCGGCACGAGGTACCCCTCCACCCCATCCGCGATCAGATCCCGCAGCGCACCGACCTCGGTCGCGACGACGGGCAGTGCTGCGGCCATCGACTCGAGCACCGTCAGCGGCACGCCCTCGTGCATCGACGACAGGCACGCGATGTCGAACGCGGGCAGCAGCCTCGCGACGTCGCGGCGGACTCCGGTGAACAGGACGCGGTCGGTGATGCCCAGTTCCGCGGTGAGGGCGGTGAGCGCCGACTGCTCCTCACCACCGCCGACGACGACGAGTCGCATCCCGGGGCAGGTGGGGGCGAGGGCAGCGACGGCCCGCAGCAGTACGCCGTGGGCCTTCTGCGGACTCAGCCGGGCGACGATGCCGAGCACGACGTGGCCGTAGTCGAGCCCGAGCCGTTCGCGTGCGGCTGCCCGGTCGGCGGCCGTCGGTGCCGGCGGCAGGTCGATGCCGTTGGTGATCACGACCTCGCGTGCCCGCCGCCACGGCCTCGTCCCGACGCCTTCCTCCGCGCGCAGGTAACGGCTCTGGCTGGGCGCCAACAGCACGAGCGCGTCGGAGAGGAACAACGTCTCGACGTCGCGGCGGGGCAGCACCCGACCGCCGACGCGGGTCAGGTCCATGTCGTGGGCGGCCACGATGTTGGCCGGCACCCGGGCCAGCCGGGCGGCGAGTCGGCCCAGGGTCAGCGCAGCCCGGTGGTGGTGGTTCACGAGCACGACGTCTGTGCGGTCAGCGCGCAGGAGCGCCACCAGCCGGGGCAGCGTGGTGAGGTCGTACCGACCGCTCCGGTCGAGCACCGCGACGGGCACGTCCGCGGCCCGGAACTCGCCGGCGAGCGGGCCCTCCTCGCGCAGGCAGACCACGCGGGGTTCCACGACGGTCCGGTCGACGTGCCGCATCAGGTTCAGCAGGAGCAGCTCGGCGCCGCCGACGAACGTCAGGTCCATCACGACCGTCAGGCGCACCGGCCGCTGATGCGGATCGCGCCCCGCGGTCCGTGCGATCGCGGCCTCCGCCGCTCGCACCGAGCGCTCCAGCGTGAACTCCGACTCGACCCGCCGCCGCGCGGCCGCCCCCATCGCCGCGGTGCCGGCCGGATCGCTCAGCATCTTCACCAGCGCGTCGGCCATCGCACGCGGGTCACGTGGCGGCACGAGGTGGCCGGTGACACCGTCCTCGATCATCTCCGGGACCCCGCCGATCGCCGTCCCGACCGTTGGGATGCCCGAGGCCATCGCCTCGAGCAACGCCATGGGGAAGCATTCGACGGTGCGCGAGCTCAGCGCCACGACGTCGACGAGGCCGAGAACCCTGCCGACATCCGGACGCGAGCCGGCGAACACGACCGACGCGGCGATGCCGAGCTCCGCGGCCAGCGCCGTCAGCGCGGGACGCAGGGGGCCGTCCCCGACCACCAGCAGCTGCGCGTCGGGGAGCTCGTCGACGACGAGCCGCATCGCGCGCAGCAACGACTCGTGGTCTTTCTCCGGTCGCAGCACCGCGACGGATCCCACCACCGGCGCGTGCGGGTCGAGACCGAGCTCGGCGGCGAGGCCGGCGTCGCCCGCACCGGCGGGGCGAGGTGTGTAGCGCGCAGGGTCGACGCCGTTGTGGATGACCTCGATCTTGGCGTCCGGGTAGCGCAGCTCGCCGGTCATGTACGGCCGCTGCCCGTTCGCGACGGCGTAGTAGGCGCTGGTGGCGGGTTCGAGGATGCGGTCGATCGCGGTCCGCACCCGGCTTCGTCGCGCGACATCGCCGCAGTTGTGGACCCACACCACCGAGCGGGGGACGCGAGTGAGGATCGCCGCCACCCGCCCCAGTCCCTCGGCACTGTAACCGCGGGTGATCAAGACGTCCGGACGCTCCCGCCGGATCAGCGTCACCAGTGCCAGCAGCGCGGCGACCGGGTTGCGCCTGTGGTGCAGGGCGCGGGCCGGCACCCCGGTGGCCGCGAGCCCGGCGAACAGCGCACCCTCCTCGCCGATGCAGACCACCGACGGCGAGAAGAACGCGGGGTCCAGCGCGGGAGCCAGCGTGGCGGCGTGCCGCTCGGCGCCTCCGACCTGCAGGTCGGGGACGACGAAGAGCACTCGCAGCGGCCCGCTTCGCCGCACCGGTCTGCGCAAGAGGCTCATCGCCGGGCCGCCTCGCGGTAGAGGGTGTCGAACCGACGCCACACCACGTCGATGTCGTACTCGGCGAGGACGCGGTCGCGGGCGGCGGCCCCTAGCTCCTGCCGCAGCCCGGTGTCGGTGAGCACACGGCGCAGGGCCGACCCGAGCGCTTCGACGTCGTCGGGCGGTACGAGCATCCCGGCCCGCCCGTGCGCGAGCATCTCCGGGATACCGCCCACGTCGCTGGCGACGACGCACATCCCGTGCGCCATGGCCTCGAGGAGCGCCATGGGCTGGCCCTCGCTGCGGGACGGCAGGACGAGAACGTCGGCGCGCCCGAGAAGATCGGCGACCTCGGCGGGCTGCAGCCAGCTGCGCACCGTGACCGATCCGCGGACGCCGTCCTCCTCGGCGAGCCTGCGGGCCCGCTCCACCTCGCGGTCCCCGGCCAGCGTGAGATGCGCGTCGCCGAGGGTCTCAGGCTCCGCGGCGAGCTTCGCCCAGGCCTCCAGCAGCGTGAAAGCACCCTTCCGCTCGCCGATCTCGCCGAGGAAGACCACCTGCGGCGGATCCCCGATGCCCCCGGTGCGCGCAGGTGGGATCCGCACCCCGTTCGGCACGATGACGACGCGGGCCGCGGGCGCGATCGCCGAGAGCCGCGCTCCCCAGCAGTCGCCGAGAGCCACCACGGCTGACGCGTGGCCGAGCGTGCTGCGCACGACCGCACGCAGCGGTGCCGGTAAGCGGTCGTGGAAGACGTCGAACTCCGAGCCGTGTACGTGCACGATCGCGGGCACCCGCAGTACCCACGCCGTCCAGAACAGGAGCGCTTTGCGCACGAAGCTGCCGTAGGACGACATGTGCAGATGCACCACGTCCGGACGGCGCAGCAGCAGAGCGACGACGTAGTGCCGCATCCCCGCGGCGAACGCGCCTGCCTTGGAGACGGCGCCGCCGTCACGGTGGGTGGAGACGTGTTCGATCTCCCAGCGGGCCCACAGCTCCGTACCCCGCAGCATCCGGACGTAGCTGGAGATGCCGCCGCGGGTCTCCAGGCTCGTGGACACACACAGCGCCCGGCCGGCGCGGGGGGTCACGACGACACCCCAGCCAGCTGCCGCGGACGGGGAAGGCCGGGCCGCCGGGACGGCTCGCGGGCGGGCGGTGGCTGCGCGTTCGCGAGCCCGACCGCGGCTCCGACGAGCAGGAAGACGAGCAGGTTGGCGAAGTCGAAGTAGCGCAGGTCGACGGTGAACCCGCACACCACCCACACTCCGAGCACCGTCAGGGCGAGGAGGCCGAAGGGTCTCCCGCCGAGACCGCGCACGGGGAGCTTCCGCAGCGCGACGAACAGTTGCCACAGCATCAGGCCCAGGACCGTGAGCCATACCGCGAGTCCCGGAAGCCCCAGCTCGGCGGCGATGCCCAGCTCGTTCTCGTGCGACGGGATCGAGTACCCGCGCTCGTAGCTCACCGTGGGGTCCCATTGCTGGTGGTGGTAGGTGTTGACCTCCTCGAACCGGGCGATGCCCCATCCGGTCAACGGCTTCTGCTCGATCGCCCAGACCGACGTCGCGATCGTGTTCAGCCGGTCCTCGACCTCGTTCGCCGACCCCACTCCGCCCGCTGCACGGTCGGAGCTGGTGAAGGTCGACCAGTTCACTCCGACGAACAGCGCCGCGGCCGTCAACGTCACGACGAACCCGGTACGAGCGCCCCGCGCGAAGACCGCGCACACCAGCACTCCGACGCCGAAGACCAGCCAGACCGCCCGCGTCCTGGTCAGGTAGATCCCCAGCACACACAGGACGGCGACCAGGGCACACGTGATCCGCGGCCAGCGCGCGAGCGCGCGATCCTGCGCCATGAACGTGGCCGTGACGAATCCCGCCACCATCACCAGCCCGTTGACGACGGGCTGGTTGAAGATCCCGACCGCGCGGTCGGACCAGTTCGGTGCGTCCACGATGTAGCGGGGCCAGACGAGGGCGTTCGGCCCGGTGAACTGCATGATGCTGAGCAACGCCGACCAGCCGGCGAGTGCGACCACGGTGATCAGGACGGGCCGGACCGCCCGCTCCGAGCGGAGCGCCGACCGTCCGACGACGTAGGCGACGAACGGCAGAACCGTTCCCGTGAGGATGAACCGGTAGACGACGATCGGCGCGCCGCTGCTCGGCTCCACCGGCGGGTAGTCGTGTGGAAGCACAGCGGAGACGATGTTCCAGAGCAGGTAGGCGACCATCGCCATCTCGAGCGCCCCGAAGTGCAGCCGCAGCTTCCCCCGCAGCCCCGCGAGGACCGTCGACACGACGAGACCCGCCAGCACGAGCACCATGGGCTCGGCCGGCAGCCCGTGCACCGGCACGGCCAGCCGGAGGAACGAGGCGAACAACAGGATCAGGATCGCCGCCGTGGGCGAGCCGAACACGAGCGCCGCGACAGCACCGCCCAGGGCCACCAGCAGGACTCCGGCCGGGCCGGCGACCGGACCTGCGAAGGTGACACCGGCGACCAGGACTGTGACGGCGGCGAGCAGGACACCGGTTCCCACCGGCCCGAAGGGCGCTGCCGCCTCGCGCAGCGGAGACGGCCGGCCCGCCCGCAACACGATGGGCAGCAGCGGTGTCACCTGCCGGACCACGAGCGGTCCATGACCTGTTCCGGTACGTCCGCACCGTGCTCCGTCCCGGCGACGCCCTTGCGCGGCCGCGGGAACGGGCTGGGCTGGCCCTTGTCGGTGCCGGGGGCGGACGCCCGCTCACCGTGCAGAGCCGGCGCGCCGGCTCCTGCCGGGGCGGGCCGGGGCCGGGTGGCCTTCACCATGTCCACGGCCGTCGGCTCGGCGGAGGCGCCCCGGCGGAGGCGGAGCACCGCCACCCGCCGCCGCGGCCGCAGGTGGACGTGCTTCAGCACCCTGGTCGGGAGGCTGTCGTCGTCCGCGGCGCCGTCCACGCAGGCCTGTGCCTCGGCGGCACCGGCCTGCTGGTCGATCACCACGCCCGCGACCCGGGTGTTGACGGCGTTCAGCAGCGCCACGGCTTCCACGGCGTCCTTGGCGGTGGTCACGCCACTCTCGACGACGACCAGAACGTGATCGGCGACGGCACAGACGACCTGGCTCTCCGCTGCATCGTCCACGGGTGGGGCGTCGATGATCACCAGTCCGTAGGACCTCGACGCCTCTTCGATGACCTCGACCAGCCGGTCGGGCTCCACCACCACGTACGGATCGCGGCCACCGGGATCACCGGACGGGAGCACCCGGAGACCCCGCCGCTCCGTCACCGTAGCGCCCACCACGCTGGTCTCACCGTCGAGGACGTTGACGAGCCCCCGGACGCCGTACCGCCGGACACTCTCTGTGGAGCGCAGGTTGGCCAGGATCAGCAGCGTGCCGGCGCGCCGGGTGGACCAGATGCCCGCGAGCTCCCGGGCGAAGGCGGCAGACGTGCGTCCGCCGCGCGGCGCGACCACGGCGACCACGGTGGGACCGGACCTCGTGAAGAGGCTCATTGCGTTGGCCATGGCCTGCACGCGGCGGGTGCGCTGCACGGGGTCGGCGTTCGCCTCGAAGTTGGCCAGGGTGTCGAGCCGGAGGTGCTGGCGCACGTCGGCCGGGGTTCGGAGACGGTTGTCCAGCGCGGAGAACAGCAGCGCGATGAGGATGCCCAGAACGGCGCCACCCGCGAGGCCGGTCGCGGCGGCGACCGTGGTGCTCGACTTCGTGCTCGCGACCCCGGGCACGGGCTGCAGCTGCTTGAGCTGGTTGGTGTCGTCGGCCTGGACGACGGTGATCTGGCCCTGCAGCGAGCGGATCTGGTCGAGGATCACGTTGCTCTCGCCGGGTGTCACGCCGGGCTGCTGCAACTGCTGAAGGGAGTTGGCGACCTGTGTCTGCAGTCCGGTCGCCACCCGCTGGTTCTCGGCGACGAGGCTCTGTCGAACGTCGTTGCGGAAGGTCTCGGCGGCGACCGCTGCTGCGCTGCGCACCGATGCCTCATCGGTGCCACTGGCCTCGATGTAGAGGACAGGGCTGGTTGCGGCGGTGGCGGCCGAGAGCTTCACGCCGGCCGGGATGTGCACCTCGGTGGCGAGCAGCTGCTGGTAGCTGGGCTGGTTGAAGTAGTCCACATAGCCGAGCGCCAGCACGGCGTCCTGGTCGGGCGAGTGCAACTGCGACTGGGCCGTCAGCGCGGCCGTGGCCGTCCACGTCGGACCGTCGCGCGTGTGCGCCCACATGGTGGCCAGAACGCCCCCGATCATCGCGACCGCGAGAATGAGAACCCAGCGCCGGGCGATACGCCTGGTGTACTGCTGCAGCGGGCTCACCGTCTGCCTCCCCGATCTCGGTGTTCGTTCGTGATCTGCACTGGGCTACTCGATTCGAGTAATCGCCGCATTACTCCGACCAACTGGAACGGATGGGGCGAACGGCCGATTCGGCGCGCGCCGCCAGCCGTCGGGGTGCGGCGTGCAGGCGATGCGCGGGCGCCACCGGCCGTCCCGCGAACAGGTCCTCAGGGCGGCCGGTCTCCAGCGCCTTGCGATAGGCCGCAGTGGCGCCCCTGGCCGCCTCGACCGTCTGCTCGACGTCGGCGTCGGTGTGCGCCGCGGAGATGACGTACGACTGGCCGAGCACCCCGCGCTGCAGGATCTCCGAGAGGTACAGGGTGCGCATCGCCTGCGACGGCACGCCGGTGGCGTCAGCGGTACGGAATACCAGGCACGAGGAGCGCCCGATGACCGACAAATACTCGCCGATGCCGGCTTCGGCCGCCACGGCGTTGACGCCGTCGGCGAGCAGGCGCCCCTGTCTCTCCATGGTGGCGACCGGGTCGGTCTCGGCGTAGGCGCGCACGACCGCGCGGAACGCGGCGAGAGACGCGGTCTCGGCGCCGTGGGTGCTGGAGAGCAGGAACACCCGCTCCCGGTCGGTGTTCAGCCCGCCGAGCTCCATGAGGTCGCGGCGGCCGGCGAGCGCGGCGATGGGGAACCCGTTGCCCATCGCCTTCCCCCACGTCGAGAGGTCGGGGGTGATGCCGTAGACGGACTGCGCTCCCCCGGCCGCCCACCGGAATCCGGTGATGGTCTCGTCGAACACGAGGACGGTGCCGTGGGCGTCGCAGAGCGCGCGCACGCCCTCGAGGAAGCCCGGCTCGGGCTCGGCCAGCGCGCTGGCCGCCTCGAGCATCACACACGCGACGGCGCCGTCGTTCTCCTCCAGCATCCGGCGGAGCGACTCGAGGTCGTTGTAGCCGAACGTGCGCACGAGCGAGCGGACGGCCGCGGGCACGCCGGTGTTGATCGGCAGCGTGCCGACGAACCAGTCCTGCGAGGAGAAGTACGGCTGGTCGTGGCACAGGCCGACGAGCTCACGACCGGTGGCCGCGCGCGCCAGCCGGATGGCGGTGCTGGTGGCGTCAGAGGCGTTCTTGCAGAACTTGACCATGTCGGCGCCGGGTACGAGCGCGAGGAAGTCCTCCGCGGCGGCCAACTCCAGCTCGGTGGGCCGGGTGAAGGACACGCCCCCGGCCAGCACCTCACGGACGGCCTCGACGACCGGCGCGTAGCCGTGTCCGAGGGTGACGGCACGCATTCCCATCCCGTACTCGACGAACTCGTTGCCGTCGACGTCGCGGACGCGGGCGCCGGACCCGCCGACCAGCACGGGCGCCATGCCCTCGGGGTACTGGTCGGACCCCTTCGCGAAGGTGTGGGCGCCGCCCGGGACGAGCTGGTGCAGGCGGTCCTGCAGGGCGGTGGAGCGGTCGAAGCTGATGCCGGTCACCGAGGTCTCCTCGATCAGTAGGCTCCGCGGCTGTTGACGACCGCGCCGAAGGTCTTCCAGAGGATGAGGGCGTCGAGGGCGAGGTTCCAGTTCTCGACGTAGCGCAGATCGAGCCGCACGGACTGCTCCCACGACAGGTCGCTGCGCCCGCTGATCTGCCACAGCCCCGTGAGCCCGGGCTTGACGAGCAGCCTCCGCTGGGCGTCGCGGCCGTACGTGGCGACCTCGGCGGGCAGCGGCGGACGCGGGCCGACGAGCGACATCGCCCCGGTCAGCACATTGACCAGCTGTGGCAGCTCGTCGAGCGAGTAGCGGCGTAGGAACGCCCCGACACGGGTGATGCGCGGGTCGGTCTTCAACTTGAACAGGGGGCCGGCACCGTCGTTGGCGGCGACGAGCTCGACGAGCTTGGCCTCTGCGTCGACGACCATCGAGCGGAACTTCAGCATCGTGAACTCACGGCCGTGGCGCCCCACCCTGGTCTGGCGGAAGAACACCGGGCCACCACCGTCGAGCTTGACGCCGATGGCGAGCACGAGCAGCACCGGCGCGATGAGGAAGAGCAGCAGCGCGGAGCCGCAACGGTCGATGGCGTGCTTGGCCACCCACGGCACGCCGGTGAAGGTGGGGCGCGTGAGCCGCAGCAGCGGTAGCCCGTCGACGGGGTCGATGTGCAGGCGCGGCCCGGCCACCTCCATCAGCCCCGGATCGACCACGAGCTCGGTGGGGGCCTCCTCGAGGTTCCAGGCGAGCTGGTGGAGCCGGGAGGGCGACCAGCCGGGGGTGGGGCAGACGGCGACGACGCGGTGGCGGCCCTCGCGGGTGCTGTCGGCGACGGTGTCGAGATCGCCGACGACGGGCACGCCGAGAATGCCGTCAGCCCCGCAGCGCGCGGCGCCCGTCGGGGTGCAGACGCCGGTGACGACCCAGCCCCGACTGGTGTCGCGACGGGTACGGACGATGAGGTCGGTGACCGACTCGATGGTGCCTACGGCCAGCACCGGCAGGGCGCAGCGGCCCCGCCTGCGCAGCGCGTGCAGGCGGGCGCGCAGCGCGAGGCGGCCGAGCACCATCAGCACGCCGGCCATGGGCATCAGCCCGAAGACCCACGGCCGAGGTGCGGTGGCCTGCAGGGCGAGGCCGAGCAGGCCGAGCACAACGGCGCTGGTGACGACGGCGCGCAACACCCGGCTGAACTCTTCCGCGCCCTGCCCGAGGACCCGTGGGTCCCACGCGCGGGAGATGACCAGGCCCAGGACCATGAGCAGCCCGGCCACCACGCCGACGCCGACGGCGACATGTCCGAACTGCGGGACGAAGCTGCCGAGGCCGAGCAGAGAGCCGACGAGGACGGCGACGCCGATGGCCAGGACATCGGAGGCGACACTGGACGCCGTGTAGCGGGTCTCCCAGCGCTCCCGGCGCGGAACGGTCGGCCCGGACTTGAAGCCGGGAAGGTGTGCCGATGGTCGCCACGACCGCCCGGAGGTGGTCGACCGCGACGTTGTACTGCCGAGGCCCAGCCGAGAACTCAACGCTTCCCCTCGTTCCATCCCCCGCGGTCGCGGCTTCCCGATGCCCCCGCAGCTCGACCGAATGGCGACGGGCCCGGATGTCGACCCGCAGACCATCACTCGCCGGACGCCCGGGCGTCGTTACACACGGACACCTACGGCTCGGCCACTCAGGTGGTGCCCGTCCCATTTGGACCAGCCCCGGCGTCGATCCAGTTCGCACCGGACGCCTCGATCTCCGGCAGTGCCAACCGAACCTCGGACAACAGGTCGGAGACGAACAGAAGAACCACGTCCGGCCGACCGGTCACGAGCTCGTCCGGGGTGATCACCGGGACGGTGGTACCGGGCATGCGGCAGCCCTGCTTCGCCGGCGAGGCGTCCGCGACGCCGTGGAGGAGACCGTCCTGGAGACCCGCGAGGTGCAGGAGCGCCACGGCGCGGGACGCGGCGCTGTATCCGTAGACCCTGTCTCCCGCCCGGCGAGCGTCGTACAGCAGGTCGCGCAACGCCGATGTCGAGACGTCGACCCGGTCGTGCAGCTTCCGTAGTGCGGCCGCGTCCAGCACGCCGATGTTCTTCTCGTCCTCGACGATCGCCACGACGGACGGGGCCGGACGGCCACCTCGACGGGCCGCGAGGAGCACGGTGCCGCCGTAGAGCGGGAAGGACCAGGCGTCGGTGACGATCAGGCCGCGGGTCGCGAGCATCCCCTGCAGCGCGGGCGT
>NZ_JAOPWR010000518.1 GCF_025965585.1 Pseudonocardia sp.
GGCGTCACCACCGCGCTGACGCCCGGCGGGCTCATCGCGTTCATGCCGTTCCTCGCCGGCCTGCTGCCGGTGCTGCGGGTGCTGCGGTCCCGCCGCGACCTGCACGTATGGCCGCTGGTGATCGCGCTCGTGGCCGCGCCGTCGGTGGCGGTGCTGTTCATGCTGTCCGACCAGAGCCTCGCGTCGATGCTCGAGAGCACGCGCGTCCGGACGCTCATCGGCGGCGGGATGCCCTGGTTCCAGGAGTTCGAGCGCTACGCGAACCTGCTGGAGCCCGGCTCGTTCCAGGGGTCGATCGGCAAGCGGGCCGCGGTGCTGTTCACGCTGCTCGCGGCGGCGGGCGTGATGTGGGCGCTGCACCGCGGGCCCGAGCGCCGCAACCGGGCCGGAATCGCCCCCGGCCCGGCCGGGCGGCTCGTCACGGGGTTCGGGCTCGGCCTGCTGGCCATGACGTTCACCCCCACGAAGTGGACGCAGCACTTCGGCGATTTCGCCGGCACCGGAGCGGCCGTGCTGCTGCTCGGGCTCGTGCTCTTCGCCGCGGGCCCGCTGAAGGAGCGCCCGCGGGCGCTCGTGACGGGACTCGCGGCCGTCACCGGGGTCGGCGGGCTGGTGCTCGCGGGCTACAACATCTGGCCGTACGCGTCGAACTGGTTCTCCCCCACGTTCAGCTCCGTCCCGCCGCAGCTCGCGGGCAAGGGCGTTTCGGCGTACGTGCTCGCAGTCGGCGGGCTGCTGGTGACGGTGCTGCTCGTGCGGTCGGCGTGGCTGCGGGCGGGCGGCGCGACGGCCGTCGGGACGCCGCGGCGGGTGCCCGCGCCGGGCCCGGTCACGGCGGTCGCGCTGGTGGCGGTGCTGCTGCTGCAGGTCGGCGGGCTCGCCCGGGTGGCCGTCGATCACCGCGACAGCTACACCCTCGCCTCCGACGGCCTCGCGACGCTGCGCGGCGAGCCCTGCGGCCTGGAGCGGCTGCTCTCGGTCGAGACCGACCCGTCCGCGGGGCTGCTGCCACCGGCGGGCGGCTCGATGACGGGCGCCGAGCGCACCGTCGACGTGGGGGGCACGAGACTGCCCGGCATCGCGGTGTCCGGCACGACCACCACCGGCTGGTTCACCCTCGACCCCGCCCAGCGTGACGACACGCTGCCCGTGGTGGTCACGACGTCCGGCACCACGCGACCGTCCGACCGCCTGACCGTCGAGTACGGGTCGGGCGGTCAGGTGATCGGCAGCCGGTCCGTCACCTCCGGCTCGGACACGCCCACCGACGTCCGCCTGATGGCCCCGCCCGGTGCCGACTCCGTGCGCCTCGCCGTGACCGCGCCGACGGCAGGCCCGCAGCCCGCGGCACTGGTGTCGCTGCCGCGGGTGCCCCGTCTGACGCCGATGGAGACGCTGCTGCCACCGGGCAGCAGCGCGGTCCTCGACTGGCCCGTCGCGTTCCTGTTCGGGTGCATCGAGCCGACACAGCTGCCGCTCGGCACGACGAGCCTCCCGACGTGGGAGGTCGGCCCACCGGCGACCGATCCGTCGGCCGGGATCACCTACGCGCCGAGCTTCGGCGGCCCCTTCGCCGCACCGCGGCTACTGGTCACCGAGCAGCGCATGGCCACCTACCTCGCCGGTGACCCGCTCCGTGACGCCGCTCAGCTGTTCCGCTGGACCCCCGTCACCCCGATGATCACTCCGACACCCGTCGTCGCAGTTCACAGCGTCGCGGGATGGCACTCGGACGGACGCACCCGGGTGCCGGGACTGGATCCCGTGGGCTGACCCGACGACGCACCGGCTGATCGCCGCCCCCACAATGGCAGCGAACTCGTGCACACTCGACCGGAGGACGGCCGCTTCGCATGCTTCGCACACCGGACAGCACGGACACTTCGACCGACGTGGCCGCTCCCGCTGACGACCGGGAGACCGGCCCCGCCGACGGCGGGAGGCCCGCGCCGATCCTGGCGCAGCGCGGCCTGTTCTTCGGACCGTCGGGAAAGGCACCGGAGGATCTCTACTCCGTCGTCGAGATGGGCACCGCGCGCCGCAGGCGCCACCGGATCGACCTCTCCCCGGGTTCGCGGGTGCACACCAACACCTACTTCGGCCGCTTCCACGCCACCTACTGGCAGCGCTGGACCCCGGTGACCGAGGTGGAGGTCGAGGCCGTCGTCACCGGCTCCGGCCGCGTCCGGCTGATGGCCTCGGACACCAACAAGGTCTGGCGCGTCGCCGCCGTCGCCGACGTCGAGGACGTCGTGGAGCAGAAGGTCCGCTTCGTCGCCCCCATCGACCGCTTCCTCGACGGTGGCGGCATGTGGCTGGAGCTCACCACCGAGATCGACGGCATGAGCGTCTCCGACGTCCGGTGGAGCGTCGTTGCGGTGCGCCCGGTGCCGCGCACCGACCTCGTCATCTGCACCTACAACCGCGTCGACGACTGCCTCAACACGCTCCAGTCGCTCGCCGACGACCCCGGCGCGCTCGCGCTCGTCGGCACCGTGGAGGTCGTCGACCAGGGCAGCGACCCGCTGGAGTCCCGCGAGCGCTTCCTCGATGTGGCGGCGGCGCTCGGCGAGCACCTGCGCTACGTCCGCCAGCCCAACCTCGGCGGCGCTGGCGGCTTCACCCGCGGCCTCTTCGACGCCACGGCGGGCGCCCCCGAGGAGCAGTCCGACATCCTGCTCATGGACGACGACGTGATGCTCGAGCCCGAGATCGTCGTCCGCCTGACGTCGTTCGCGGCGAGCACGGCCACGCCGATGATCATCGGCGGGCAGATGCTCAACCTGCTGCACCCGGGCCACCTGCACGTCTCGGCCGAGCGCGCCGACCCGGAGAAGCTGGTCAACGGCCTGGAGATCGCCGGGGCGCTCCGCGAGGCCTACCTCCTCGGCCTGGACGAGCGGAACCTGCCGATCAACCAGGAGCGGCGCGTCGACGCCGAGTACAACGGCTGGTGGTCGTGCCTGATCCCGGCCGCGATCGTGCGGGAGATCGGCTACCCCCTGCCAGTGTTCTTCCAGTGGGACGACGTGGAGTACGGCTACCGCGCCCGCGCCCACGGCTTCCCGACGGTCACCCTGCCCGGTGCCGGCGTCTGGCACGCCGACTTCGGGTGGAAGGACTGGGACGAGTGGCACAGGTACTTCAACCTGCGCAACGCCCTGATCATGGCGGCGCTGCACACCGACTTCTCCACCAAGCGCGTCATCACGCGCGTCGGGCACCTGCTCTCGACGTACCTCATCGCGATGCACTACGGCCTGACGGCCACGCTGCTGCAGGCCGTCGAGGACTTCCTCGATGGGCCGGAGATCCTGGATGACGGCTCGGTGGCCGCGGCCGCGGAGATCCGCCGCATCCGTGCCGCCTACCCCGAGACCATCGTGCACCCGATGTCGGAGATGTCCGACGACTTCCGCGACCTGCAAATCGTGCGCGCCGCCAACGAGCCGGGCAACCTCTGGCTGACGTTCGCGAAGCGCGCCGCGTACCACGTCTTGGGACGGGCACCGCACGGCACCGGCACCGTGGCCGCGGGTGACGCGCACTGGTGGCACGTCTCGCTGTTCGACCGCGCGGTGGTCACGGACATGGGCGAGACCGGCGTCCGCATCCGGCAGCGCGATCCCGAGCGGGTGAAGACGCTGGCCAAGCGCGGGCTCGTGGCCATGCGCCGCCTCCGCAGCGAGGGCCCGGCGGTGGCGCAGCGCTACCGCGACGACATGGGCCGGCTCACCAGCCGCGCGAACTGGGCGCGCCTGTACGGGGTGGACGAGTAGCCCCGATCGAAGGCTACCGCCGGTAAGTTACTTCGGGTAACCTCTGCGGTCATGAAGGACTTCGCGGACAAGGTCGCCGTCATCACCGGGGCCGGATCGGGCATCGGCCGGGCGCTCGCCCTCGACCTGGCACGCCGGAGCGCGCGGCTGGCCCTCTCCGACGTCAACGCCGACGGAGTGGCCGCCACCGCGCAGGCCTGCCTCGCCGCGGGCGCGAAGGCCGAGCACCAGGTGCTCGACGTCGCCGACCGCGCCGCGTTCGACGCCTACGCCGCACAGGTGGTGGCCGAGCAGGGCCGCGTCGACCTCGTGGTCAACAACGCCGGCGTGAGCATGACCGGGCCCGTCCTCGACCTCACCGTCGAGGAGATCGAGTGGATCATGGGCGTCAACTTCTGGGGCGTCGTGCACGGCACCAAGGCGTTCCTGCCGCACCTCGTCGGCGCGCACTCCGGCCACATCGTCAACATCTCGTCGGTCTTCGGGATCATCGCGGTGCCGGGGCAGTCGGCATACAACGCGTCGAAGTTCGCGGTCCGCGGCTTCACCGAGGCACTGCGCCAGGAGATGCTCTCCGCGCGCACCGGCGTGGCCGTGAGCTGCGTGCACCCCGGCGGGATCAAGACCAACATCGCGCGCGGCGGCCGGTTCGCCGCGGGTGTGGACGCGGGCGCCACCGCCGATCTGTTCGACCGCATCGCCCGCACCACCCCCGAGGTCGCCGCGGCCACGATCCTGCGCGGCGTCGAGCGCGAGCGCGCCCGCATCCTCATCGGCCCCGACGCGTTCGCCATCGACGGCATGCAGCGCCTGCTGGGATCGGGCTACCAGGCGATCGTGCGTCGCGTGGCGTCGCGCTGAGCGGGCGCGGTCAGATCCCGATCACGCGGGCGTCCAGGCGGGGCTCGTCCAGCGCCTTCAGCACCGTGTACCGATTCTCGAACGGCACGAGGACCACGGCGTCGGGGCTGGTGGCGAGGATCCACCGCACAGCCGCGGCGGCGCCCGGCCCGGGGTCGACGAAAAGGGTGCGCGCGGCCACGTAGTTGCGCTGCGTCGTCCACGTGCCGGTCAGTGCGAGATACCACTGGGACGCGAGGATCGAGTTGATCGGGCGGTCCGGGCGGGCGTCGACGTAGAACGAGTCGGGCGGGATGTCGCCGCCCGTGCGCTGCAGCCGCTCGATCCGCACGGCGATGTCGGACGACGTCGGGGGCTGCCGCAGCACGCGGACCTGCTGGACGAGGTCGGCCGACCCGGGCGCCTCGGCGGAGAGCCCGATGCCGCTCAGGCCGGCGACGGTCAACCCGAACACCTGGGTGACGGCCAGCGCGACGCACACCGAGGCGACGAACCCGCGCACCGCCGCCCACGGCCGCAGGGACGGGGGCCGCCGCCTGCCGGCGAGATGGGCCACCGGGATCGCGAGCAGCACGAGCAGGATGATCTCGGCGCCGAGCATGAACTTGAGCCCGTAGTAGGTGGCCTCGCCGCTGGCGTCGATCTGCATGACGACGAGCACGGTGGCCGTGATCGCGCCGACCACCGGCACCGCGGCCAGCGCGGCGATCCGGGCCCGGGTGCTGCGGCCCGCGGAACCGATCGCGCCGACGGACCCGCGCCGCACCATGAGGCAGGCCCCGAGCACGCCCAGCGCCGCACCGAAGGCGAAGCCGAGGTTCACCGGGGGCGCGCCGCCCGTCAGCGTCAGCGGGCTGGCCGCCTGCACCCGGGAGATGACCACGACGGTGCGCCACAGGCACCCGAGCACGGCGAGCACCACCACCGCACACACGACGGTGACCCGGACCGACGACCGCGCCCAGCGACGACGCGCGAACGGGAGCGTCAACGCGATCACCACGGGCGCCGCCAGCACGAGCAGCAGCACCCAGCTCGACGCGATGCCCACCACCGCGCCCCCGATCGCGGCGAGCGGGAGCGGCGCCCACACGCGTGCCATCGGCAGCCCGACCAGAGCGATCGCGACGACCAGCGCGCACGCGACGGTGAAGTTGCCGATCCCACCCTGGATCGAGGTGGCGCCGGGGCCGAAGTAGAACACCGCCGCGACGAACGCGGCGACCGGCGCGGCGATGCCGGGGCGCCCGCGCAGCACCGGCAGCGCGCAGAACCCGGCGACGAGCATCGTGGTCACCGCGATCACGAGCAGGGCCACGGCCTGCGAGTACAGCAGGAGCTCGGAGCCGATGCTCCCGGGCACGGGCCCGACCATCACCTCGATGAGCGTGGCGACGACCGCATGGAAGCCCTGCGGGTAGTTGAAGAACTGCCAGGTGCCCCCACCCGGGGGCGCCGCGAGTACGTCGGCCGTGACGCCGGTACGCCGGATGCCCTCGACCATGGCGAAGTGGGCCGAGTTGTCCCAGCCGCTCATCAGCATGCCCAGCGTCTGGGACGTGGTCTTGACCTGCAGCCACGGCTGGAGCTCGACCAGGCCGAGCCCGACGCTGAGCGGCACGAACACGTCCACGCGACGCAGCCGCGGGACGAGCGCCCGCATCCGCAGGCGGGGGCGGCGGCCCGCGCCGACCCAGCCGGCGACCGCAGCGGCGAGGACGGCCAGCCCGATCGCGACCCGGCCCGTGGTCCCGACCGGCAGCGGCACCCACCACAGCAGGGGTACCCAGCCGAGCAGCAGGCAGCCTGCCAGCAGGATGCGCCGGCAGAGGTCGCGCGAGGTGGGGACGAGCAGCACGAGCAGCGCCCCGACGAGCAGCCCCGCGGTGCCCTCGAGCACGCCCGCACGGCGGCCGACCAGCACGACCACGGCCGCAGCCACCGCCGCGACGAGCCCGCGCAGCAGCCTCCGGTCACGTCCCCGCGACGGTGGGGGTGGCGCGGGACGCAGAGCCGGCACGACCTGCGCAGGCGCTGCCACGGTTCTCGCTCTCTCAGCTGCCGCGGTAGGGGCTCTCGGGCCGGTGCCGGGCGGTGGGTTTCTCGGCTCCGACCCTACTGCCGGGACCTGTGCCCGCAGTGAACCCCCGTCGATCAGCGGCCGAACACGGTCAGCGGTCGAAAACGTTGCGCTTCCAGGCTTCGCGGCTCGTCAGCTCCGGCTGGGCCTCGCGGTAGCGGCGGCGCAGCTCGGGCCAGTCGCGCGCCACCTGGCGCAACTGCGCCACCGACGTCGCGAACATCGACCGGAACAGCGCGGGGTCGCGGCGACGGAATGTGACCCCGCGGCCGTCCGGCGTCGAGACGGTGGCGGAGTCCAGCCGCGCCAGGATGAACCACTGCGCGTACCGCGAGGGCAGGTTGCGCTGGGGCACGACCCGGTGGGCGGGGTCGGGCGCCCGCAGGTTGTGCACGACGCTGCGCGCGAGGTTCTTCACGATCGCGACCTTGGTGGTGGGGGGCTCGGGGAACGCCTGCGCCGCGAGGGCGTCGAGGTCCGAGAGCGGCACCTGGGTGGCCGAGTCGAGGGGGCGACCGTCGTCGTACTCGGCGCGCTTGGAGCGGATCTGCCCGAGGATCACCGGCAGCGACGGGAAGAGCTCCTCGGGGCCGGCGAGGAAGTCGCGCAGCGCCATCTCCTGCAGCGCCACGGCCGAGTACTCCATGAGCATCAGGTGCCGCAGGGTGCGCTTGATGGTGTCCTTGACCAGCGCCTTCGCGCTGTCCGGGCCGTGCAGCGCGGCCGCGACGAAGCGGTTGCGGTAGTGGAAGTAGGCCTGCCAGTCGCTGGTGTCGTCCTTCTCCAGGAAGGACATGTGCCAGATCGCGATGCCCGGCACGGTGGCGGTGCGGTAGCCGCGCGAGCGGGCGCGCAGGCCGTACTCGGCGTCGTCCCACTTGATGAACAGCGGCAGCGGCATGCCCAGGTCCTCGGCCACCGCGCGCGGGATGAGGCACATCCACCAGGCGTTGTAGTCGACGTCGGTGCGGCGGTGCAGCCACGGCGTCTGACGCAGGGTGCGGTCGGCCAGGTCGTGGTGCGGCTCGGTGCCGGGTGCGTTGCGCCAGAGGAACGCGTTGCGGTCGACGACCTCGCCCATGGTGGAGAGCTGCGAGCGCGCCTGCAGCGAGAGCATCTGCCCGCCGACGAGCATCGGCTCGCGGGCGTGCCGGGAGAACGCGACCGCGCGGAGCACCGAGTCGGGCTCCAGCAGGATGTCGTCGTCCATGAAGAGGATCTGCTCGCAGTCGGTGGTCTCGAGAGCCTCGTACATGACGCGTGCGTAGCCGCCGGAGCCACCGAGGTTGGGCTGGTCGATGATCCGCAGCTTGTCGCCGAGGACGGCCGCGGCGGCCTCGAAACCAGGCTCGTCGCGGACCTTCTTCGTGCCCTGGTCGGCGATGAGCACCTTGACGACGCTGTCGAGCACCATCGGGTCGGAGCCGATGGCGGTGATCGTGGCGACGGCGTCGGCGGGACGGTTGAACGTCGGCATGCCGATGGCGACGGCGGCCCGGCCGGGGGCGGCCTCGGCCGCGTACCAGCCGCCGCCGTGCAGCGTGAGCTCGCCGGCGTCGGTGGTGAGGTCGAACCAGTACCAGCCGCCGTCCTCGAACGGGCGCAGGTCGAGCGGCACCTCGATCCAGCGGCGGCCGCTACCGCCGATGACCTCGCCGTACTCGAAGATGTGCGAGCCGTCGGCCTTGGTGCGGTAGACGTCGACACGGCCCGTGCCCTCGACCTCGAGGCGCAGGTGCACCTCGGTGAGCGCGCTCCAGCGGCGCCAGTAGCTCGCCGCGAACGCGTTGAAGTAGGCGCCGAACGACACCTCGCTCTGCTCGCTGACCACGGCCGACGTGCGGGAGGTCGCTCGCACCTTGCGCGCGCCGATCGAGGAGCCCGCGAAGCTCAGGACCTTCCGCACCGGCTCGCCCGGCGACGACGGCATGGAGGAGACGCGCAGGCCGTTGCGCTCGTCCATGTACAGCGAGCGGACGCTCATCGGGTCGCCCGTGCGCGGCAGGAGGACGCGCTGCAGGAGGCTGCCCGGATGCTCGGACGCCGACGGCGCTCCGGCGGGGTCCGCGGACGTCGCGGAGGTGGGAGACGTGGCGGCGGTGGTGGTCAAAGCGCAGTCCTCGTGTCATCGGGGTCTCGGCCGTGCGGCGGGGCTGTCGTACACGCACCGAGGTCGAGGGTAGCGGCGTGAGGAGCGCCACCCGCGGGGCGGTCACGGCGCGGTTCAGGCCGTGGTCGCGCCCGGAGTCAGGCGGTCGCCGCACGACGCGAGCGGGGTGGCCCGCTGGGCCGCGTCGGCGGCGAGGGACTGCCGTGCCCAGGCCTGCAGCCGGGCCATCTGCTCCGGGCCCGTGACGAGGTCGCGGCGCACCCAGTTGCCGCCGCCGTTGGGCGTCGGCCCGATGAGCACGTAGCCGGCCACGAACCGCGGGTCGGTGTCGAACGCCATCTGGGTGCGGAACTGCCCGTGCGACCGGATGAACGACGGCTTCACGACGTCGAACACGTAGTTCCGGACGCCGGCCCAGTCCTTGGCCGCCCAGAACCGTGCGATGGTCGGCTCGGCCAGTCCGGCGCCGTCGGTGAGCAGCGACGTGCCGGTCAGCGCGGCACCGCCGATCTCGGGCGCGAACAGCGTGGGGCTCCTCAGCCCGAGGATCTCGACGTAGCCGTTAAACTCGCGCCCGGTGTTCTGCACGATCAGGCACATCGGGGCCACGGGCTCGGCCCGGTAGCTGCGCGCGGCGGCGACCCACTGGCTGCCCGACAGCACGGCGGCGGCCACCACCACCACGGCCACCACCGCGCGTCCGCGCAGGCGCAGCCGGCCCACCACCTCGACAGCGGCCAGCGCCACCACCAGCGAGCCCAACACCCAGACGGGCGTGGCGAAGCGGTACTGGGTCATCCAGTCCGAGATCAGCACCCCGAACGCCGCCAGGGCCAGTGCCAGCGGGACGAGCACCAGCACCACCGCGGTGCGCACCGGCGAGCGGCGCCCGAGCGCGGCCCCGACCACCAGCACCCCGCCGAGGACGGCGAGCCAGCCCGCGTACGCGACGAGGTCGCTCACCTTGGCGAACCCGGCCGCGGTGGGCAGCCCCTGCGACTTCGCGACGGCGGTGGTGGGCAGCCACGCGTGGAACGTCGACCAGCGCCAGAGCAGGTACGCCCCGTACGGCACGGCGAAGGCCAGCGCCGCGAGCACCGCCGAGCCGAGCCCGCGTAGCCACGTGCCGCGGCGGAGCAGGACGAGCATCGCCAGCGGGTACGCGGCGGCGTAGATCATGCCCTCGGGCCGGGTCAGCGCGGCGAGCGCGGCGAGCAACCCGCAGGCCACCGCGGGCCCCGGCGTGGCGAGCCGGTCGCGGGCCCCGGACCGCACCAGCACCGTGGCGATGCCCGCCGTCGCGAGCGCGAGCAGCGAGTTCTCCAGCCCCGACACGCACCAGATGACGAACGACGGGATCACCGCGCATGCGCAGCCCGCCAGCACCGTGACGACGGCGGGCCGCCGCGACACGGCCGACGCGGCGGCGAAGAAGCACGCGAACACCCCCGCGACCAGGACCAGCGCCAGCGACTTCGGGTAGGCGACGTAGTCCGGCACCCCGAACCAGGTGCCGTGGTCGAACAGCCCGAGCCACCGCCCCACGACCAGCAGCGCGAGCCAGGCCGGGTCGGAGAAACCCTCGACGGGCGGCAGCCCCGGCTGCAGCACGGGGCCCGCCCCGATCGCGACGGACCGCGCGTAGGCGAACGTGATGCCCGCGTCGTCGACCTCCCAGCGGCCGTACAGCGAGGCGTGCAGGCCGAACAGGACGGTGGGCACGAGCACCGCGGGCACGACCGCCCACGACCGCCGCCTGCATGGCCGTGACGGCGGCGCCACCTCCGTCGGGGCGGGGGCGGCGAGCGTGTCCGTCATGGTCGAGAAGTCTGTCAGCACCCGATCCGCTCGCCGTTTCGCGTCGTCGCACCCTCCAGGGAGCGTGCGAGGACGCGAAATCGCGCGCAGATGGGACGGCGCGCCGGGCCGGGCTCAGTCCTCGGCGGACTCCGTGCCCGCCAGCGCGCGGCCCTCGGTGAAATACGGAGCGATGCGGTTGTCGAACATCGTCAGCGCCGAGCCGATGGCCATGTGCATGTCGAGGTACTTGTACGTGCCCAGGCGGCCGCCGAAAAGGACGTTCGCGTTGGCCGTCTCCTTGCGGGCGAGCTCGCGGTAGCGGGTGAGCTTCGCGCGGTCCTCGGGGGTGCCCACCGGGTAGTACGGCTCGTCGCCCGGCTCGGCGAAGCGCGAGAACTCCCGGACGATGACCGTCTTGTCCTTCGGGTAGTCGCGCTCGGGGTGGAAGTGGCGGAACTCGTGGATCCGTGTGAAGGGGACGTCCTCGTCGTTGTAGTTCATGACCGAAGTGCCCTGGAAGTCACCGGTGTGGGTGAGCACCTCCTGCTCGAAGTCGAGCGTGCGCCAGGAGAGTTCGCCCTCGGAGTTGCCGAAGTAGCGGTCGAGCGGGCCGGTGTAGACGGTGGGGGTGCCCACGGGGATCTCGGCGCGCACGTCGAAGTAGTCGACGTCCGTGCGGACCTCGATGTTCGGGTGGTCTGCCATCCGCTCGAGCCACGCGGTGTAGCCCTCGCGGGGCAGGCCCTCGAACCTGTCGTTGAAGTACCGGTTGTCGAACGTGTATCGCACGGGCAGCCGGGCGATGATCGACGCGTCGAGCTCGCGCGGATCGGTCTGCCACTGCTTGGCCGTGTAGCCCTTGACGAACGCCTCGTAGAGCGGCCGCCCGACCAGGGAGACGCCCTTCTCCTCGAGGTTCTTCGCGTCCTTGGTGTCGATCTCGCCGGCCTGCTCGGCGATCAGGGCGCGGGCCTCATCGGGGGTGTGCGACTTCCCGAAGAACTGGTTGATCAGCGCCAGGTTCATCGGGAACGCGTAGACCTGGTCGGCGACGCGGGCGAAGACGCGGTGCTGGTAGCCGGTGAACTCCGTGAACCGGTTGCAGTACTCCCACACGCGCTCGTTGGAGGTGTGGAAGAGGTGGGCGCCGTAGCGGTGGATCTCGATGCCGGTCTCCGGCTCGATCTCCGAGTAGGCGTTGCCGCCGATGTGCGAGCGGCGGTCGAGCACGAGGACGCGCTTGTCCAGCTCGGAGGCGGCGCGTTCGGCGATGGTCAGCCCGAAGAAGCCCGATCCGACGACGACGAGGTCGTATCCCGTGTATCCCACGGCTCCTGAGGGTAACGGCGGCCGCGTGACGCACGGTGTCGGCCCACCGCCGCCGTGGCGACCCCCAGCACCAGCGCCACCCCCGGGACGCGCCGCCACCACCTCGGACCCGGGGGGCCGTGGGCCGGGGCCGGCGCCCCGAGGGTGACGGGACCGGCCCGTGCCCGACCGGTACCGTGGCCGCCGCGGTGGGGCGACGCCCCGTCGCGACGCGGCAGGAGGTCGGTGCGTGCAGGAGCAGAGCACGGCGTTCGAGACGCCGGATGTGGTGATCGGCAACCACACCGCCAAGTACACCGCCAAGAACCCGGCGATCCGGTGGCTCACCGAGCGCTGGGTGGCCAACCTGGAGGGACAGCTCGACCGCGTGCGTGCTGACCCGAGGCTGACGTCCGGTCGTGCGCTCGAGGTCGGCTGCGGCGAGGGCGTGATCGCCGACAAGCTGTCGCAGCGGTGGTCCACGGTGGTCGGGCTCGACCTGCCCGACTCCGGCCTGCGCCGCGACTGGAAGGCCTACTCCGCCCCGCACTTCCTGCACGCGAACGCCGAGCAGCTGCCCTTCCGCGACGGCGAGTTCGAGGTCGTCGTCTCGGTGGAGGTGCTGGAGCACCTGCGGGACCCCGAGCGCGGCCTGCGGGAGATCGCCAGGGTCGGGAGCAGGCACCTCGTGCTGTCGGTGCCGCGGGAGCCGATCTTCCGCGGCTGCAACCTGGTTGCGGGCCGCTACGTGAAGGACCTCGGCAACACCCCGGGGCACCTCAACCACTGGTCCACCCGCAGCTTCGTCAAGTTCGTCTCCACGGTCGCCGACGTGCAGCGGGTGACGACCCCGTTCCCCTGGACGACGGTGTGGGCGACACTGCGCTGATCTCGGCGCCGGTCTCGTCGGCGCTCCCCTGACGGGTGCTCATCCGCCGCGCCACCAGCGCCGGCAGGCACCACGCGACGTCGCCCACGGTGAACATCAGCCGCGACAGCACGGCGATGACCGTGGCCTGGGGGGCCGAGAGGACGCCGGCGAGCAGCAGGATCAGCGCCGCGTCGCGGACCCCCGCGCCTGCGGGCGCCACCACCACCAGGAACCCGATCGCCCATGCCGCGGCGAACGCACCCGTGGCCACCAGCAGTAGCCACGGTGTCGGCGTCGCCCCGAGCTGCAGCGCGAGCACCCAGACGTGCACGCCGTAGGCGATCCACGACAGCAGCGCCCACCCCGCCGCCCGGGCGATCCCGCCGAGCGTCAGGGGTTGCGGCAGGGCCGGCCTGCGGGCCAGCCGCAGCGCCGTGCCGATGAGGCGGTTGAGCACCGGTGGCGCCGCCACGACGATCGCGACCGGCAGCGCGATCAGCGTCCACCAGTAGGTCGCCACCGCGCCGTCGGCGAGCAGCGGCAGGGACGGGACGGCGATGACGAGCCCCGTCCCCACGATCACGACGAGGAAGACCGCGACCGCCGCGCCGGACGCCCGGGGCGGCACCTTGTAGTCGCGGCCGAGCTCCATCTGCGCGAGCACCGGCCACAGCGAGCCGGGGAGGTACTTGCCGAGCTGGCCGACGAAGAACACCCGCATCGCGCCGGGGACCGGCAGCGGGGAGCCGAGATCGGCGAGCAGCGCCCGCCAGCACAGGAACGTGCCGAAGATGCCCGCAAGCACCGCGGCGAGAGCGCCCAGCACCGACCCGGCCGAGAGCCGGCCGAGCAGCGGCTGTACCTCCTGCCACCGGCTCGCGAGCACCCACACGACCGCGCCGGCGAACGCGGCCACGACCAGCACCCGGACGGCCGTCCGCCACCGTCGCACGATCAGGTGTCCCCGCGCGACCGCACGATGAGGTCCGCCAGCAGACCCACCGCCGCGATGATCAGGCCCGTCACGAACAGCAGCATGGCGTTGGTGGTGATCCGCAGGTCGTACCGGACGAGGTCGGTGGCGCCCTTCACGAAGCCGACCGTCAGCAGCGTCAGCGCCAGCGGCATCAGCACCTTGAGCGGGTTGAAGTACATGACCATCCGCAGCACCTGCAGGATGTAGCGGTAGGCGTCGCGGACGAAGTGGAACTTCGAGGTGCCGGCCCGCTGCGCGTAGTCGATCGGCAGGTAGTCCACCGTGTGCTGGTTGGACAGGAACGACAGCGTGATCGTCGTGACGCAGGAGAAGCCCGGGGGCAGCAGCCGCAGGTAGGGCAGCGACACCTCGCGGCGGAAGGCCCGCAGCCCGGAGTTCAGGTCCGGGATCTTCGTGCCCGACAGGAACTCCGCGAAGCGGCGGATCACCCACTTCGCGGGCACCCGCAGGACCTTGTGCGTGCCCTGCTCCGAGGTGCGCGCCCCCACCACCTGGTCGACGTCCGGGTTGCTCTGCAGGTACTGCACGAACTCGGGGATGCGCTCGTTCGGGTAGGTCATGTCGGCGTCGGTCCAGACGACGATCCGGCCCGCCGCCTCCGCCGTGCCGATCCGCCGGGCGGTGCCCGAGCCGCCGTTGCGCCGGAAGGGCATGAGCCTCATGTGCGGGAAGCGCGGCAGGGACTCCTGCAGCACGGCGAGCGTGCGGTCGGTGGACTTGTCGTCGATCGCCAGCAGCTCGTAGGACAGCGGGCTGTTGTCCAGGGCCTTGGTGATGCGCTCCACCTCGTCGAGCACGTGGTCCTGCTCGTTGTAGCAGGGCAGCACGACGGTGACGTCGACCTCGCCGCGCCCGCTGCGCGAGGAGACCGGGCGCCCGGTGCTGTCGGCCACCAGGGAGGGGTGGCGCGTGTCGTCCCGTGCCGGCGGCGTGTCAGGAGTGGTCATGGCCTCGTCGAGTCCGCTCGGGGGAGCCGAGGCCGACGGACTCGAGATCGGCCTCGCCGCGAGGGCTGAGCGTATCGAGGGTCGTCATGGCGCTGTCACGGCGTCGCCGCCAGACCGTCAGACCCACGATCGCGAGCAGCCCCAGCGCTGCGACGGTACTCACCCAGACCCCGGCCGTGGCGGTGGCGGACCGGTACTGCCAGTGCACGACGTGGTGTCCCGCGGGAACGGCCACCGCGACCGTGCCGTGGTCGGCCGGACGCACCGCGGCCGGCTGCCCGTCCACCTCCACCGTCCAGCCGACCTGCAGGGCGTCGGCCACGACGAGGTATCCGCTCCCCGCCGCGTCCACGGTGACGTCGATGTCGTCGAGGCCGTCGTCGGTCACGTCGAGCGTCGCCGGGCCGGCCGTGGCCGCGGGGCCCGGCGTGCCCAGCACGACCTGGTCCGGGCGCAGGGTGCCGCTCGCCACCAGCTGGACCTGGCGCTGCGGGTCGGGCTCCACCACGGTCTCCGACGCCCAGCGGATGCGCGGCAGCGCCGTGAGCCGCTGGTAGATCACCGAGCTGCCGGCGTGGGTGAGCTGCAGCCCGTCGTCCTGGGCGCGGATCGTCGACACGGCGGGCGCGCCGGCCGTGGTCCGCACCGTGATCGGCTGCGGGCCGTGCACGGTCACCTCCGCGGTCACCGCCGGGCCGGGCGCCTCGGTGAGCGGGACGGCGAACATCTGCCCGGGGACCATGCCGGCGTCGATGCGGGAGTTGCGGGCCACGACCGACCCGTCCGCGGCGCGGAGCACGACCTCGATGCGCGTCGAGCCGGGGACGTCCGGCACCGACTCGGGGATCACCGCCAGGCCGCGCAGGGCGGCGCCGGGCGGGATCGGCACGGAGATCGGCGTCTCCGGAGCGAGACGGGTGGTGCCGCCGTCGCCGACGTCGGCGTCGAGGTCGCCGAAGACCGGCTGGATCGGCGAGGTGACGAAGTAGCGGACGCCCAGGCGGTCGAGGACCGGGCTGGTGGCCACCCCCGGTCCCGCCGAGAACACCGGCAGCGTCGGGGGGTCCTGGAACTGCGCGCCGGGGAGCGCCTCGATGAGGTCCGACATCGTCCCGTTGACGAAGATGTGCCCATTGAGCGCGCGCAGGCCCAGTGGTATGTCGGCACCGGTGCCCATCCCGTCGAGGGCGAAGGCGTAGCGCTCGTGGCCCAGGTTCTGCTGGAGGTAGAGCTGGGCGTCGGTGACCGGGTAGAAGGTGTCCCGTTCGCTGCGCGGCCAGTAGTCGCGCACCAGGCCCAGCGCCTGCACCGCGATGAGCATCGGCAGCAGCACCGCGACGCCGACGCGCAGGCCGCGCAGCACCCGCCCGCCGCCGACCCAGCGGAGCACCGCGACGCCGGCCACTGCCACCGCGACCAGCACGAGCGCGGCGAGGACCTGCCGGTCGAGCAGGTAGAGCCGGGCGACGTCGTCGGCCGCGGCGGTGTCGGTGGCCCGGGCGAGGTCGCGGGCCCGCCACCAGATCCACGCGGTGCCCGCCGCGGCCGCCAACCACACCACGGCCCCGTAGACGGGCACGGCCCACCGCAGCCGTCCGGTGGGAGCACCGGTGGGATCACCGGTGGGCTCGCGTCCACGCAGCACCACCTCGAACCCGGCGGCGGCGAGCACCGCGACCAGGAACCCGAGCACGCTGCGCACCCGCCCGACGTAGTTGTCCGAGAACAGCACCGGCAGCTTCTGCGCCACCGCGAGCAACGGGCCCCCGCCGTACGTGGTGGCGACGGTCAGGCCGATCGCGACGATCAGGAAGAACCACACGCCCCGGGGCAGCAGGCCACGCCCCCGGCCCGGGGACGCCACCGCCACCACCGCCAGCACGATCGCGACCGCCCCGACGTACGACAGCGCCTCCACGAAGTTCACGCCGAGCATGAACGCGGGCTGCTGCCCGGGGTTGACGTTGCCCAGGCCCTCCGGGGCCAGCGCCGTGATCAGCGCCTCCGGCGGCAGGTGGTCCTGCGGGGTCTGCTCGCGCCCGGCCACCAGTGCCTGTGACATGAACGACCCGAACGGCAGCAGCTGCACCGCCGCCAGCGCCACACCCCCGGCCAGACCGGCCGCCGCGCCCACCAGCACCCGGACGTCGGCGCCCCAGCGCCCGGACCGGTGCTCGGCCACCACCCGGACCACGAGGTAGATCGCGGCGAAGAACAACGTGTAGCCCGTGACGGCGGGGAACCCGCCGAAGAGCATCGCGGCGACGGACGCTGCCAGCAGCACCGCGTCCAGGGCGCGGCCGCGCTGCACCAGCCGCTCGACGGCCCAGAACACGAAGCCGATCAGCGCGGCTGTGCGCGTCTGCGGCCACCCCGTCCACGCGATGAGGAAGGCGCTGGTGGCGAACACCAGCCCGCCGACCAGCGCGGCCGGGCGGCCGAGCCCGGCCCGTCGCCCGAAGAGGAAGCACCCGCCGACGGAGACGGCGATCTCCAGCAGCTTGGTCCAGGCGGGTGCGAGCCAGCCGGGCAGCAGGTAGTACGGCAGCGTGAGCGGAGAGGCGACCGCGAAGTTCGGCGTCGCCCCCAGCGGCACCCCGCCCAGGATGTAGGGGTTCCACGCCGCGATGTGGCCCGCCTTCAGCGCGTCGGCAAAGAGCAGCGTGTTCGGGAGGAACGTGTCGTAGGTGTCGTTCTGGAACGCGGTCTGGACGGTGCCGGCGAGACCGGCGTCGCGGTACGGGCTGGACTGCACCAGCGCGTCCGTGGCGGCGAACACGCCGTGGCCGATCAGCGGGCCGCCGATCCCGATAAGCGCGAAGAGAGCCACGGCCACGACGACCGCCGCGGTCACCAATCTCGCGCCGCGCCCCTGCGCCTGCGCTGGATCCGCGTCGTCCTTCGTGCGCACGCACCACTCCCAGACCGGCGGCCCGATGTGCGGGCGCCTCTGGGACGTCATTAGACCCTGTCGTGCCACGGGGCCGGACGCCGCCCGGGCCACGCGGTGCCCCCGTCCGTAATCTTCAGGGGTCGATAGCATCCTCGGCGGACATCGTCGACCGAGTTCTCGAAGGAGGGTGTCTTGTCGATCCCCGACGTGACACCCGCCGACGTCGGCGTCATCGCGACGTACGTCGTCGTGCTGTTCCTCCCCGGCGGGCTGCTGGGGTTGCTGATCGGTCAGCGCGGCTGGACGCTCGTCGCCTCGGCCCCGCTGTTCACCTACGCGATCGCGGGCCTCGCGGGCCCGCTCTACGCGACAGTGGGTGTCCGCTGGTCAGCGCTGTCGTTCGCGCTCGGCACGCTCGTGGTCTGCATCGTGCTCGGCGGGGTGCGCGCGCTGCTGCGCCGGCACCGTCGCGGACTGCGCGAGGCCCTGCGCGGCCGTCGCGACGGGCCCGCAGCCGTCGTCGAGCCGGCCGTGCCCGTCTGGACCAGGACCGCACACCTCGGCGTGGCCGCGAGCGTCGTCGTCGCGGTGGGCGTGGGGATCGCCGCGATCCTCGGCGGGATCAAGCAGCTCGGCGCGATCCCGCAGGACTGGGACGCGGTGTTCCACGCCAACGGGATCCGGCTCATCGCCGACACCGGCGACGGCGGCCTCTACGCGATGGCCACCACCAACTGGTACGAGAACGACGGCGTCACCGTCTTCTACCCCAACGCCTACCACCTGATCGCCACGGTGGTGTACGAGCTCACCGGCGCGAGCATCCCCACCGTCCTCAACGCCCAGACGGTGCTCATCCCGGGCCTGCTCGCGCTGTCGCTGGCCGCGATGGTGCGCCGCTGCGGCGGCCGTCCGCTGCTGGCCGCGGCCACCGCGCTCGCGGCGGTGTCGGTCACGTCGATCTACGACATGCTCTGGCGCGGACCACTGCTGCCGTTCGCCACCGGGGTGGCGCTCACCCCGCTGCTGGTGGTGCTGGTCCTCGACGTGCTCGACGCCCGCGGCCTGCGGGCCGCCGTACCGCCCGCCGCGCTGTTCGCCGCCGGGCTTGCCGGGATGCTGTGCCTGCACCCCGCGATCCTCATCGGGGCCGTGCTGTTCACCCTGCCGGCGCTCGTGCAGCGCTGGTGGAGCCGGCCGGGGGCCGCGCCGCGGGAGGTCGCGCTGCTGACCGCGGGCGGGATCGGCGCGGCGGTGGTGTGCGGCCTGCAGGTGGCGGGCGCGCTGAGCAGCGGCAGCAGCATCACCACCGTCACCTGGCCGGCCGACCTCACCATGCCCGCGGCGCTCGGGCAGCTCCTCACGTTCAGCCACAACATGCCCACCGCCCAGATCCGGTTGTCACTGGTGCTCGTCCTCGGCCTGATCGGCTACCGGCGCCTCGGCGGCCTGCGCTGGGTGGCCGCGTCCGCCGCGATCTTCGGCACGCTGTTCGTGCTCGCCGCGTCGAACGACGCGCAATGGGTCAAGACGATCACCAGCATCTGGTGGAACGACCGCTACCGGCTCATCGGGCTCACCGCGGTGCCGCTGTGCATCGTGATCGGCCACGGGGTCGCCGAGGCCCAGCGCTGGTCCGTCCTCGCCCTGCGGACGCTCACCCGGCGTGCGCCCGAGGACGCCCCCCGGGCGGGCATCGCGCTCGCGCTCGTCACCTCGGCCGTCGCGATCCTCGCGTTCGGCATGGTCACCCGCGGGCTCTACCTCGGCCGCGACCAGATCCAGATGACCAACAACACCGGCAACGGCCCCGCGGTGTCGGCTCTGGAGATCCAGGGCATGAAGGCCGTGGCGCGGATCGTGCCGCCGGGCGAGCGCGTGCTCAACGACCGCGGCGACGGCTCCGCCTGGATGTACGCGCTCACCGGCGTCAAGCCCGTCGCCGCGCACTACGACGCCACCCGAACGGGGCCGGACGCGAACCTGCTCGCCGACCGGTTCAACCAGTACCCCACCGACCCGGCTGTGCGGGTCGCGGTGACCCAGCTCGACATCCGCTACGTCCAGCTCGACGCGGGCTTCCTGCGCAGCAACGCCTCCCGCGAGCCGGGGCTGGTCGACCTGGCCGGGCAGCCGTGGCTGACGAAGGTCTACAGCAACCCCGACCTGGTCCTCTACGAGATCGACGGCGCGCAGGCGCCCGCCGGGCCGCCCCAGCAGGCGCTCGCCGAGGGCCCCCGGTGACGCGGGCCGCCGTCGTGCGGCAGGGGGGCTCGGCGGCACAGGTCGCGAGCAGCCAGCTGGCGCTCGCGGCGTCCAACTACGTGGTGCTGGCGATCGCCGCGCGCAACCTCGACGCCGCCGGGCTCGCCGCCGTCACCTCGTACTACCTGCTCATCAACACCGTGGGCCGCGGACTGTTCGCCGCCGTCGAGCTGGAGACCACCCGCGCGGTGGCGTCCGCCCGGGCGGCAGGCCTCGACGACGCCCCGGCCCGGCGCGCGGCGCTGTCGCACACCGGGATGCTGCTCGTCGGGGCGTTCGTGCTGCTCGGCCTCAGCAGCCCGCTGATCGGCGGCATCATGGGCTCCGGGTCCTCCGCGATCGTCCTGCTCGCGGTGGGCGCGGTCGGCATGGCCGCGTCCTACCTGTTGCGCGGGCCGCTCGCGGGCGCCCGCCGCTACGGCCTCTACGCGGCCACGTTCTGGCTGGAGGCCGGCGTCGGCCTCGTCGCGGCCCTCACGCTGGTGCTGCTCGGCGACCGCGACACCACGTGGTGGATCGCGGTGCTGGCGCTGGCCCCGCTCGTGGCGGCGGCCGTCCTCGCCCGCCCGGCGTTGCGCAGCACGCCGGCCGGCACCGTCGCCGGGCCCGGCACGGCCGTCCCCGAGACGGGCTCGGCGCTGCGCGCGGTCGTCTGGTCGGCGGCGCTGCTGCTGGCCGGGCAGGGCGTGTGGAACCTGGCCCCCGTCGTCGTGACGTCGCGCCTCACCGACGCCCCGGCCGTCGCCGCCGGGTTCGTGACGGTCGCGGTGATCCTGCGCGCGCCCGTCCTGTTCTTCCCCTCGGTGCAGGCGCTGCTGCTGCCGATGTTCGCCGCGATGGAGCGCACCGGCGACGACGCCGCGCTACGGCGCACCACGCGCCGCCTCGGCACGGCGCTGCTGGTGGCGGGCGTCGTCTGGGGCGCGATCGCGGTGTTCGTCGTGCCCACGGTGTCGCACCTCGTCTTCGGGGCCACGATCACGCCGCCGACGTGGGTGCTGGCCGGGCTGGCCGCGTCCACCGTCGTCGGGGCGGCGGCCCAGATCGGCCAGACGCACCTGGTCGCGGTCCGACGCCCGGCCGCGGCCGCCGTCGCGTGGATCGCCGGCCTGGCCGTGCTGCTCGTGGTGGCACTGCTGGCCGCGCCGCCGCTGACCGCCGCGACCGTGGGCCAGATGGTCGGCGCCCTCGTCGTACTGATAGTCCTGTCGGTCGTGCGCCGCCGAATCCGAGCAACCCCGTGACCGCCCCGACCGTGGGCGTCGTCGTCCTCGCCTGGCAGGCCGAGCCGTACCTCGCCGACTGCGTGAGCTCGGTGCTCGCCTCCACGGACATCGACGTCCGGCTCGTGCTCGTCGACAACGAATGCCGGCCCGAGGACCTGGCCACCGTGCCGCCCGACGACCGGGTCGAGGTGCTGCACCCGGGCCGCAACACCGGCTTCGCGGGTGGCTGCAACCTCGGGGTCGAGGCGCTCGACACCGATTTCGTCGCGCTCGTGAACTCCGACTGCGTGCTGCGCCCGGACACCCTCGCGCTGCTCGCCGCCGAGGCCGTGCGCCCGGACACGGGACCGGTGATGGCCGGCGTCCGGCTCGCCGAGCCGCCGCACCTGGTCAACAGCGCGGGCAACCCCGTGCACCTCATCGGGCTGTCGTGGGCCGGCGGGATGAACACGGCCGAGACCCGCACCGAGCCCTACGACGTCACGGGGGCCAGCGGCGCCTGCGTGCTGCTGCAGAGCTCGGTGTGGAAGACCCTCGGCGGGTTCGACGAGGAGTACTTCGCCTACCTCGAGGACACCGAGCTGAGCCTGCGCGCGTGGCGGCTGGGGCTCAGCGCGCGGTGCGTCCCCACGGCGCTGGCGCTGCACCACTACGAGTTCTCCCGCAACGCCCACAAGATGTACCTGCTCGAGCGCAACCGGCTGATGATGATCTCCACGCTGTGGAGCTCCCGCGCACTGCTGCTGCTGGCGCCGGTGCTGCTCGTCATGGAGGTGCTGCTCGCCGGGTACGCCGTCGCGTCGGGGTGGGGCGGCGGGAAGGTACGTGGCTGGCTGTGGCTGTGGCGCCACCGCGCGCACATCGCGGAGCGCCGCCGCCTCGTGCAGGCCGAGCGCCGCGAGCCCGATGCGGTGTGGATGCGCCATCTGACGGCCGACTTCGACCCGTCGGCGATCGGCCCCGCACCGCTGACGCGGATCGTCAACGTCGCGGTGCGGGCCTACTGGTCGGTGGCACGCCGCCTGCTCTGACCGCACCGCACACCCGGCGTGGTGTCCGCACCCGCGCCGGGGCGCCCGTGCCGTCGCCGGAACGCCGGTGCGGAGTGTGTCACTCGCTGTCGGGCACGGTGACGGACGGCGGGCGCCCCTGCTCCGCGGCCCGCTCCTTCTCCACGGCGTCCATCCGCAGCTTGAGCGTGCCGATCTCCTCGGCGAGCTTGCGGGACTGCTCCTCGAGCAGCCCCACCTCGCGCGAGAGCTGCAACGACACCGCGAACAGGATGATCAGCGAGGCGAAGAACAGCAGGTTGCTCGGGGTCTGGATGCCCACGAGCGCGGCGACGCCGCCCAGGAGCCGCGGGAACAGCGCGACCACGAGGGTGCCGATCGAGATGACCACCCAGATCACGGCGTACTTCTCGCGCAGCCTGCGGCGGCGCAGCAGCTCGAAGACCAGCACGAGCGCCGCGAGCGCGACGATCACCGAGACGATCGTGAGGCGGGGCCCTGCCATCAGAAGTCCCGGCCGTCGCGGGGCGCGCGCCGGATGAGGGCCAGCCCCACCGCCACCACCACCCGCAGCAGGTAGACGGCCGACCGGAACGGGTTGGTGCTCGCCGCCCCGGTCTCGCGGGGACGCATCACCACCGGCACCTGGGTGATCCGCAGCCCGGCGCGGTGGGCGATCACCAGTGCCTCGACCGTGTCGCCGAGGTACTCCTCGGGGTAGTGCTCGGCGAACAGCGCGATGGCCTTGCGGTTGACCAGCCGGAAGCCCGACGTCGGGTCCTTCACGCTGGTGCCGACGATGCCGCTCAGCGCTGCCGAGAGCAGGCGCATGGCCCACCGCCGGGGACCGCGCACGGCGTAGTCACCGCGGCCGGCGAAGCGCGAGCCGATCACGACGTCGGCGTCGTCGTCGATCACGGCGAGCAGGTTGGCGATCTCGCTCGCGTCGTGCTGGCCGTCGGCGTCGACCTGCACGACGAAGGAGAAGTGGTACTCGCGGGCGTAGCGGTAGGCCGCGCGCATCGCACCGCCGACGCCGAGGTTGAACGGCAGGCGCATCACGAGCGCCCCGGCGCGGGTGGCGCGGGCCGCGGTGGCGTCGGTGGACCCGTCGTCGACGACGAGGACGGTGGCGGCGGGCTGCGCGGCCCGCACCTCCTGCACGACGCGCGCCACGCTGTCCTGCTCGTTGAGCGCGGGGAGCACCACCAGCAGCTCACCGGTGGCGGCGCCGCGGGGGGCCGGCACGGGCGCGGCGGAGGCCGGACGGAGGTCCTCGGCGGTCATCGCGCCGCGACCGTGACGAACTCGTTGTAGGTGAAGACCTTCCCCGCGATGCGCGGCAGCGGGAAGGAGTACTGCTTCTCGACGCGCAGGCCGAGCTGCCGCGCGAGCGAGCCGAGCAGCGCCTGGTCGGTGAAGGCCGTGTGCGTGGCGTCGGAGGCGAAGCCGCGCTCCTGCGGGCAGATCAGCACGATCTTGGCGTCGGGCGCGAGATAGGGCAGGTAGGGCGCCAGCACGTCGACGGCACCGCCCGCGGGCAGGTGCTCGATCAGGTGTGCGGCCAGCATCCCGCCGAAACCGCCGTGCTCCTCGGGGCTGCGCGCGAGGAGCTCGTCGACCGTGACGGCGTCGAGCCCGGCATCGCGGCACGCCTGCACCGAGGTGGCGTTGTGGTCGACGCCGAGGCTGCCGGCGGGGAGGTTGTGCAGGTTGCGGCCGATCCCGCAGCCGACGTCGAGCGTGCGGCGGTCGCCGAGGACGCGCCGCAGGTTCCACCGGTAGGGCGCCTGGACGTCGAGGACCTGCTTCCAACGGGCCCCGGATCGCCGGGTGAGCCTCTCGGTGTACGCCGCGGAAGCCGTATCGCCTTCTTGTCCCACCACGCGCAGCACCCTACCGGCCCGGGGACCTGCGGGCCCGTCCCCCCAAGGGCGGGTCGGGCTGGGAGACTGCCGTCCGTGGCTGACCCGCTCCGCGTTCACGGAACGTCCATCCCCGGACTCCTTCGCATCGACCTCGCGCTCCACGAGGACGGGCGGGGCTGGTTCAAGGAAGGCTTCCAGCGCGCGAAGCTCGAGGCGCAGGGCTTCCCGGCGTTCGAGATCGTGCAGAACAACGTCTCGTTCAACGCCGAGGTGGGCGTCACGCGCGGGATCCACGCCGAGCCGTGGGACAAGTACATCTCCCTCGCCCACGGGCGGGCGTTCGCCGCGATCGTGGACCTGCGCGACGGCGAGACCCGCGGCCGCGTCGAGACGGTCGAGCTGCACCCGGGCAACGCCCTCTACGTGCCCCGCGGGTGCGGCAACAGCTACCAGACGCTCACCCCGGACGTGGTCTACACGTACCTGGTCAACGAGCACTGGTCCCCCGACGCGGAGTACACACTGATCCAGGCGTTCGACCCGGCGCTGGGCATCGACTGGCCGATCGGGCCCGACGCCGCGATCCGCTCGGACAAGGACCGCGGCCACCCCACGCTGGCGGAGCTCGCGTGCGCGCGCTGATCCTCGGGGCCGGCGGCCAGGTCGGCCGCGCGCTGACCTCCGCGCTGCCCGACGCCACGGCGCTGGGCCGCGACGCGTTCGACATCGCCTCCCCCGCGGAGCTGGACTGGCCCGCCTACGACGTCGTCGTCAACGCGGGCGCGTTCACCGACGTCGACGGGGCGGAGACGCCCGAGGGCCGGGCCGCGGCGTGGCGGGCCAACGCCGCCGGCCCCGCCGCGCTGGCCGACATCGCCCGCCGCCACGGCCTGACGCTCGTGCACCTGTCCACCGAGTACGTCTTCGACGGCGCGCTCCAGCGCCCCTACCGCGAGGACGACGTGGTGGCGCCGCTGTCGGCGTACGGCGCGTCGAAGGCGGCCGGTGACCTCGCCGTGCGGGGCGTCGAGAGGCACTACCTGCTGCGGCCCACCTGGGTGGTCGGGGAGGGCCGCAACTTCGTGCGCACGATGCTCGGGCTCGCGGCGCGCGGGATCGCGCCGACGGTGGTGGACGACCAGATCGGCCGCCCCACGTTCGCCTCCGACCTCGCCGCGGCGATCGTGCACCTCGTGACCACGGCCGCGCCGTTCGGCAGCTACCACGTCACCGGTGGCGGTGAGCCCGCGTCGTGGGCCGAGGTCGCCCGTGCGGTCTACGCGCTGGCCGGGCGCGGCGACCTGACCATCACCGGCACGAGCACCGCCGCGTATTTCGCCGACAGGCCCCAGGCCGCACGCCGGCCGCTGAACAGCGTGCTGGACACGGAGAAGGCGGCAGATGCCGGCGTGCAGCTCCCCCACTGGCGCGACCGGCTCGCCGAGCATGTCCGATCCTGCGACCTCTGAGGGCCGCGAGCCCGGCGAGGACGCCGTCGCCCGGCTCGATGCGCTGACCGGCGAGGACGGCCGGGCGCTGCTGGCCGAGCTGGCCGGGCACGACGTGACCGGAACCGACGGCCTCCGCCTCGGGACGGCGCTGCGCCGGCGCTACCCCGCCCAGCTCGTGGTCGACGCCATGGGCCAGCAGGAGCTGCGCGCGCGGGCCGCCGGCAAGTTCGCGGGCGCCGCCGACATGTTCTTCACCCGGGCCGGGTGGGAACAGGCGTCGGCCGAGGTCGTGTCCGCCCACCGCGCCGCCCGGTTCGCGGGCGCGGCGGCCATGGCGGATCTGTGCTGCGGCATCGGCGGGGACCTCGTCGCCCTCGCCCGCGACCGGGAGGTCCTCGGCGTCGACCGGGATCCCGTCCACCTGTGGATGGCCCGCCGGAACGCATTCGTCCACGGCGTCGCCGGAAACGTGACGGTGCGCCGCTCCGACGTGCGCGACGTCGACCTGTCCGGCGTCGACGCCGTCTTCGTCGACCCGGCCCGCCGTACCGCGCGCGGGCGCAGGCCAGTCGGCGACAGCGAGCCGCCGCTGGACTGGTGCATGGCGCTGGCCGAGCGCGTGCCACGCGTCGGGATCAAGGCCGCGCCGGGACTGCCGCACGAGACCGTCCCGGCCGGCTGGGAGCTGGAGTTCGTCGCCGTGGACCGGGACCTCAAGGAGGCCACCGCATGGTCGCCCGCCCTCGCGACCGCCCGCACCCGCGCCACGATCCTGCCCGGCGGTCACACCCTGGTGGGCTCCCCCGGCGACCCGGTGCCCGTGCGCGGGCCGGGCGCGTTCCTGCTCGACCCGAGCCCCGCCGTGACCCGTGCCGGGCTGGTCGAGGACGTCGCGCGGCTCACCGGCGCGTGGAAGATCGACGACCGGATCGCGTTCCTGTCCACCGACACACTGGTCCGCACGCCGTTCGCCCGCACGCTGCAGGTGATCGACTCGGGCCCGTGGCACCAGAAGCAGCTGCCCGAGCGGCTGCGCCGCCTGGACATCGGCGCCGTCGACATCCGGCGGCGCGGGCTGGCGGGCGACGTCGACGCGCTGCAGAAGCGGCTGCGGCTGACTGGGTCGCGGCGCGCCACGCTGGTGATGACGCGCGTGAGCGACCGGCCGTGGGCGCTGGTCTGCGTCGACATCAGCCCTGACGTCAGCCCTTGAGGGGCTCCCACCAGGCGCGGTGGTCGCGGTACCACTCCACCGTGGCCGGCAGCCCCTGCTCGAACGGCACCTGCGGCGCGTAGCCCAGCTCGTCGGCGATCTTCGACCAGTCCACGCTGTAGCGGCGGTCGTGGCCCTTGCGGTCGGCGACCGGCTCGATCATCTCCTCGCCGGCCCCCACCGCGTCGAGCAGCCGGTGGGTCAGCTCCCGGTTGGTGAGCTCGGTGCCGCCGCCGATGTTGTAGACCTCGCCGTCGCGCCCCTTCTCGGCCACGAGCTGGATGCCGCGGCAGTGGTCGTCGACGTGCAGCCAGTCGCGCACGTTCTGCCCGTCGCCGTAGAGCGGGACCTTCTTCCCGTCCAGCAGGTTCGACACGAACAGCGGGATGACCTTCTCCGGGAACTGGTGCGGCCCGTAGTTGTTGGAGCAGCGCGTGATGCACACCGGCAGCCCGTGGGTGCGGTGGTAGGAGCGCGCGAGCAGGTCCGAGCCGGCCTTGGCCGCCGAGTACGGCGAGTTGGGCTCCAGCGGGTGCGTCTCGGGCCAGGAGCCGTGCTCGATCGAGCCGTACACCTCGTCGGTGGACACGTGCACGAACCGGCTCACCTCGGCCTCCAGCGCCGCCTGCAGCAGCACCTGCGTGCCCACCACGTTCGTCGAGACGAAGTCGGCGGCACCGGTGATCGAGCGGTCTACGTGGGACTCGGCGGCGAAGTGCACCACCACGTCGGTGCCGGCCATCACCTGCGCCACCGTGTCGGGGTCACGGATGTCGCCGTGCACGAACGTCAGCTGTGCCGATCTGCCCTGGGGCGAATCCAGGTACGGGGCGAGGTTGGTGAGCGTGCCCGCGTAGGTGAGCAGGTCCAGCACCACCACCCGCGCGCCCGCATAGGCGGGGTAGGCGCCGGCCAGCACCGACCGCACGTAGTTCGATCCGATGAATCCGGCACCGCCGGTGACGAGAACCTGCACGACTCACTCCTCGTGACGGCGGGGCGACCAGTTACCGGCGGCGTACGACTTCGCCACGTCCATCACGTACTCGCCGTACCCGGACTTGGCCTGGTTCTCGCCCAGCGCGTACGCCGCCGTCGGGTCGATGAAGCCCATCCGCATGGCGATCTCCTCGATGCAGGCGATCCGGATGCCCTGCCGGTTCTCCAGCACCCGCACGTACTCCCCCGCCTCCAGCAGCGACTCGTGCGTGCCGGTGTCCAGCCACGCGAAGCCGCGGCCCAGGTCCAGCAGCCGGGCGGTGCCGCGCTGCAGGTAGGCGCGGTTGACGTCGGTGATCTCCAGCTCGCCGCGCGGCGACGGCGACAGCCCCGCGGCGATCTCCAGCACGTCGTTGTCGTAGAAGTACAGGCCCGTCACGGCCCGGTTCGACCTCGGGTGCTCGGGCTTCTCCTCGATCGACAGCAGCCGCCCGTCGGCGTCGGCCTCCGCCACACCGTAGCGCTGAGGGTCGCGCACCGGGTACCCGAACAGCGCGCACCCCGCGCGACCGGCCTCGATGTCGGCGATCGCGCCCGACAGCATCCCGGAGAAACCGGGGCCGTGGAAGATGTTGTCGCCCAGCACCAGCGCCGCCGGGTCGGAGCCGACGTGGTCGGCGCCGATCACGAACGCCTCGGCCAGCCCGTTCGGGGCGGCCTGCTCGGCGTAGGAGATCGCGAGCCCCAGCTCGGCGCCGTCGCCCAGCAGCCTGCGGAACTGCGGCAGGTCGTGCGGGGTGGAGATCAGCAGGACCTCCCGGATGCCGGCCAGCATCAGCACCGACAGCGGGTAGTAGATCATCGGCTTGTCGTACACGGGCAGCAGCTGCTTCGACACGGCACGCGTGATCGGGTGCAGCCGGGTGCCCGAGCCGCCGGCCAGGATGATGCCCTTCACGTCGCCGTGCTTCTCATGTCCGTCGCCGTGCTTCTCATGTCACCGCGGGAATGTAGACGGCGAGCGTGAGCGTGCCGACCCAGACGATCGCCAGCACCTGCAGCACGCGGTCGGCCAGCGCGATCTCGTCGGGGGCGCCGCCGTTTCCGGAGTCGACGTCCACCGAGTAGCGCAGCACCGCCACCACGAACGGGACGATCGAGATCACCGACCACACGGAGTTGTGGTGCGCCTCGCGGATCTCGAACGCCCACAGGCAGTAGGTCACCGTCAGCACGGTGGCCGACAGCGCCCACACGAACCGGAGGTAGGACCCCGAGTACGCCTCCAGCGACTTGCGGATCTTCGCGCCGGTGCGCTCCGCCAGCATCATCTCGGCGTAGCGCTTGCCCGCCACCATGAACAGCGACCCGAACCCGGCCGTCAGCAGGAACCACTGCGAGAGCGGGATGCCGGTGGCCGCGCCACCGGCGATGGCGCGCAGCAGGAAGCCCGAGGCGACGATGCAGATGTCGAGCACCGGCTGGTGCTTGAGCCAGAAGCAGTAGGACAGCTGCACCGCGATGTAGACCGCCAGCACGATCGCCAGTTGCGTACTCGCCAGGAAGCTCAGCGCCAGCGAGCCCGCCAGCAGCACGACGGCGACGACGAGCGCGAGCTTCGCCGGCACGATGCCCGCCGCGATGGGGCGGTCGCGCTTCGTGGGGTGGGCGCGGTCGGCCTCGATGTCGTTGGCGTCGTTCACCAGATAGACGCCCGACGCGGCCAGCGAGAACGCCACGAACGCGACGGCCAGGTGCAGCGCGATGCCCGAGGTGAACAGGCTGCCCGCCACGAACGGCGCCGCCAGCACGAGGACGTTCTTCACCCACTGCTTGGGGCGCATCGTCCGCAGCACGCCGCGCAGCACGCCCACGGGCTTGCGCGGAGGCAGCGGCGCCTCGGTGGTGGGCACGTCGGTGCTGGTCATCTGGTCCCCCTCCGGGTGGCGCCCCAGCGGCGCGTGGCCACCGCGACGGCGGCGCCCAGCAGCGAGCCCGCGAGGACGTCGCTGGGATAGTGCACGCCCAGCACCAGCCGCGACGCCGCCATGGGCGGCACCAGCAGGGGCACGAGCGGCTTGTGGACGAGTGCGCCGAACAGCACGGCGGCGGCGGTGGTGGACGTCGCGTGCGCCGACGGGAAGCTGAGCCTGCTGGGGGTGCCCACGAGCACCTGCACCCGTGGGTCGTGCGGGCGGGGCCTGCGCACCACGCGCTTGACCCCGATCGACACGCCGTGTGCCAGCGCCACGCCCGCGGTGGCGGTGAGCCACTCCCGGCGGCGACGGCGGTCGGCGAGTGCCCCGATCGCCCCGATGGCCAGCCAGCCCGCGGCGTGCTCGCCGAAGAGCGACGCGCCCCGGGCTGCCTTCACGACGGCCGTGCCGCCGACAGCCCGCTGCACGGCCTCCAGCACCTGGACCTCGGCGCCCGCGGGCGCGAGCGGATCCGGATCGGGGGCACGGGTCGGGCCGGGGCGGTCGATGAGCTCGGCCACGGTGCGGGGGCCTCCATCAGGATCAGCGGCGTCAGGTCAGCGGGTTCGAGCGCCACCGGACGGACCGATACGGTGCTCCCGCCGCCGGTGGGTCGCGCGAACGGTGCCCGATGCTACGCGGGATCACCGGGCGCACCCTGCGGCGCCTCCGCCACGGCGCCCCACCCCCGCCGAGTTCGCCGGGCATCCACGCCCCGTTCATCCCGAGCCGGCACGAGGTGGTGCGCGAGTCGCCATGACGCGGCGAGCGGGTCAGCACGAGGAGGTGACCGAGCCTGCAGCCCGTCCCGCGAGTCGATACGTGGAAGCACGCGAGTCGACACGACGCGGCGGTCGAGCCGGCACAGGCGGGCGGGCGGGTCGGCACGCAGGGGCGGGCGAACTCGCCGCCCCGGCCGTCAGAACCAGCGTTCGAGGACCAGAGCCAGGCCGTCGTCGGCGTTGCTCGCCGTCACCTCGTCCGCGGCGTCGAGCAGGACGGGGTGCGCGTTGCCCATCGCCACGCCATGGCCGGCCCAGCGCAGCATCGCCAGGTCGTTGGGCATGTCCCCGAACGCGACGACGTCGGCGGCCGCGAGCCCGAGCCGGTCGGCCACCTCGGCGAGGCCCGTGGCCTTCGTGACGCCGGCCGGCGAGATCTCGACGAGGCCGCGCGGGTGGGAGTAGGTGAGATCGGCGGCGTCCCCGATGACGGGCGCGAGCACGGCCACCATCGCGTCGCTGCTCAGCTCCGGGCTGCGGATCAGCATCTTCACCGCGGGCCGGTCCAGCAGCCGGGCGCGGGGCACCGTGTGGTTGTCGCCGTCGGTCCAGGCGTGGATGTACTCGGGCTCGGCGGCGAAGTGGTCACCCGACGCCCCTTCGCCGACGCCCTCCACGGCGAGGCGGCTGCTGGGCAGCGTCTCGGTGATGACCGCGGCCAGCTCGGCGAGCGTGGCCGGGTCGATGGTGCGCGACCAGACCACGCGGTCCCGGGCGGCGTCGTAGAGCACCCCGCCGTTCGCGCACACGGCGAACCGGGTCATCGGCAGCTGCGCCACGACCGGCGGGATCCACCGCGGCGGACGTCCGGTGACCAGCACGAACGCGACGCCCTCCGCGGTGAGCCTGTCGATCACCGCCGCGGCCCGCGGGGTGACCTCGTCGTCGGGGTTCAGCAGCGTGCCGTCGACGTCGGTGGCGACCAACCGGGGAGCCTGCACCCGGTCAGCCTGTCACAGGCGCACGGGCATCAGCAGCGACGTCGACCGCTCCGACCGCAGCACGATCGGGGCGACCGGCCCGTCGAGGGCGAGGAGGAGCTGGCCGTCCCCGCCGGCGTCGACGGCCTCGAGCAGGAACTCCCGGTTCACGCCGATGCCGCCGGGGGCCACCGTCACACCCCCGGTACCGACGGCGAGCTCGGTGACGGCGAACTCCGAGCCGTCCTGCTCGCGGACGGACATGCGGGCCGGGGCGGCGGCGACCGCGGCCCGGAGTGCTGCGGCGTCGACCGGGACGCCGGGCAGCTCCGCGGGCAGCAGCCTGCGGTAGTCGGGATAGGCGTCGTCGAGCAGCGGACCACCGGCCTCCGCCTCGCCGCACCGGACCGTGACGGTGCTGTCGGCGACGGTGATCGCGACGGTGCCGGAGCCGGGCCCGTCGACGATCGCGGCGATCCGGTCCGCCAGCGCGACCGGCACGACGGCGGCTACCGCGGGACCCTCCGCCTCGATCACGGGTACGGGCGCCGTGGCCAGCCGGTAGCGGTCGGTGGCCACGAGCGTGAGCACGTCGGTCACGTCGAACAGCACGCTGCCGAGGACCGGCGGCCGGGGGTCGGCGCCGACGGCGAAACGGACGGCGCGCAGAGCGGCGGCGAGGTCGTGGGCGGGCACGGTGACGGTGGTGGGCACGGTGTTCTCCAGGGTCGCGAGCAGCGGAGGGACTGTGGAGAGCACGCGACGGGCGTCGGCCAGGCCCTCTTCGAGGGCGCGGACGTGATCGGCGACGATCGCGTCCACCGCGACGGGGTCGCGCCGGCGCTCCAGCACCTCCCGGATGCCCGCCAACGGCATCCCGGCGCGGCGCAGGGCGGCGACCAGCCGCGCGATCGCGACCTGCTCGGGCGCGTAGAAGCGGTAGCCGGTGTGCGGGTCCACGTGCGCCGGGCACAGCAGCCCGGCGCCGTCGTAGAACCGCAGGGCGCTGACCGTCAGCCCCGACTCCCGGGACATCCGGCCGATCCCGCGCATGCTCTCCACGCCGATCAACCTCACGTCTCGACCTGGTCGAGGGTCAACCTCGGACGCCGCTCCGTGTCGGCTCGCGCACCAGATCGTGTCGGCTCGCGCACGGAGTGCACGCATCTGGGCCCGGCTCGCGCACGGCGAACCCGGCTCGCGCGCACGGCGAACCCGGCTCGCCGGCGGCTAGATGATCGCGACCGCCACCACGAGACCCAGCGCGACGTGCACGGCCGCCACGAGGTAGGCCTGCGGCATCGTCGTCTCGCCGGCCAGCACGGCCCGCATGTCGATCCCGGTGACCCACTCCAGCAGCCGCGCGCCCAGCACCTGCGCGACCACCCCGATCACGCCGAAGATCAGGGTGGTGAGCAGGCCGTCGAGCAGCGCGCCCGACGAGCCGTAGATCGACACCACCACGATGAACGCGATGCCCACCATGCCCGCCGCCGTGATGATCACCGCGTTGGGCTTGCCCTCCTTGACCTGCAGGTTGAGGGGGCCGGGCGTGGTGAGGTCCACCGCGTAGAAGCCCAGCAGCATGAGCAGCACGCCGAGCACGGCGTAGAGCAGGATCGCGCCGATCCCGGTGCCGATCACGCCGCCGTCCAGAGCGAGATTCACGTCTTCCTCCAGGGGGAGCGTCAGTTGTCAGGTATGCGGTGGGGAACGAACGCCGCGCCGTCGTCGGTCACCAGGCCGACCGTCTCGCGGATGCCCAGCCCGGCCGCTGCGTCGCCGACCACCCACGCGCCCAGCGCGGGCCGGTAGCCGTCGAACTCGGGGAGCGGTGAGAAGAGCTGGTAGACGTAGCCCTCCTCGCCGTACACGCCGGGCGTCTCCATCTCGGAGCCGGGCGACACGATCGAGATGTTGGCGCCCTCACGGCCCAGGCGGGGCTTGCGCACGTACTCGGTGAGCATCCCGGGCTGGTCGAGGTAGGCGGGCAGCAGGTTGGGGTGGCCCGGGTACATCTCCCACATGACCGCCAGCAGCGCCTTGTTGGACAGGATCGTCTTCCACAGCGGCTCGACCCACAGCGTCTCGGGGAGGCTGCGCAGCACGTGCTTGCCGAAGTCGTCGGTGAGCACCCACTCCCACGGGTAGAGCTTGAACACCGCGGCCATCGGGGCCTCTTCGAGGTCGACGAAGCGGTCGAGCCCGGCCTCCCAGCCGATGTCCTCGATGGCCAGCCCGACGGTGTTCAGCCCCGCCTCGGCCGCGGTCTCCTGGATGTAGCCGACGGTGACGTGGTCCTCGCCGCTGGTGTCGCCGCTGGACCACGTGAAGTACACGTCGTCACCGGGGAGCGTGGCCTTGAGCTGCGCCCAGCGCTCCACGAGCTTCTCGTGGATGGAGTTCCACTGGTCGTCGGACTCGTGGGTGTCCTTGAGCCAGTTCCACTGCAGGATCGACGCCTCGAGCAGCGTGGTGGGGGTGTCGGCGTTGTACTCCAGCAGCTTGGCCGGCCCGTCGCCGCCGTAGCGCAGGTCGAAGCGGCCGTAGACGTGCGGGTCGCTGCGCTTCCACGACGCCGCGACGCCCTCCCACGCGTACTCGGGGATGGCGAAGTCGCGGAACCGCTCTCCTGTGACGACGTGGTCGACGGCCTCCAGGCACATCGAGTGCAGCACCTCGACGTCCGCCTCGAGCGAGAGGACCTCGTCCATGGAGAACGTGTAGTGCACGGACTCGTCCCAGTAGGGCCGCGGCGCCCCGCCCCGCCCGCGGCCGGGCGCGCCGTAGACCATGCCCTGCTCCTGGACGGTCTTCTCCCAGCCCGAGCGGGGCGCCCCCGTGTGCCGTTCCATCTACGAGCCGCTGCTGGAGCCGCTGCTGGACGACCCGAGGCCGCCGCGCGAGACCGAGCTGCTGCTGCCGTCGGACACGGAGCTGCCCGACGAGCTCGAGACCCTGCCACCCGACAGCGACTTCCCCGACGACGTGGTGACGCGCGTGGAGTCCTTCGGGACCGTGGCGGTGCCGCCGGTGACCGTCTGGCCGATACCGCCGGTGCCGCCGTAGTTGTAGTGGTACTGCCGGCCGCCGCCCCCGATGAAGATCGGGTAGAAGCCGCCACCGCTGTGGTAGGTGTTGTTCGAGGCGGGCGTGACGCAGTTGGAGTCGGGGACGATCACGCCGTCCTCCTCCACGCACTGGGCCTGCACCTCGTCGTCGCCGGCCTGTGACACGGCGTAGCCGATGGCGATCACCGCGACGACCCCCACCGTGACGCCACCGCCGATGAGCAGGCGCTTGCGCTTGCGCCGCTTGTGCTCGGCCTCGTCGGCCTCCTGCTGCGCTGCCGCCTGCCGGCGACGTTCTACCTGCTCACGAGCCTTCTTCTCGGCCAGGGTGGGCTCACGCGGGGTGGTGTTCTCGTCCTGGAAGCGCATCGAGCCCTGCGGATGCCGCGGGATGCCCCCCGGATCCGTCGGGCCGTCGCCCTGGTCACTGTCCGCCACTCGAGCCCCCTCGGCCGCTTCGCCCCGCCGTTCGCAGGACGCCCCCCGCGCGCGGAACCGTACCGGTAGGGACCAATCGGGCCAACGGTGACGCTCGCAGCACACCGACGACCGATGATCGCGCGGATCGGCCCCACCCCCCGGACGGGCGACGAGGTAACGGCATGATGACGGTCGACATGGACCGACTCCTCACGGCGCCGAGGCCCTCCTCCCCAAGGACCCCTCCGCGCAGCGCAGCCGGCTCGACAGGGGCTCCTCCCCGGGCACCCGGCCCCGGTGGCGCCGACGACCAGCAGAGCCGCACCGTGCGCCGCATCGTCGCGGCCGTGGTGGTGGGCGCGCTCACGATGCTCGGCGTCGCCACGCTGGACACGTTCGCCGGCGCCACCGTGCCCGTCCTCGGCACGTTCGCCGCACTGCCCGCCCCGGCCAACCAGCCCGAGGTGGTGGAGGTGCCCGCGCCGCCGTCGCAGCCGGGCACGTGCCTGAGCTGGTCGCGGGCCGACGCCGCCGACGCGCAGGTCGTCGACTGCGCCAAGCCGCACCTGTTCGAGCAGGCCGGGTCCGTGACGCTCACCGACCAGCCGGCGCTCCCGGACGACCAGCAGTGGCGCCAGCTCGTCAAGGAGCGGTGCGACCCAGTGGTCCTGAAGTACCTGAACAACAAGTTCGACCCCGACGGCCGCTTCCGCATCGGCGCGCTCAAGCCGTCGGCCACGAAGTGGGCCGAGGGCGACCGCGAGCTGCGGTGCGGCCTGCAGAGCGCGTCGCAGTCCGGCGCGCTCTACCCGATGACCGGCAAGGTGGCCGGCAGCGACCAGTCCGACGTCCAGCAGCCCGGCACGTGCCTCGCCATCAACGGCCGCACGATCGGCGACCCGATCGACTGCGCCAAGCCGCACGCCGTGGAGACCGTCGGCATCATCGACGTCTCGAAGCAGTTCCCCGGCGCGTTCCCCGCGGTGGCCGACCAGGACTCGTTCCTGCAGCCGGAGTGCGACAAGGTCGCCGACGCCTACGCCGGCAACCCGGACGTGATCGCCCAGAAGAAGCTCACCGTCTACTGGGACAACATCACCCAGGACTCCTGGAACGCCGGCACGCGCAAGGTCAACTGCAACCTGGGCGCACTGCTGCCCGACCGCAGCGGGTTCGCCCCGGTCACCGGCTCGGTGAAGGGTGCCGTCGCCGTCGGCAGCACCCCGGCGCCACCGGCATCCGACACGCCGGACCCGGGCGCCCCGGCCCCGCCCACGAGCGACCCGGCGCCGTCGAGCGGTGCGGCGGCCACGCCGACGGCCGACGCCAGCCCCGGCCCGTCCGCCTCGGCGACGCCGCCCGCAGGCGAACCCGTCCCGGCGAACCCGCCCATCACGCTGGGACCGACGAGCGGGTGAGCGGCCCCCGGCTGACCCGCCGGGAGTTCGAGGAGCTGGTCGCCGACGCGCTCGACACGATCCCGGCCGAGCTCGCGGCGGCGATGGACAACGTCGTGGTGCTCGTCGACGGGCGCCATCCCGACGAGCCCGACCTGCTCGGGCTGTACGAGGGCATCGCGCTGACCGAGCGCACCAGCGACTACGGGGGCGTCCTCCCGGACCGCATCACGATCTTCCAGGACGCGATCCTCGACGTCTGCGCCGACCGTGACGAGGTGGTGCGGGAGGTGGCGGTCACGGTGGTGCACGAGATCGCCCACCACTTCGGCATCGACGAGGCCACCCTCCACGATCTGGGCTGGGGCTGAGACCACCCCCGGCGGGTCGACACCCGATCCCGCGGGTCGGCACGACCCGGCGGGGGTGTCAGTCGGCGTCGCCGCCGCCCGTCACGTCGCCCGTGATCGGTGGGGCCTCGTCCCAGTGCTCCAGCTCCCAGCCGCCTGCGGTGGGGCGCAGGATCACCAGGCCCGTGTTGGGGACGTACTGCGTCTCCGCCGTGTCACCGAGCAGGGCGGCGGCCACGAGACGGATCGCCGCCCCGTGGCTCACGAGCACCACCGTGTCGCTCCCGGCGTCCCGGACGGCCTCCACCGCCGGCACGTAGCGGGCGCGCAGGTCACGGGCCGACTCCCCGCCGGGCAGGTGGGCGTCGAAGTCACCACGCCACCACGCCGCGTACGTCTCGTCGAACAGCGCGCGGGCCTCGTGGTCCGCTCGCCCCTCGAGGTCGCCGCAGAACACCTCCTGCACGCCGTCGATCACCTCGACGGCGAGGCCGTGCTCGGCCGCGACGGGAGCGGCGGTCTGCTGGGCCCGGGTGGCCCGCGAGGCGTACACGGCCGAGATCGGATGGCCCGCGAGGCGCTTCCCGAGCGCGGCGGCCTGCGTCAGGCCCAGCTCGTCGAGCGGGGCGCCGGGAGGGCGGGAGTCCAGCGCCTTGGTGACGTTGGAGATCGTCCGCCCGTGGCGGGCCAGGACGACGCGCTGCGCCGTCACGACGTCACCCCGGCCCGCAGGCCCTCGAGCCACTCCTGCGCGGCCGCGAACCCGTCCGAGACGCCCAGCGGACCGGAGGGGGCCGATCGGGCGGCCGGGCGGCCGTTGCCCGCGCGGGGGTAGGAGCCCAGGAAACGGACGCGGTCGCAGCGGCGGTGCAGCGCGGCCAGCGCCTCCCCCATGGCGGGCTCGTCGACGTGGCCGAGACAGTCGAGGTGGAACCAGTACTCCGCATGCCGGCCCTTGATGGGCCGCGACTCGATGCGAGTCAGGTCGATGCCCCGCACCGCGAGCTCGGTGAGCAGGCCCAGCAGCGTGCCCGGGCGGTTCTCGGTGGTGGCCGCGATCGTGGTGCGGTCGTTGCCCGTGGGCTTCGGTGGTGGCCCCGGCCGCGAGACGAGCGCGAACCGGGTGACCGCCCCCGTGTTGTCGGCGACGTCGGAGCTCAGCACGTCGAGCCCGTGCAGCTCGGCGGCCAGCGGCGAGGCCACGGCCGCGTCGAACTCACGGCGGGCGACCTGCGCCGCCGCCTCCGACGTCGACGTCGAGAGCAGCACCTCCGCGTCCGGGAGGTTCGCGGCGATCCACCCACGGGTCTGGGCGATGCCGTGCGTGTGGGAGGCCACCGTGCGGATGTCGGAGACCCGCGTGCCCGGCCGCACCATCAGGTCGAACCGCACCGCGACGAGCGCCTCCGCGACGATGACGAGCGGGGGGTCCTCCACCAGACCGTCGAGGACGGCGGGCACCGCGCCCTCGACGGTGTTCTCGATCGGGACGCAGCCGGCGTCCACCGACCCGTCACGCACAGCGGCGAGCACCGCGGGGCTGCCGGCGCAGGGCACGAGTTCGGCGCCCTCGGCCTCGGGGAGCGAGCGGAGCGCCTGCTCGGTGAAGGTGGCGCGAGGCCCGAGGAACGCGAGACGAGGCACGTCCGCGACCTTAGGCCATGGGTCAGCCCCGTCAGGTGAGGAGGCCGAGGCCCGCGAGCTGGGCGGCGGGCACCGGCTCCAGGTCGACGCCGCAGTGTGACAGGAGGCCGCGCACGGCCTTGACATCACGGTCGGCGAGCCCCTCGATCTCCGCGGCGAGAGCCGGCCCCTCGGTGCTCTCTAGCGCGGAGGTGATGTCGCCGCCGCTCAGCGCCCGCGACACCGCGACGAGGATGTTGAGGATGCCGTGGCGGGCGGGCACGTCGGTGGAGCGCACGACGTCGCGCAGCCCGAGGACCGTGAACGGCCGCCCCTCCGCGACGACGACGCGCACGAACTGCTCGACGTCGGACGTGGCCGGTACATCGGCGGCTCGCGGACCGCCGCAGCGCAGCTTGGGGGCGCAGCCGTGCTCGGCGACCCGCCGGACGGCCGCGAGCCAGGCCGCGGTGCCGGGCCCGTCGCCGGCCTGCGGGCGACGCGGTTCCACGACGGGGACGACGTCCTCGGGGACGAACTCCGACACCCGCTCCAGCCACACGGCGTCAACATCGGGCGGCGCGGCCGTCTCGACGGAGCGCGGGGTGAGCAGGCTCGACCGGGAGAACACCGTGGACAGCGCCTTGGGCACCGCGCCGAGCCCGGTGTCGACGACGAGCGACACGTCGACGGGCCGGACCGGCACGGAGCGCGCGAGCTCGGTGACCACGGCGGGGAGCCGGGACACGGGGCACACGAGTCGTCCGACGAGCCCGCCGTAGCGGCCGTCGCGGGAGCTGAGGTAGCGGGCGATCACCGCGTCGAGGCCAAGGGCGATGGTGCGCGGCTGCAGCAGGCTGGTGTCGTCGACGAGCTGCGCGAACAACGGAGGAATGGCCCAGGAGTTCGTATCGGCCGCCGACGTCACAGTTCCAGACGCTAACGAATGCGGCGTCTGGACTCGGCGCCCCCCTCGATATAGCTTAGGCTTACCTAACAAGGAGGTGCCCGCGTGGGTTCCACACAGATCCGCCGCCCGCCCGCCCCGACCGACGCCGAGCGGGCCCGGAGCATCACCGCCCGGGGCGGCATGGCGTCCCTCGTCGGCACCGGGTGCACGCCCAGCACGCCCACCGTGCACCACGTCTGGGCCGACGGTTCCGCGGCGGTCCTCCTGTCCGACGGCGACCCGCTGCTCGAGCGCGTCACCGCGGCAGGCGAGGCCGGCGCCGCCGCGATGCTGGAGCTCGCCGACCGTGCGCCCGTGGACCTGCGCGAGCCCGTCCGGGCGCTGCTGTGGATCACGGGGCAGCTCACGGTGCCCACAGCCGACCACGCCCGCCGGATCGCGGCCCGCATCGCCGACGTCCACCCGGATCCGGCCCTGCTCGACCTCGGCCACGGCGCCACGCTCGTGCGGCTCGTCCCCGGGTCCGTGGTGCTGTCCGACGCCGAGGGCACCGCGGCGCTGGCGCCCGTCGCTCTCGCCGCCGCGCGGCCCGACCCCTTCTGCCGCTACGAGCAGCACTGGCTCTCCCACCTCGAGGCCGCGCACCCCGAGGTGTTCGTCGCGCTGGCCCGCCACCTGCCGGATGCGCTGCGGCGGGCGTCGATCCGCCCGTTGGGCGTGGACCGGTGCGGGCTGCGGCTGCGCGTCGAGACCGATGTCCGCGACCACGACGTGCGCCTGTGCTGGGAGCAGGACGTCAGCACGGTCGACGAGCTGCGCACCCAGATGGGGCTGCTGGTGGGATGCCCGTTCCGCCGGGCCGCGCACGAGGCCGGGAAGGCGGCCGAGCGTGCGGACGGCCCTGAGGCCGTGTCCTAGGCGGACGCGAGCGGGGAACGACGCTCCCGCACGCGGGCGGTGACCCGGCGCTCGGCGAAGAACGACGCGAACGGGATGGTGCCGGCGACGAGGATGACCAGCGCGTCGACGGGCTTCCAGCGGCAGCGCTCCGCGAGCAGCAGCGTGCACACGATGTAGATCATGTACAGGAAGCCGTGGGTGACGCCCACGATGGACACCAGCGTCGGCTGCCCGAAGAAGTACTTCAGCGGCATCGCCACGAGCACGAGGACGAGGAGTCCGATGCCCGTCACCCACGCGATGACGCGGTAGTTGCGAAGAGCGGTTTCGATCGACACGGGAGCGTTCTCCAGGGGGTCAGTCGCGACTGTCGCGGGCGGCCAGCGCGGCCAGCATGCGGTTGTAGGCGGCGAGCTCGGGGTCGCCCGCGTCGTCGAGGCGCGGCACGACCGAGCGTGGCCGCGGCCCGAACGGGGACGGCTCGTCGTCCTCCGCGGAGCGCGCGGGCTCCGGGACGGCGTGGGGCTCTTCGACGACGGGCTCGGCCTCGATGCGCTCGGCAGCGGAACCGCCGTACCACGGCACGTCGACGTCCTCACCGCGGATGCGGCGGATCTCCATGCGCAGCATCCGCCACCACATGAAGCCGAAGAAGATCGCGAACAGCGGCCACTGCAGGCCGTAGCCGACGTTGAGCGCGCTGCCCATCGCCGATCCCGCCCGACGCCACTGCCAGGCCGCGAGCAGGGCGCAGGTGACCATGGCCCCGATGGTGAGGAGATGAAACATCATCCATCGCGGGGAGAGGACCAGCTGGCGCACGTCGGCCAGGGTACGCCGACCGGTAGCGTCCAGCCGTGTCCCGGCCCCGCACGGCAACCCTGCGCACGTGGCTCGCGCCCGCTTCGTCCGAGCAGGGCGTGATCACCGATCCGGGTGTTCGCAGGCTCGTCGTCACGGAGATCCTGGTCGTCCTCACGGTGACGCTCGGGCTCTCCGCGCTGAGCAGCGCGCTGAGCCTGATCGAGGCCCTGCTGCAGCCCGTGCCCCTCAACCAGCAGCAGGTGGCGCTCAACGCCCCGGCCGCGCAGGTCGACCTCGTGGACCTCGCGCTGCAGCTCGCGCGCGTGCTGCAGCTCGTCGGGTGGGGGGCGCTCGCCGCGTACCTGCTGGTCCGCGCCGGGATCGCGCTGCGGCAGGTGGGGCTGGACGGCCGGCGACCGGGCCGGGACGCGCTGGGGGCCGTCGGGCTGGCCGCGCTGATCGGGATCCCCGGGCTGGGGCTGTACCTGGTGGCGCGCTCTCTCGGGGTGAGCGTGACCATCGCGCCGACCACACTGGACGACACGTGGTGGCGCATCCCCGTGCTCGTGCTCTCGGCCGCGGCGAACGCGTGGGCCGAGGAAGTGGTGATGATCGGCTACCTGCTCACGCGGCTGCGCCAACTCGGCTGGTCGGCGAACCGCTCCGTGCTCGCCGCCGCGGTGCTGCGCGGCTGCTACCACCTCTACCAGGGGCTCGGTGGGTTCGTCGGCAACCTGGTCATGGGGTGCGTCTTCGGCCGCGTGTGGCAGCGGACGAACAGGCTATGGGCCCTGGTGGGCGCCCACACCCTGATCGACGTGGTGGCCTTCCTCGGCTACGCGGCGCTGTCGGGGAAGGTCGGCTGGCTCCCCTGACGCCGGCCGTGCGCGGAGACCGCGGCCCGGCCCGTGGTCTCCGCGCACGAGCAGGTCAGTGCTCGGCCAGGATCTGGTAGCGCATCTTGGCCATCATGTTCTCCGCGCCCGCCTGGATGCCCGACGCCGAGAACAGCTCGTCGATACGGCCCGGGATGTCCTCCGGGTCCCACTTCTTCCCGCCGTTGGTCACCTCGGCAACCGACGTGAACGGCTGGAAGATCTCGATGCTGTCGCCCTGCACGCCGAATACCTTGCCGCTGATGTGCGCCGAGGCGTCCGAGCAGAGGAACGCCACGAGCGGCGCGACGTTCTCAGGGGCGAAGAAGTCGAACTCGCCGCGCTCGATCGACGCGTCGCGCTTGTCGCGAAACTCCTGAGGCATGAGGTCGAGCGTCATGCGCGTGAGCGCGGTGGGGGCGATCGCGTTGCTCGTGATGCCACCGCGCGCGCCCTCCATCGCGACGATCGTGGAGAACGCGGCGATGCCGGCCTTGGCCGCGCCGTAGTTGGTCTGGCCGAAGTTGCCCAGCAGCCCCGACGTGGACGCGGTGCTCACCACGTGGCCGGGCCGCTTGGCGTCCTTCCAGTACTGGACGGCCGCGCGCGTGGGCAGGAAGTGCCCGCGCAGGTGCACGCGGACGACCGCGTCCCAGTCGTCGTCGGAGAGCTTGGCGAGCGTCTTGTCGCGGAGGATGCCCGCGTTGTTGACCAGCGCGTCGAGCTGGCCGAACTCGGTCACCGCGGTGCTGACCAACCCGTTCGCCACGTCGGCGTCGGCGACGTCACCGCTCGCGGCCACCGCGCGGCCACCGGCGGCGACGATCTCCTTGGCCACCGCCTCGCCCGCGTCCGGGTCGAACTCGGCCACCACCACCGCGGCACCCTGTGCCGCGCACTCCAGCGCCTCGCCGCGTCCGATGCCGCGTCCGGCCCCGGTGACGATGACGACCTTGCCGTCGAGAAGTCCCATGGCGGGACTATATGACCCGCCGGTAACCACGGAAGGTGGAGCCGGTCACACCCGACCGTTTCGCCGGTCAGCGGAGAGTGATCTGCTTGCCGGCCAGCGCGTCCTTCGCCCGGCGCTCGGCGTCCGTCAGCGGGGCGTCTTCCGCCAGTGCCGCGTCGAGACGCTTCGCGAACGCCGCCACCGGTTCGGTCCACTCCTTCGGGTGCAGGTCGCGGTCGAGGTCCCAGACCGGTACGAGCAGGCCGTGGGCGCGGAAGGCACCGGCGTAGCGGGTCTCCTCCCCCAAGCCGAGCTCGCCGCGGGCCTGCAGCCGCGCCAGCGCCGCCATGAGCGCGTCCTCGGGCTCGGGGCGGACCCAGCGCAGATGCGCCTTCGAGCCGGTGTCCACCCAGTACGCGGCGCGGACGCCGGGTGCCACGACGGCCTCGGTCGGCATGATCACCGCGTTGGCGCGCTCGAGCGTGGCCGTGACCTCGGCGCTCGGCTCGGAGCCGTCGGCGCTCGGCGGGATCCACCAGGCGAAGTCGCTGAACAGCGTGACGCCGAGGGCGGCGGCGGGGTCGAGGAGGTCCTGCATCCGCTCGGTGCCGTGGGTGGCAGGCGGGACGACGGGCAGCGACGTGCCCGGCTCGGCGTCACGGGCCCACGCCAGCGCGCGGGCGAGGTCTGCGGACAGATCGCCCGAACGGGTCTGCACCTGCATGCCGAGGAAGATCTCGCCGCCGTCGCGCACGAGCGCCGCGGACGCGCCGGGCAGCACCGACGCGAGCGTGACGGGGACGCCGGGCGATTGCTTGAGCGGCAGCGGCGCCGTGGCCGACGGCAGGAACTCCCGCATCGCCACGAGGTCGCACTCGGCCGCGAGACCCTCGAACGGCCGGATGACGATGACGTCGTCCCCCGCGCCGTGGCAGGCCTTGAAGCGCTTGCCGGAGCCGCACGGGCAGGGACGACGGGGGTTCTCGCCCGCGGGAACCGCCTCGCGGGTACGTGTCTTCTTCGCCATGGTGCCGATGACGGTAGCGGTCCGGCCGGACGGGGCAGGATGGGACCGTCACGTCCCGCCGCCGGCAGGCGCCCGTCCTGATCCCCTTCGACCCCGCGGACGCCGGCTCCCCTGCCGATCCCTACCCCACGCGCGCAGCAACGCCCGCGCCGGTGACAGGACACGCGCGCCGGCCCACTGCGGCTCCTGCCGCGCCAGGCGGGGTGCCCGCACCAGGCCGGTCGGGCTAGGAGCCCGCCACCGCCGGCTCGGCGGCGACGTCCGTCTCCCCGGACGGGGCGGGGCCCACCCGCACCAGCACCTCCCGCCGTCCGGCGCGGGCCGGGCCCAGCAGCCGGGTCAGCCGCACCACCAGCACCGCGGTGTACCCGGCCGTGACGGCCGCGAGGAGGTCCACCAGCGCGTGCAGCACGACCCCGTCGGCGCGGGCCTGCACGCCGGAGCGCAGCGACAGCAGCAGCACCACGATGCCGAACACCACGCCCGCCGCCCACAGCGCCCACCACACGAGCAGCAGCCGGGACGGGCGGGGGCGCTCGTCGGCGGGACGGCCGAGCGCGGCGTGCTCGATCTCGGCGAGCACCGAGCCGGGGACGGCGAGGTTGAGCCCGGGCACCGCCCAGCCGAGCACGATCGCGCGGACGCCGTGGGCAGGGCGGACACCCGCCGCGTCGGCCGCGGCGCGGGACGCGCGCACCGTCCAGAGCACGAGCCGGATCCCCGCCAGCACCGCCAGCAGCGGGGCCACGGTGCCCGCGGCGGACACCAGCGCGTCGGACATGGCGACGACGCGGGCGGAGAGTGCCTCGTCCCGGCTGTCCAGCAGCAGGACGTAGCGCCACACCTCGGCGCCCGCCGCGAGCACGGCCACCGTGGCGGCGGCCCAGAGCAGGGGCACGAGGCTGCCGAGCGTCGTCCGCGTGGCGGACAACGGGTCCGGGGCGGCGGGCAGCGGCTCCGGCGGCTCCCAGGCCTGCGCCGGGAATCCCCAGCTCGGCAGGAAGCGGTATCGCGGCGGCCCCGTGTAGGGCGCGCCGTAGCGGGGCGGCGTGACCGGCACCGTGGACGGCGGCGGCTCGGCCACCCAGCGCAACGGGGCCAGGTAGCGGCCGCAGTGCGGGCAGAACGGGCCGCCGGCGGGCACCGATCGCTGCCCGCACCGCGGACAGGTGACCGGCGACCCGGCGGCGGGGGTGGCCACGGCGGCGGCTAGATGACGTCCGGCGGGACGCCGTCGCGCTCGGACACCATCGGGCGGCCGGCCGCGGCCCAGGCCTGCATCCCGCCGTCGACGTTCACGGCCTGGACGCCCTGCTGGGCGAGGAACGCCACGACCCGGCCCGACCGGCCGCCGGAGCGGCAGATCACGTAGAGCGGGTCACCGTCGGGCAGATCGGCGATCCGGCCTGGCACCTCGTTCATCGGCACGTGCGTGGCATCGGGGGCGTGGCCCGCCGTCCACTCGTCGTCCTCGCGGACGTCGAGCAGGACGGCGTCGGTAGGGAGGTCGGTCATGCCGACCGCGGGCACCGCGTTCATGCCGGCATCCTGCCACGCGGGGGCGTCACGGTCCGGTGAACGCCCGGCCCCGGTGACGCCGCTCCCCCGAGACGACGCAGGGGCGCCGCGACGGATCGCGACGCCCCTGCGGGCTCGAGCACGTGCGTCAGTGCATGACGGCCTTCTCCGCGCCGGCGCCGGTCAGCGACCGGACCTCCATCTCGGCGTACTTGGCCCGGTCGACAGCCTTGCGGCCGCCGACGAAGGTGCCGATCACACCCAGGAGGAACGACACGGGGATCGAGACGATCCCGGGGTTCTCCAGCGGGAAGAAGTCCCAGCCGCCGCCCGGGAAGATCACGCTCTTCGGGCCGGAGACCACCGGCGAGAAGATGATCAGCAGCACACACACGCCGAGGCCGCCGTAGATGCTCCACAGCGCACCGGTGGTGTTGAACCGCTTCCAGAACAGCGAGTAGATGATCGTCGGCAGGTTCGCCGATGCGGCCACGGCGAACGCCAGTGCCACCAGGAACGCGATGTTGATGCCGTTGACGAGGATGCCGCCGACGATCGCGAACGCGCCGACCACGAGCGCCGTGCGCCGCGCGACCTTCACCTCCTGGTCCGGCGACGCCTGCCCCTTCTTGATCACGTTGGCGTAGACGTCGTGCGCGAAGGACGCCGATGCCGTGATCGTCAGGCCCGCCACCACCGCGAGGATCGTGGCGAACGCGACCGCGGAGATCAGGCCGAGCAGCACCTCGCCGCCGAGCCGGTAGGCCAGCAGCGGCGCGGCGGAGTTGGCCCCGCCGGGAGCGGCCTTGATCGCGTCCGGGCCGACCAGCGCGGCCGCGCCGAAGCCGAGCACCAGCGTGAACAGATAGAAGATCCCGATCAGCCAGATGGCCCAGACCACCGAGCTGCGGGCCTCCTTGGCCGTGGGCACGGTGTAGAAGCGCATGAGGATGTGCGGCAGACCCGCGGTGCCGAGCACCAGGGCGAGGCCCAGTGAGATGAAGTCGATCTTCGCGGTGGGCGTGGTGCCGTACTGCAGGCCCGGGGCCAGCAGCTTCTCGCCGACCTTCGGGCTGGCCGCGACGGCGTCACCGAGGAGCTGCGAGAAGTTGAACCCGACGAAGCCGAGCACCCAGACCGTCATGACCGCGGCACCGATGATGAGCAGCACGGCCTTGATGATCTGGACGTAGGTGGTGCCCTTCATGCCGCCGACCAGCACGTAGATGATCATGATGACGCCGACCACCGCGATGACGACGCTCTGCAGCCCGCGGTTGCTGTTGGGGATCTGCAGCAGCAGCGCGATCAGGCCGCCCGCTCCCGCCATCTGCGCGAGCAGGTAGAAGAACGACACGACCAGCGTGGACGTGGCCGCCGCGGCGCGCACGGGGCGCTGCCGCATGCGGAACGCGAGCACGTCGCCCATCGTGAACTTGCCCGTGTTGCGCAGCAGCTCGGCCACCAGCAGCAGCGCGACGAGCCACGCCACCAGGAAGCCGATGGAGTAGAGGAAGCCGTCGTAGCCGCTGGTCGCGATGGCACCGGCGATGCCGAGGAACGACGCGGCCGAGAGGTAGTCGCCCGCGATCGCGACGCCGTTCTGCTGGCCCGTGAACGACCGGCCGGCGGCGTAGTAGTCCGACGCGGTCCGGTTGGTGCGGCTCGCCCGGTACACGAAGATCAGCGTGATGCCGATGAACACGACGAAGATGCCGATGTTCAGTCCCACGCTGCCGATCACGGGCGCGGCGGGCGCGGGCGCCTGTGCGAGGACGCTCACGCCACTCCCTCGATGCGCTTGCGGATCCGCTCGGCGGCCGGGTCGAGGTTCCGGCTCGCGTAGCGCACGTAGACGGTGGCGATCACGAACGTGCTGACGAACTGCAGCAGGCCGATGATCAGGCCGATGTTGATGTTGCCGGCGACCTTCGTGGCCATGAACTCCGGCGCGTAGGACGCCAGCAGCACGTAGACCAGGTACCAGATCAGGAACGCCGCGCTCATCGGGAAAACGAAACGCCGGAGCCGCGACCGCAGGTCAGCGAACTCCGGGCTGCCCTGGACTTGCTCGTAGACCGATCCTGTCGACCGCTCGCCTGTCGTGCTCACGGCATCACTCCCCGTCTCGTGTCCTACATACGCCGAGTAGTCATGAGGCCCTGGAGGGCGACAGCGCGGCAGACGGTAAACGACACGGGCGCAAGGTGTGGAATGCGCCACTCGGGTGATAAAGATCCCTCTGTCCTACGAACCGCCGCGGCGGGGCCGGTCCTCGAGCCGGTCCCGGCTCAGGCCGAGACGCTCGGGGGCGTGCAGGCGCAGCAGCACCTGGTCGGCGTCGGCGGGCCGTCGTCCGGCCGTCCATCGGCTGACACCGATCATCACGAGGAACGCCGCGGGCACGCTGACCAGCGCGGGCCGGTAGAGCAGCACGCCCGTCCAGCCGGATCCGCCGAACCCCGCCAGGCTCACCCCGACCGCACCCGCCGAGAGGATGCCGCCGACGAGCACGCCCGCGATGGCGCCGCGGTCGGTGAGACCGCGCCACCAGATGCCGAGCAGCAGCAGCGGGCAGAACGTGGAGGCGGCCACCGCGAACACCAGGGCCACGGCTTCCGAGAAGTCGAGCCTGGTCACGAAGAGCGACAGCACGAGCGGCACGGCGCCGGCGATCACCGCGGCCAGCCGGAAGTCGCGGACCCGGCCGCTGCCCAGCACGTCGGTGGACAGGACGCCGGCGATGCTCACCACCAGGCCCGACGACGTCGAGAGGAACGCCGCCCACGCGCCGGCCGCCACGAGCGCGCCCAGCAGGGCGCCCGCCCAGCCGCTGCCCAGCACGGCCGTCGGGAGCAGCAGCACCGCCGCATCGGTGTCGCCGCTGACCAGCAGCTGCGGGGTGTAGAGCCGCGACAGCGCCCCGACCAGCGAGGCCGTGATGTAGAAGGCCCCGATGAGCGCCAGCACGAAGACGGCCGTGCGGCGGGCTGCCCGGCCGTCGGGGTTGGTGTAGAAGCGCACGAGGACGTGCGGCAGGCCCATCGTGCCGAGGAACGTCGCGAGGATGAGCGAGTACGTGCCGAGCAGCCCGTCGGGCCGGTCCTCGGGGAACGGCGTGAGCCAGCTGTCGTTCTGGACGGGGGCACCGGCGACGACCGGCACCGGCGAGCCCGCAGCGAACTCGAGCGTGGCGCCCGCCGTCACCGTGTGGGTCCCGGGTTCCCAGACGAGCGGCGCGTCGACGCGCCGCACGCCGTCGACCGTGCCGGTGGCGGTGACGGGGATCGGGGTGCGCACCTGCAGCAGGACGTCGGTCCGGACGTCGACGGTGGTGGGGTCGCGGAACGACGGCGGTGCGGGACGGTCGAACGTGGTGCCGCCGCCGAGGAAGAAGACCAGCGCGATGACGGCGGGCAGCGCCAGCGCGGCGAACTTGAACCAGTACTGGAACGCCTGCACGAACGTGATCGAGCGCATCCCTCCCAGCACCACGGTGGCGACGACCACTACGGCGGCGGCGGCCTCGCCGGACCAGGAGGGCAGCGCGGTGACGGTGGCGACGGTCAGGCCCGCGCCCTGCAGCTGCGGCAGCAGGTACAGCCAGCCGATGAGCACCACGAACGCCGTGCAGACCTTCCGCAGGACGGGTGAGCGCAGCCGGGCCTCGGCGAAGTCGGGCACCGTGTACGCGCCGGACCGCCGCAGCGGGGCTGCGACGAACAGCACGAGCGCGAGGTAGCCCGCCGCGTAGCCCACGGGGTACCAGAGGGCGTCCACGCCGTCACGCAGGATGAGCCCGGCGACGCCGAGGAACGACGCCGCCGAGAGGTACTCCCCGGAGATCGCCCCGGCGTTGGCCACCGGGCCGACGGTGCGCGAGGCAACCAGGAAGTCCGACGTGCTGCGCGCCACGCGCACGCCGATGGCGCCGATCACCGCGGACAGCACCGCGATCAGCCCCATGGCCGCGATCGCGAGGATGCCCGTGGTGGTCACGGCGCCACTATGTCAACTCGGGCCGGGCCTGGTCACCGGCTCGGTACCGATCGACGGTCCTGGGGCGGTCGACACGGTCCGGGTTGAGCCCGAGCCGCTCCGGCGCGTGCAGCCGCAGCAGCGCACGTTCGACGTCGGACGGGACCTGTTCCCGGGACATCCGGCTGACCACGATCATGGCGAGGAAGGCGGCCGGCACGGTGACCACCGCCGGCCGGTAGAGCAGCACGCCGACCCAGTTGGCCGGCAGGGCCATGAACATGCTCAGTCCGGTGGCGACGCCTGACAGCACCCCGCCGACGAGGACCCCGGCGATCGCCCCGCGCGCCGTGAGCCCCCGCCACCAGATGCCGAGCACGAGCAGCGGGCAGAACGTCGACGCGGCGACGGCGAACACCAGCGGCACGGTGAGCGAGAAGTCCAGCCGCGTGACCGTGAGGGCGAGCGCCATCGGGATGACGCTGGAGAGCACGGCGGCGAGCCGGAAGTCCTTCAGCTTCCCCCGCAGCACGTCGGTGAACAGCACGCCGGCGAGGCTCACCACGAGGCCCGACGACGTGGAGAGGAACGCCGCGGCGGCACCGGCTGCCACCAGCCCGCCGAGCAGCCACCCGACCCATCCCGGCCCGAGCGCGGCCGTGGGCACGAGCAGGATCGCCGCGTCGCTCTGGTCGCTGACCATCAGCTGCGGCGTGTAGAACCGGGACAGCGCCCCGAGCAGCGTGATCAGCATGTAGGCGCCGCCGATCATCGCCAGCACGGCCACCGTGGTGCGACGGGCCGCCCGCCCGTCGGCGTTGGTGTAGAAGCGCACCAGCACGTGCGGCAGCCCCATCGTGCCCAGGAAGCCGGCGATGAGGATCGAGTAGATCTCCAGCAGCTGGTCGCTCCTGTCGCCCGACATCGGCCGCAGCCAGTCGCGGTCGGTGGTGGGGGTGCCGACCGGCGTCGGCACCGCCGATCCCGCGTCGAACGTCAGCGAGGTCTGCGCCGCCACCGTGTGCCGGCCCGCCACCCACTCCACGGGCCCGTTCACCGGTTGCCCGTCGACCACGCCGGAGGCGGTGAAACCCACCGGTCCGACGGTCTGCAGCACCACGGGGGTCCGGACGTCCACGGTGGTCCGCTCGGGGAACTGGGGCGGGGCGGGCCGGTCGAACGTGCGGGCGTCGGAGAGGAAGACCCCGAGGACGACGATCGCGGGGATCGCCAGCGCGGTGAGCTTGAGCCAGTACTGGAACGCCTGCACGAACGTGATGGAGCGCATTCCACCGCCGACGACGGTCAGCAGCACCACCACGCCCGTCACGGCGACGCCGCTCCACGCCGGCAGGGACGTGAGCGTGGTGAGTGCGAGGCCTGCGCCCTGCAGCTGCGGCAGCAGGTACAGCCAGCCGATGATCAGCACGAACACGGTGCAGATCTTGCGCAGCGCGGGTGAGGCGAGCCGGGCCTCGGCGAAGTCGGGCACCGTGTACGCGCCCGAGCGGCGCAGCGGGGCCGCGACGAACAGCACGAGCGCGAGGTAGCCCGCCACGAACGCGACCGGGTACCAGAGCGCGTCGGTGCCCTCCCGCAGGATGAGCCCGGCGATGCCCAGGAACGACGCCGCCGAGAGGTACTCGCCGGAGATCGCGCTGGCGTTCGCGACGGGGGTGACGGTGCGCGAGGCCACCAGGAAGTCGGAGGTGCTGCGCGCGACACGGACGCCGAACGATCCGATCCCGGCCGACACGACACCGACGAGCGCGATGGCGACCAGCGCCACCAGGGAGGGTGTGCTCATCCCTTCCTATTCTTGCACGTGGTCGGCGAAGCTCTGCTCCACGCGCTCGGCCGTCCGCGTGTGCCACCAGCCCAGCCCGAGCAGGAACGGGTAGACCAGCACGCCGAGCAGCAGCCACGGCAGGCGCAGACCCAGGACGTCGGTCTCACCGATGGCGGGGAACAGCGCGAACAGCAGCGGCAGGATCCCCAGCGTCAGTCCGGCGCCCGCGGCGAACCGCAGCGCCACCCGCAGCTGCGAGCTGATGAGGTTGCTGCGCAGCAGCTCACCGACGGCGGTGCCCTCCTGGATGTCGACGACCGTGCGCACCGGGCGGGCCACGCCCTTGCGCTCGGCCAGCACGACGCGGACCCGCTTGGCGGGCGCGTCGTCGTCCTCGGGACGCGGGAAACGGGCACCGCGGGGCGCGTCGGCCGTCTCCTGCTCACCGGCGCGCTGGGCCGGGACCGCGACGCCCGGCGCCGGGGTGTCGGGCTCGGCGGGCGGCATCGAGCTGGCCGACCAGAGGATGCCGTCCGCGGGCTCGTCGACATCGTCATCGTCGTCGTGGGCGTCGCGGCCGGGGTCGGCGAAGGGCTCGACCGGACCCTTCAGCGGGCCCGGGTCGGGACGTCCGCGCGGGGCCGCGGTCGGCGGCCCCGCCGTGGGCGGCGTGCC
>NZ_JAOPWR010000531.1 GCF_025965585.1 Pseudonocardia sp.
TCATCCGGCTCGGCCGGTAGTAGGCCGCTCGCCTCGTCGAGCGCGGAGCGGTCAAGTATGTCGAGTGCGTCGTGGGGCGTCCGACCTGCCTGGATCCGGTGGACGACGCCGGTTACCTGGTCGACGAGGCCGAAGTCACGTCCTGGGGACTGTGCCCGCAGTGCCGTCCGGAAGCCGACTAACCGCGCGGGCACGCTCACCGGCTCGACCCCTGTTCGACCGTGACCCTCTTGACGTCGCGCTGGAGGCGGACGATGTCGAGATCCTTCGGACTGAGGACGTCCAGGTCGGCCGGCGCGGGCCGACCTGGACGTCAGGATCAGACGAGGTCGAACCGGTCGAGGTTCATCACCTTGTCCCACGCCGCGGCGAAGTCGTTCACGAACTTCTCCTTCGCGTCGTCGCTCGCGTAGACCTCAGCGACCGCGCGCAGCTCGGAGTTCGAGCCGAAGACGAGGTCGGCGCGGCCGCCGGTCCACTTGACCTCGCCCGTGGCGCGGTCGCGGCCCTCGAAGGTCTCCGCGTCCTCGGACGTCGCTGTCCACTCCGTGCCCATGTCCAGCAGGTTCGCGAAGAAGTCGTTGGTCAGCGACCCGGGCGCCGAGGTGAGGACGCCCAGCGTGGACTGCCCGGAGTTCGCTCCCAGGACGCGCAGGCCACCCACGAGGACGGTCATCTCGGGCGCGCTCAGGGTCAGCAGGTTCGCGCGGTCGACCAGGAGGTACTCGGACGGTAGCCGGTTGCCCTTCCCGCAGTAGTTGCGGAACCCGTCGGCAGCCGGCTCGAGCGGGGCGAAGGACTCCGCGTCGGTCTGCTCCTGCGACGCGTCCGTACGTCCCGGCGTGAACGGGACCTGGACGTCGCCGGCGTTCTTGGCGGCCCGCTCGACGGCGGCGCACCCGCCGAGCACGATGAGGTCGGCGAGCGAGATCTTCTTCCCGCCGGTCTGGGAGCTGTTGGAGGCCTCCTGGATGCCCTCAAGCGTGCGCAGCACCGTCGCCAGCGTGTCGGGGTCGTTGACCTCCCACTCCCGCTGGGGCTCGAGGCGGATGCGCGCCCCGTTCGCTCCGCCGCGCTTGTCGCTGCCGCGGAACGTCGAGGCCGACGCCCATGCGGTGGAGACGAGCTGGGAGACCGACAGCCCCGAGTCGAGGATCTTGCCCTTGAGCGCGGCGACGTCCTCGTCCCCGACCAGCTCGTGGTCCACCGCGGGGACGGGGTCCTGCCAGATCAGCGTCTCCTGCGGGACCAGCGGACCGAGGTAGCGCTGGATCGGGCCCATGTCGCGGTGCGTCAGCTTGAACCACGCCCGGGCGAACGCGTCGGCGAACTCGCCGGGGTTCTCCTGGAAGCGCCGCGAGATCTGCTCGTAGATCGGGTCGAACCGCAGCGCGAGGTCGGTCGTCAGCATCGTCGGGGGGCGCGTCAGCGAGCCGTCCTCGGGGTCCGGTACGGTGCCGGCCCCCGCGCCGTCCTTCGGCTGCCACTGGTTGGCCCCGGCAGGGCTCTTGGTCAGCTCCCACTCGTAGCCGAACAGGTTCTCGAAGAAGCTGTTGCTCCACCTCGTCGGCGTGGCCGTCCAGGTGACCTCGAGGCCGCTGGTGATCGCGTCCCGGCCCTTGCCGCTGCCGAAGGTGTTCTTCCAGCCCAGGCCCTGCTCCTCGAGGGGGGCGCCCTCGGGTTCGGCTCCGAGGTAGCGGTCCGGGTCGGCCGCGCCGTGGGTCTTGCCGAACGTGTGCCCGCCCGCGATCAGCGCGACGGTCTCCTCGTCGTTCATCCCCATGCGTCGGAACGTCTCGCGGATGTCCCGGGCCGAGGTGTACGGGTCGGGGACCGTGTTCGGGCCCTCCGGGTTGACGTAGATGAGGCCCATCTGGTCGGCGGCCAGAGAGTTCTCCAGGTCCCGGACGCCGCTGTGGCGCTCGTCGCCGAGCCAGGTGCGCTCGGGGCCCCAGCAGACGTCCTCGTCGGGCTCCCAGGCGTCCGCCCGGCCGCCGGCGAAGCCGAAGGTCTTGAAGCCCATCGTCTCCAGGGCACGGTTGCCCGCGAAGATCATCAGGTCGGCCCACGAGATCTTGCGGCCGTACTTCTCCTTCACCGGCCAGAGCAGCCGGCGCGCCTTGTCGAGGTTGCGATTGTCCGGCCAGCTGTTCAGCGGCGCGAAGCGCTGCATGCCGGCACCCGGGCCGCCCCGGCCGTCCTGGATCCGGTACGTGCCGGCGCAGTGCCACACCATCCGGATCACGAGCGGCCCGTAGTGGCCGAAGTCGGCCGGCCACCACTCCTGCGAGGTCGTCAGCACCTCGTCGACGTCCCTCGCCAGGGCGTCGAGGTCGACGGTGGCGAACTCAGCGGCGTAGTCGAAGTCCTCGCCCATGGGGTCGGCGACGGCGGGGTGTTTCCGGAGGATCTTCAGGTTGAGCTGGTTCGGCCACCAGTCACGGTTGCTCGCGCCCCCGGTCGGGAGACTGCGGCGCCCGGCCGAGACGGGGAGGCCGAGGCCGCCCGCGCTCCCATCGTTCGTCTCGCCGACAACGGCGTCCGGGCTGTCAGACACGGGAATCCTTCCGGGAACAGAGGTTGTGCCGGGGCACGCGGCGCACGACCGGCGCGTTCAGCCGGGAAATCGGCACCATGTCGTTCGTCCGGTCGCCCATGACCGGAAACAGCTCGCCCTCGAGCCCGCGCTCGATCTCCCGGATGCGGCGCCCCTGATCGGTGGATAGCCACACGTCGTTCCCCTCCGACTCAGCCGAGAATACTTCCGGCAGCCGCAGCAGCACACCATCCGGTTGTCGCGCATCGCGACCAGTCGGCGCGGCTGCACCCGAGGGTGCGCAGACCCCTCCGCCTGGGGCGACTGCGCCCCGACGGAGGCACCGAACGAGACCAGGTTCCCGATCAGGTGTCCGGAGAAGAAGACGGGTCGGATGCCGATCGATGTCGGCTCGCCGGCGAGGTGGGTGAAGATCTGCGTCGAGCCGACCCGGTGGACGCTTGTGGCCGCCGCACTACCCCGCTCCGCCCGGGAGGCGGGCCGGCCGGCGAACCCGGTGCGGGCGGGTGACCTGCGGAGGATCGTCGGCCCCCGAGTCCGCGCTGGCGGCCTCGACCGCCCGGGCGACCAGGTCGTGGTCGGGCGACAGATGGCAGACCGGGTCGGTACGGGCGGCGTCGCCGGTGAGCTGGAACGCCTGGCAGCGGCACCCGCCGAAGTCCAGCTCCCGCCGGTCGCAGCTCCTGCAGGGATCCGACATCCAGTCCGTTCCCCGGAACGCGGTCATCACCGGGGAGTCGGCCCAGATCCGCTCCAGCGGGTCCTCACGCACGCTGGCCCGCGGAAACGGCAAGGACTGGGCGGCCGGGCAGGGCAGGACGTCGCCGTTCGGCGTCACGGTCAGCTGTCGGGAGGCCCAGCCGCCCATGCAGGGCTTCGGGTAGCGGCTGTAGTAGTCGGAGATGACGTAGATGACGTCCATGCGGTCCCGCAACCGCTCGCGGGCGGCCCGCACGACGACCTCGGCCGCCTCGAGCTGGGTCCGGCTCGGCAGCAGCGCGTCACGGTTGCGCCAGGCCCAGCCGTAGTACTGGGTGTTGGCCAGCTCCACCCGGTCGGCGCCCACCTCCTCGGCCAGCTCGAGCACGTCGGCGACGCGATCGATGTTGTGCCGGTGCAGCACCACGTTCACAGTGAGCGGCCAGCCCAGCTCCTTGACCACGCCCATGGCCTCGATCTTGCGCTGGAAGGACGGGGTCCCGGCGATCCGGTCGGACACGGCCGGCTCGTCGGCCTGGATGCTGACCTGCACGTGGTCCAGGCCGGCGGCCCGCAGCTGCTCGGCCCTCGGACGCGAGAGCCCGAGGGCGCTGGTCACGAGGTTGGAGTAGAGGCCCAGGTCGTGGGCGTGCGCCACGATCTCCACCAGGTCACGCCGCAGCAGCGGTTCCCCGCCGGACAGGTGGCACTGCAGAACCCCCAGGTCGCGGGCCTCTACCAGCACCCGCCGCCACTCGTCCGTGGTCAGCTCGTCCTGGTAGTCGGCCATGTTCACGGGGTTGGAGCAGTACGCGCAGGCCAGCGGGCAGCGGTAGGTGAGCTCGGCCAGCAACCCGAAGGGGCTATCCATCGGCGAGCTCCACGCAGCGCCGGGCGACGAGCCGGGTCAGGAACCGCTGCACCTCGTCGTCGGGGACGGTCTGGTACCGCGCGCCCAGCTCCGCCACGATCTCGGCCACGGTGTGCCGCCCGTCGCACAGCTCGAGGATGTCCGCGCCGCTGCCGTTCAGAACCACCACCGTCTCGGGGTGCAGCAGGATGTGACGCTGCCGGACCCGGCAGAACGTCAGCCGGACATGGGGCGCCAACCGGGGCCGGCCCGAGCCGGACACCCCGACGCCGGGCCGGGTCATGGTTCCGGTCGTGGTCGGGTCCATGGCGCTCACTCCGGGTAGGTCTGGTCGATGGCGTCCATCAGGCTCCACAGGACGTCGCACTTGAACGACAGCGCGTCGACGGCGCGCGCCTGGGACTCGGCGGACAGGCAGTGCCCGGTGACCACCTCGATGGCGTGCTCGCAGTCGCGGGGGGCCTGCTCGAGGCGGGCGCGGAAGTAGGCGAGGCCCTCGGGGTCGATCCACGGGTACCACCGCTCGAACGCGGCCAGCCGCTCCGCCATCAGGTCGGGGGCGAACAGCTCGGTGAGCGAGGACGCCACCGCCTCCACCCACGGGCGGGTCCGGGTGAAGTTCACGTAGGCGTCGACCGCGAACCGCACCCCGGGGACCAGGTGCCGGTGGTCGCGGACCTCCTCGCGGGTCAGCCCGGCGGCCTCCCCGAGGCGCAGCCACGCCTCGATGCCGCCCTCGCCGGCGGCGGTGCCGTCGTGGTCGACGATCCGGCGGATCCAGCGGCGGCGGACCTCGACGTCCGGGCAGTTGGAGAGGATCGCCGCGTCCTTTCGGGGGATGTTCTCCTGGTAGTAGAAGCGGTTGGCCACCCAGCCCTGGATCTGCCGGCGGCTCAGCCGGCCCGCGTTCATCCGGACGTGGAACGGATGCTGGTCGTGGTAGCGCCGCGAGTGGGCCCGCAACCTCTCGACGAAGGCGTCGGCGCCGGATCTCGTGGTCCCGGTCGTCGCCGCGGTGGTCGCAGTGGTCCCGGTTGTCCCGGTTGTTGTCGTCACGGCCCTACACCTGGACCTCGAGGCCGTCCATGGCCACCTCCATGCCGCTGTCCTCCACGATGCGCCGCTCGGGCGCGTCCTCCAGCAGGATCGGGTTGGTGTTGTTCATGTGCACGAAGATCGTCCGCCCCACGCCGAGCGACGGGAGCTGCGCCAGGCTGCCGTCCGGGCCATCGATGGGCAGGTGGCCCATCTCCCGGGACGTCTTGCCGGCCAGGCCGAGCCGTACCAGCTCGTCGTCGCGCCAGCAGGTCCCGTCGATCAGCAGGCATTCGCAGCCCTCGATCTCCGCGCGCAGCGCCGGCGTCAGCGACTGCACCCCCGGCAGGTACACCAGCGTCCCCCCGCTGCGCTCGTCGGTCAGCCGGTAGCCCACGACGCGGCCGTGGTCCACCTCGGCTCCGAACCGAGCCCGCTTGGACGTGGGCACGTCGAACGCTCGGCAGGACAGCCCGTCCGCCAGGGCAACGTCGGCGCCGGGGACCACCGCCCGCCACTCGACCGGGCAGTAGCGCTCGAGCGTGCGCAGCATCCCCGAGCCGTCACACAGCGTCTTGTGCACCGCCGGCGTGGCGTACAGCCGCAGGGCGCGTGCCTCGCGCAACAGAAGCAGGCCCAGCGTGTGGTCCAGCTCGGCGTCGGTGAGCAGCACCGCCTCCAGCGGCGTCGTCCGGTCGTCGTGCGGGTGCAGGCCGGGGAAGGCCTCGATCTGGGTGCGGACGTCGGGTGAGGCGTTGATGAGGAACCACCGGCGGCGGTCGGCGCTGACCGCGACCGACGACTGGGTGCGCGGGAGGCCGGCCCGGGAGCGGACAGCGGCGCACACCGGGCAGCCGCAGTTCCACTGCGGGGAGCCGCCCCCCGCCGCCGAGCCCAGCACCCGCAGCAACACCCTGCACTCCGTCCGTCGCCGGCTCGGCCATCTGTGGTCGTCCTGAGCCGTCGGAGGGCGCCGGACCGGTGTCCGGCGCCTTCCCCACTTCCCGCTAGTCCTCCAACTGAGCGATGTACATGGTCACCTCGGGGGCGACGCCGATCTCCTCGAACTCCGGCGTCTCCCACACGGCGAGCTGAGACTCCATGGATTCACCTCCTCTCCGCCGAATTGCGCGGATCCCGGTCACGGCGCTACGACGATTCCGGGAGGGCGAAGACGATCAGAGCGCTTCCGTGGCCGGCGCCGAGCATGCCGGGCAGGAACCCCTCGGCCCATGCGCCCCACCCGACCGGCACGGCGATGTACTGCCGTCCGTCGATGCTGTAGGTCGTCGGGCTGCTGTGGTGGCCGCTTCCGCACTGGAACTGCCACAGCAGCTCCCCGGTGCGGGCGTCGAGCGCGTTGAACTCCCCGGAGGGCTCACCGGCGAACACCAGATCGCCGCCCGTGGCCAGCACCGACGCGCACATCGGGAGCTCGTTGCGCCAGCGCCACTTCTCCTCGCCGGTGCCGTCGAACGCGCTGATCGACCCCGCCATGTCCTCGATGTCCACCTGAACGCCCGCACCCCAGTACGGGATGCTCTCCTTGAACTCCCTGCGTCGCCGGGTGGCCGTGGCCCCGACATCCTGGACCGGGACGTAGAAGAGCCCGGTCTTCGGGCTGTAGGCCGCGTGGGTCCATTCCTTGGCGCCGGCCGGACCCGGGTAGAAGTGGACCGGTTCCCCCTCCTTGTCCGGGTACACCTTGGCCGTCACCTGGCCCTCCCTCGTGATCGCCCCCCAGGTGATCCGGTCCACGAAGGGGGTGATCTGGACCAACGCGCCGTTCGTGCGATCGAGGACGAAGAAGTAACCGTTCTTGTCGAAGTGCCCGAGCAGCTTGCGCCCGTCCAACTCGAACAGGATGCACTCCGCGATGCTGTCGTAGTCCCACACGTCGTGCGGGGTGCACTGGTAGTGCCAGCGAATCTGGCCGGCGTCGGCGTCGACGGCGATGATGCTGTCGGTGTAGAGGTTGTCGCCCTCGCGGACGCCTCCGTCGAAGTCGGGCGCCGGGTTGCCGGTGCCCACGTACAGCAGGTTCGTCTCCGGGTCGAAGGTGCCGGTGAGCCAGCAGTTCGCGCCACCCCGCGCCCAGGCTTCACCGTCGGCGGGCCAGGTCTCGGAGCCGGGCTCCCCGGGCTTCGGCACCGTGTAGCACCGCCACACGCGCTCGCCGGTGTCGAGGTCGAATGCGTCGAGGTGGCCGCGCACCCCGAACTCCCCGCCGGAGCTCCCGACGACGACCATGTTCTTCACGATGAGCGGAGCGACCGTGGCGCTCTCCCCGGCCCGCACATCTCCGTAGGTCTGGTCCCAGACGCGTTTGCCGGTGGTGGCGTCGAGCGCGAGCACGTGGGCGTTCGGGGTGACGACGAAGACCCTCCCCTTGGCCACGGCGACTCCACGGTTCACGTTCCCGCAGCACAGTGACACGTCGTAGGGGGTCGCGTGCTTGTATCGCCAGATCTCCGTACCGGTGCGGGCGTCGAGGGCCCAGACCCAGCCGTCCCAGCCGGAGAGGAACATGATCCCGTTGACGACGATCGGGGCGGCCTCGAACGAGTAGGTCGACGCGCCCGCGATCATGCCGCTCGCGCCGGCCTGGAAGATCCATGCGGGGCCGATGCGCTTGACGTTCTCCGTATTGATCTGGTCCAGCGGGCTGTACCGCTGCCCGTCGTAGGCGCCGTAGTACGTGAGCCAGTTCTCCGGCTCCGAGCGGGCGGCGAGAATGCGCTCGTAGGTGACGTCGGAGACCACCGGCGGCGCGGTCTCCCCCCCAGGGGCCTTGCCGCTCAGCAATCCCTGGTCGATGGCTTCGCCTGCGTCCACGTATTCAACGGTCATTGCCTGCTCCTTTCTACGGCCGTGGCTGGGGTGGGCGGTCGAGGCGAGCCTCCGGTGGAACTTCCCCCAGCACGACGATGGCCCCGGTCAGTCCCCGGCCTTCGTCGTTGCCTGTGGGTGAGCTGTACCAGTAGTAGCCCGGGCCGTCGAGGTTGAGGGTCGCCCTTCCTCGTGAATGGTTCACCAACCAGATGAATTTCCTGTCGCCATTGCTCGGCAAGAGCGCGCAGTGCGTGTTCAGGTCATCGTTGAAGATCTCAAGATCGAGGTCGCCCCCATGGGGCATGACGAGGACCCCGGGGTCCCACCTCAGCTCGTCGACCGGGATCCGGATCTGGGCGTGCATGCGACCGTCAGGGCCTTCCTCGGCGTACCCGAGGTTTCCGGTCCCCAGCATTCGCCCCAGTGCCGCCCCGTTCTGCCTGTCCAGCCCGATCTCTTTCAGCACGGTCGATAGATCACCTGCGGTGGTCGTCATCGACTTCACCTCCTCATCAGAAATCGTCGTCCGTGTTCACGGTCCGCATCCACCGAGACGGCGAGATCGCGGACGCCCAGTGGATCTGTCGCTGCTCGGGAGAGAGGGTGCAGCCAACGGCCATACGCGACTCCCCTATCGCTTGTCGCGGCGCGCTGAATCAAGCAGCCTCGAACCATGTGGGCTCGGATCCCGCAAACGCCGTGCCGCGGCGCCACTGTGGTCCGCACCACTATGCTGCGCGGCGATGTCGGTGAACAGATCGACTGCATGAAACGCGTCATCATTGGCACGGACGGTCGTCCTCGTGTCACGAGGGAGGCCGGTGACCATTCGTGCCCTCAGGCGCGAGGTGAAGTTCGTTCTTGTCCCCTGCGCGGAGAACCGCCGGATCGGACCGTGTCGGGCGCTCCGTGCCGTCGCGGCGTGCGGTCGCGCCGGCCACGGACGGTGCGCAAGGTCCCGCTCGGGAGTGGTGTCGCGAAACCCACGGTGGTACACCCACTAGTGCGGTGGCCACGACGTTGCCGGGTTGATCGCGGGATCCAGGTGGTTCCTCGCAAGGCGCCGCCCGCAGCTCATACCGGGGCATTCGCCAGGGTGGCAACGCCGCGAGGGGCCGCCCGGGCCCGCGAGCGACCCGGTGGACGTGCCGCCGCACCAGGTGTCACTGCGATGCAAAGGAGCAAAGCGTGCACGGGGATCATGAGGTCGGCGACCGAGGCGGCGCCCACGCTCGCGCAGGCCCCCGGTGGCATCGGCGCCGGACGTTGGCCGCCTGGGAGCGCTTCGTCTCCGGGGAGGACGACGTGCGGGGCGTACCGCCGTCGATCCTGCTGTCCTGGCACCGATGCCGCGACGTGCACAAGGTCGATCCGCGGCTGGCACGGCCACCCGCCGCCCGCAAGCGGCGCAGCCATCAGGTGACGTACTCCGGAGTGTTCGCCCAGCTCGGTGGGATCGCCTCCTCGATCGTGGAGCACAGCGAGGGATGCGTGGCCACGGTGACCGATGGCGACGGTCAGATCGTTGCGTGCTGGGGCAAGAGCGGACTGCGCCACCGCGCCGCGGACAGCGGACTCGCACCGTTCTTCGACTGGTCGGAGGCGGCCACGGGCACCAACGGCATGGGCACCGCCATCATGGCGGAACAACCCGTGCTGGTCCGCGGCCCGGAGCACTGGTGCCAGTCGATGCACGACTGGACCTGTGCCGGCGAAGCGGTCTACGACGCGGTGACGAAGGACGCCGTGGCCGCGCTGAACATCTGCACGTCGTGGACGGACGACATCACGGCCTACGCGAGCGGGATGACCGCCGAGATGCAACCCGTCAGGGCCGGAATGCGCGAGCAGGCCCTGCAGGACGGCATCGCCGTCTCCCGGGAGTTCATGAAGGCCGAACCGATGTGCCCCGACAAGCTGCTCGCGATCGACGTGGCCGGCAACATCATCGCCGGCAACGAGCAGGCCAGAACCCTGCTCGAGGACCTGCCCCAGGGCTTCATGCTGGATCCGGCGAGCCGCTGGAGAACGAGGGATCCGAGGATGCGCAGCATCGTCGCGCAGTCCGAGGAGAACCTGCAGAGGAATCCCGACTGGACCGGCTCCGCCGACATCGGTACTCCCCTGCTCGGTCGCGCGGAGATGTTCTCGATCACTCCCGTCCACTCGGGAGCCTGTGTCGTCGGCTGGGTGCTCTCCAACGGCTCGGCCGGGAGCGACGGTGAGGAACTCGTCGGCACGGACGTGGAGCCGTCGTCCTCGCCGGCGCTCCACGGCCTCGGCCGGATCGCGGCCGTCCACGGCGGCCAGGTTCTGCTCCTGGATCCGTCGGAGATCCGTTACGCCGAAGCGAACGGGCACGCGGTATGGCTGATCACGGACGCCGGCCGCGTCCGAGCGGCTACCCGGGGCATCGACAACGTCGATGCGGAACTGACGCCGTGCGGGTTCCTGCGTACCCATCGCAGCTATCTCGTGAATCTCGACCGTGTTCGCCGCGTGGGACACGTGGGCAGGGGCGTCCTCACGCTCAGCACGGACCCGAACAAGGACGAGCAGATCCCGGTATCACGCCGCAGCGCCGCGAGGATCAGGAGCCTGCTCGGGCTCTGAGCTGCGCCGGGAACGAGCCGGGCTATCCGAACAACACCGGCAGCAGAACGGCAGCCATGATCAGCGCGGCCCCGCTGAGGAGATCCGAGCGGATGTTGACGAGACGGGCGGCGAATCGCCCCAGCTGCAACCCGACCAACGACATCACCGCCGTGATGGCCCCGAAGACGGTGGCCGAGAACCAGGGCGAGAAGCCCAACAACCCCAGGCTTGCGCCGGCGAGCAGATTGTCGAGGCTCAGCGACAACGGAATACCGAACAGCGCCCAAGGGTGGTCGATCTCCTCGGGTGCCGGTTTCCGCAACGCCCCGATGAGGAGGTACAAACCGTACCCACCCAACACGATCGACCCCGCATACTCGGCAACCGGCCCGATCAGAGATCCAGCGTAGCTACCGAGCATCAGGCCCAACAAGGGCATCACCCCGTCCCACAAACCGAACGTCAGGGCGACCTGGACGGCGCGGCGAAAGCTGAACGGAACCGTCCCGAGCACGACCGCCACCCGGAAATTGTCCAGGCTGAGGACAAAACCGAGGACGAGGACCTCCCAGATCATGCGACCGCAGATTTCTGGAGTCGAACTTCGGTGACGTGAACTTCGGTGACGTGAATGAATCCTTCGCAGCACCGGTCTTCCATCGTTCCCCCGATCCTTGCAGCCCGCATCAGTCCGACCTGACGAAAACTCGCGTACCGGGCACGACAGCAGCCCACCTGTTTCTCTCGATCGATGCGAGCCGACCCCTGTCGTCCGGCCCGCCGGATCGGGTTGCCCTGCCCGATCGATTTGATCACAGATGCTAGCCAGCTCTACATTGCCATGTAAAGCGCGCACGACAGGATCGGCTTTCTGACGTCACTCGTGACATGGGTGCCGCCGTCCGTGCCATGGATGCGGCTTTTCCTGCACTCGGCCTTTCACCGGCGCCGGGTGCGTCGCCTGACCGGCGGCACGCATTCGGGCGCAAGGATGACGGCCCTGTCCGACGCCTTACCCGGACTCTGGCAGGCTGAACCCGTGACCAACCCGAAACCGACCGTCGACCCCTACGACGGCCCCGCCCCCACCGATCTCGTCATCGAGGAGCTCGCCACCGGCGACGGCGCCGAAGCGCAGCCCGGGCAGACCGTCGAGGTGCACTACGTCGGCGTCGCCCACTCCACCGGCGAGGAGTTCGACGCCTCCTACAACCGCGGCTCCACGTTCCGCTTCCCGCTCGGCGCCGGCCGCGTCATCGCGGGCTGGGACCAGGGCGTGGCCGGCATGAAGGTCGGCGGGCGTCGCAAGCTCGTGATCCCGCCGCACCTCGGCTACGGCGACCGCGGCGCCGGCGGCGCCATCAAGGGCGGCGAGACGCTGATCTTCGTCGTCGACCTGCTGGGCGTCTCCTGAAGCTCCTGATCATCTCCGACACCCACCTCCCGGTGCGGGCGAAGGACCTGCCCGCACCGGTGTGGGCCGCGGCGGACGCCGCCGACGTCGTCGTGCACGCGGGCGACTGGGTGTCTGTCGACCTCCTCGACGTTCTCGAGGCCCGCACGGAATCGACCGGCGGGCGGCTCGTGGGTGTGTGGGGCAACAACGACGGCCCCGAGCTGCGCGCGCGGCTGCCCGAGGTGGCGCGCGTGGAGCTGGACGGCGTCCGGTTCGCCGTCGTGCACGAGACCGGTGCCGCCCAGGGCCGGGAGAGCCGCTGCGCCAAGGCCTACCCGGACGTCGACGTGCTGGTGTTCGGCCACAGCCACATCCCGTGGGACACCACGGCCCCGGGAGGCCTGCGCCTGCTCAACCCCGGCTCCCCCACCGACCGCCGCCGCCAGCCGACGCACACCTGGATGACGGCGGAGACGGCGGCCGGAGTGCTCACGACCGTGACCCTGCGGCACCTCTGACGCCCCCCGCGGCACCGGCCGGCTGCCTGTGCTCTCGCGCCGTGGCCGACGACGACGGCCGGGTCCCGGTGCCGCCGTCGCCGCTGGTCGGCGGCGCGGACGAGTTCGCGCGTGCCGTGCGGCCGAACGACGGTGGCGCCCACCGCGACCGGCTCGGTGGCCGCCTGCGCGTACGCATTCGCACGCGGGGCGGTGATCAGTCCGAGGGCGGCGAGCACGCTCGCTCACCGGGAGGAGTGACCGTCATGGGTGGAACAGCCATGCCCCGTCTACTTCTCGGCGCCGGACGGATGAGGAATGATCGATGAACACTCGACCGGATTCGGACGAAGCGATGAAGAAGGTGACGGAGACCAGGGCGGACGTCGAGCTGAGCAACCTCGACCAGCCGCTCTTCGACGGTGCCGGAGCGACGAAGCGTGACCTCGTCGACTACCTCGACGCCGTCCGCGACCGCATCCTCCCCGTCCTGCGCGGCCGCCCGCTCTCGGTGATGCGGGTGCGGCCCGGCCAGGAGCCGTTCATGCAGAAGAACGTGCCGAAGTACGCGCCGGACTGGATCGCCACCACGACGGTCTGGGCGCAGGCCTCGCACCGCGAGGTGTCCTACGCGCTGTGCAACGACCGGCGCACGTTGCTGTGGTTCGCCAACCAGCGGGCGGTCGAGTACCACCCGACGCTGGCCGAGGCGGGCGGCGACCACCCGTCACACCTGGTGATGGATCTCGACCCGCCCGAGGGCGGCACGTTCGACCAGGTCGTCCGCGCGGCGCGGCTCGTCGAGCGCGCGCTGGCCGACAGCGGCCTCGACGGCGCGGTGAAGACGAGCGGCGCCAAGGGCGTGCACGTGTTCGTCCCCCTGGACGGGGCGGGCTTCGAGGACGCCGCGGCCGCCACCCGCGCGCTGGCCGCGCGCGCCGAGCGGCTCGACCCGGACGTCGCCACCACCGCCTTCATCCGCGAGGACCGCGACGGCAAGGTGTTCCTCGACTCCACCCGGGCCGGTGGCGCCACCGTCGTCGCGGCGTACAGCCCGCGCATCCGCCCCGGCGTCCCCGTGTCGTTCCCCGTCGCCTGGGACGCGCTCGACGACGTCACGCCCACGGACTTCACGCTGCGCACCGCCCTCGACCGGCTCGGCGACGGCGACCCGTGGGCCGAACGCATGCCCGCCCCGCAGCCGCTGCCCGCCGACCTCGTCGAGGAGGGGCACGCGATCCCGATCGCGCGGGTCCAGGCCATGCACGAGGGCAAGCGGCGGGCCCGCGCGCGCCGCACCGATGGCCCGACGACATGAACGACCCGACGACATAGGCTCGGAGGATGGTCACCGAGATCGCCGACTTCACCGTCCGTGCCGAGTCCCAGGAGCAGTTCGCCGACGCCGTGCGGGAGGGGCTCAAGTACGTGTCCGACACCCCGGGCTTCCGCAGCGCGCGGCTCACCCGCAGCGTCGAGACGCCCACGCGCTTCGTCCTGATGATCGAGTGGGACAGCGTGGAGGCGCACACGGTCGGCTTCCGGGAGTCGGAGAACTTCCCGCGGTGGCGCGCGCTGGTCGGCCCGCACTTCGACGGGCCGCCGAACGTCGAGCACTTCGACGAGGTCGTGAGCTACCGCACGGCCTGAGAAGCCCCTGAGGCGCAGGCGGCGGTTCCGCGCCAACGTCGCATAACGTCACCCCGTGCACGGAACCCTGCGCGGCCTGCTGGCCCTCGCGCTCGCCCTGGCCTCGACCGTGCTGCTGGCGCTCCCGGCGGACGCCGCCACCGGTGTCCGCGTCACCGACCAGCGCATCGACGTGCCGGGCGGACCCGGAGTTCCCGGCACCATCTCGCTCGACACCTCTCTGTACCTGCCCGCAGTCACCCCCGCGCCCGCGGTGCTGGTGGCGCACGGCTTCGGCGGCAGCAAGGCCTCGGTCGACGCCGACGCGCGCGACCTCGCCGCCCGCGGCTTCGTCGTGCTGACATGGTCGGCGCGGGGCTTCGGCACCAGCGGCGGCCAGATCGCGCTCGACTCCCCCGACTACGAGGTGGCCGACGCGAGCCGGCTCGTCGACTGGCTGGCCAAGCGCCCCGAGGTGCAGCAGGACGGGCCGGGCGACCCCCGCGTCGGCGTCACCGGCGGGTCCTACGGCGGCGCGCTGTCGCTGCTGCTCGCGGGCTACGACAAGCGGATCGACGCGATCGCGCCGGTGATCACCTGGAACGACCTGAACCAGGCGCTCTTCCCGGAGACGGCCGCGACGAGCGTGCCCGCGATGACCACGCCGGCCGCGGGCGCGTTCGCCCCGGACGGTGTGTTCAAGCGCGGCTGGGCCGGCATCTTCTTCTCCTCGGGCGCCTCGCCCACCCCCGGCGCCCGCACGCCGGGCGCGGCTCCCGCGGGACCCGCCCCGGGCACGAGCGCCACCTGCGGCCGGTTCACCGCCCAGGTCTGCGCCGCCTACACCGAGGCGGCCACCACCGGCCGCCTCTCCCCCGCCACGCAGGCGCTGCTCGAGCGTTCGTCCCCCGCCACCGTGACGAACCGGATCACCGCGCCGACGCTGCTGGTACAGGGTGAGACCGACACGCTCTTCGGCCTCGACCAGGCCGACGCCAACGCCCGGCAGATCGCCGCGAACGGCACCCCCGTGAAGGTCATGTGGTACGCCGGTGGGCACGACGGCGGCGCCCCGGACCAGGGCGTCCGCGACGCGATCGGCGCGTGGTTCGACCACTACCTCGCGGGCAAGGGCGCCGCCCCCGGCACCGGCTTCTCCTACGCCGTGCAGAGCGGCATCCGTGCCGGCAACAGCGTCACCACCAGCCGGACGGTCGAGACACCCGGCTACCCGGGCCTGCCCGGCACCGCGGCGCTGACCACCCAGCAACTCACTCTCGACGGCCCCGCACAGACGGTGGTCACGCCCGCGGGCGGCAACCCGTCGGCCATCACGTCGCTCCCGGGCGTCGGCGCCGCGCTCGGATCGCTGGGCAGCAGGCTCTCGGCCGTGACGGGGTCGCTGCCGGGCCAGTCCGCACAGTTCGTCACCCCGCCCTTCCCCGCACCGACGACGCTGACGGGTGCGCCCCGCGTCACGGTCACGGTGGCGCGGGTGCCCGGCCAGCCCGCGCCGGCCGACGCGATCCTCTTCGCGTCCACCTCGGAGGTGACCTCCGACAGCACGCGCACGCTGCTGGGCGGCTCCGTCGCCCCGTTCCGGGTGGCGGTGCCCGCCGACGGCACGCCCGTCAGGCTCACGGTCACGCTGCCAGGCGTGGTGGCGCCGATCGAGGCCGGCCACACCCTCGCGGTCTCCGTCGCCACCACCGACCAGGCCTACGCAGGTGGTACGGATCCGGCGGTGTGGCGCGTCGCCGTCACCGGCGGGCTGACCATCCCCACGGTGGCAGGCCAGGCCGTCACCACCGGCACGGTGCCGCTGGTGCCCGCGATCGGCATCGCCGCGGTGCTGCTGGTCGCCCTCGCGCTCTGGGTCGCCGCGCGCCTGCGCCGCCGGCGGGTCACGACGAGCACCACGTCCGACCCGGACGCCCCGCCCCTGCAGATCCGCGACCTCACCAAGACCTACAAAGGCGGGTTCCGCGCGGTGAAAGGCGTGTCGTTCACGGTCGAGAAGGGCATGGTGCTCGGCCTGCTCGGCCCCAACGGCGCGGGCAAGACCACGGTCCTGCGCATGCTGATGGGGCTGATCCGGCCCACCGCGGGCAGCATCACCGCGTTCGGCCTGCCGGTCGGGGCGGGCGCCCCCGTGCTGGCGCGGATCGGCGCGTTCGTCGAGGGCCCTGGCTTCCTGCCCCACCTCTCCGGCGCCGACAACCTGCGCCTGTACTGGGCCGCCACCGGCCGTCCCACGAGCGATGCGCACCTCGACGAGGCGCTGGAGATCGCCGGGCTCGGGGCGTCGATCGAGCGGCGGGTGGGCACGTACAGCCAGGGCATGCGCCAGCGGCTCGCGATCGCGCAGGCCATGCTCGGCCTGCCGGAGCTGCTCGTGCTCGACGAACCCACCAACGGGCTCGACCCGCCCCAGATCCACGCCATGCGCGAGGTGCTGCACCGCTATGCGGCGGGCGGGCGCACGGTGCTCGTGTCGAGCCACCTGCTCTCGGAGGTGGAGCAGACCTGCACGCACGTGGTGGTCATGCACCGCGGGCTCGTGGTGGCCGACGGCACCGTCGACGACATCATCGCCGGCGCCGGGGCGGCCACCTTCACCGTCGACGCACCGGACCGCGCAGCCACCGTCCTCGGGGAGCTGAGCGGCGTCCACGCCGTCCAGATCGACGGGCGCGCGGTGCACGCCGAGCTGAACGGCACCCCGCGCGCGTCGGCGGTGCGGGCGCTCGTCACGGCCGGGGTGGACGTCGCCTCGGCCGGTCCGCGGCGGCGCCTCGAGGACGCGTTCCTGCAGCTGGTCGGAGAGGCTCCGTTGGTAGAAGAGGACGGGAAGCCGTGAGCGAACCCTCCACGGTCACGGGGACCGTCGGTGCCCTCACCGGCGGCGGCCCGGCCCCCACCGGGTACCGGCCCGGCCGGACCCTGCCGCTGCGCGTCGAGCTGGCCCGCCAGTTCCGACGCCGCCGCACGCAGGTGACGTTCGGGCTGGTGGTGGTGCTGCCGATCATCCTCTGGGTGGCGTTCTCGCTGGCCGCGAGCAGCCCGCCCGGCAGCGCGACGTCGCTCGTGGACCTCGCCAAGGGCAGCGGCGGCAACTTCGCCGTGTTCGCGCTGTTCGCGTCCGCGTCGTTCCTGCTGGTCGTGGTGGTGGCGCTGTTCTTCGGCGACACCGTGGCGTCCGAGGCGTCGTGGTCCAGCCTGCGGTACCTGCTGGCCGCCCCTATCCCGCGCCCCCGCCTGCTGCGGCAGAAGGCGATCGTCGCCGCGTTCCTGGCGGTGGCCGCGATCCTGCTGCTGCCGCTGGTGTCGCTGCTGGTCGGCAGCCTGGCCTACGGCACGGGCGACCTCGTCAGCGTCACGGGCGAGTCGCTCGGTTTCTGGACGGGCGCCGGGCGCGTGCTGCTCGGGGCGCTCTACATCGCCGTCAACCTCAGCTGGGTGGCGGCGCTGGCCGTCCTGCTCTCGGTGAGCACCGACGCCCCGCTGGGCGCCGTCGGCGGGGCGGTGATGGCGAGCATCGTCAGCCAGATCCTGGACCAGATCACGGCGCTCGAAGGCCTGCGCGACTACCTCCCGACCCACTACGGCACGGCGTGGTTCAACCTGCTCGCCGGCCAGATCGACTGGGGCGACATCACGCGCGGCGTCTTCGGCTCGCTGACGTGGGCGCTGGTGCTGGGTGCAGCGGCGGTGTGGCGCTTCGAGCGCAAGGACATCACCAGCTAGCGGGGGTCCCCGTAGGAGGCCTCCCACGAGGGCGTTCGGGGCCGGCGGAGACGCGCGACGGTTCCGGGCCACGGCCCATCGCATCGCCGCGATCGCGTGACCGCTTCCGCCGACCGGCGATATCAGGCCGTGAGTCGCGCCTGTCAGGCCAGGACGGCCCATCCGTGCGGCGGCACGTGCGCCCGCATCCCGTCCAGGTGGGCCGCCCCCGCCAGCACGTCACCGACGCCGGGCAGGTCCTGGGTCAGCGGGGAGTCGTCGAGGTTGAGCGCGAGCAGCAGACGCTGCCCGTCCGCCTCGCTCTCCAGCACCGCCTGGGTGTTCGTCAGGTGCAGCGGGGTGGTGCGGGCGCGGTGCAGCCAGGGGTGGCGGCGGCGCAGGCCCACGAGCTCCTGGTGCAGGTGGAGGGTCGGCCGTCCCAGCGGGGAGAGGGCCTCGGGTCCCGCGGCCGGGAACTCGGGGCGGATCGCGTCGTCGCCTCCCACCCGCTCCTGCTTGATCCCGCGGAACGCCTGCTCGTCGCCGTAGTAGATCGACGGCGTGCCGCCCACCGTGAACAGGACGGCCAGCGCGTGCGGGAGGTGGCGCTCGTCGACGATCCTGCTGGCGATGCGCGTGACGTCGTGGTTGCCCACGAACGTCAGCGGCACGAACGTGCCCAGCAGGTCGTCATGCCGCTTCAGGGCGTGGGCCAGCTCGAAGAGGTTGCCGTCGTCGATCGCACTCCAGACGGCCTTCCACAGCTCGTACTGCGTGACGGCGTCCATGCCCGACACCGCCACGATGCGCGCGTAGTCGCCGTGGATCACCTCGCCCACCACGTACGCGTCGGGGAACCGCTCCCGTACGCGGGGCAGCACCCGCGCCCAGAACGCCGGGTCGACGGCGTAGGCCGCGTCGAGGCGCCAGCCGTCGGCACCCGCGGCCAGCCAGTGGCACATCACCTCGACCACGTGGTCGGCGACGGCGGGCTCGTCGTGGTTCAGCGCGAGCAGGCCCGGGTGACCCTCGAAGGTGACGTGCTCGCCGTTCCCGTCGAGGCGGTACCAGCCCCGGTCGGGCACGGCGAACCGCCGTCCGACGTGGTTGAACACACCGTCGAGCAGCACCCGCAGGCCGCGGTCGTGCGCGGCGGCGACCAGGGCGGCGAAGTCGGCCTCGTCGCCGAGGCGGGGGTCGATGCGGAGGTGGTCGGTGGTGTCGTAGCCGTGCGTCTCCGAGGCGAACACCGGGCCCAGCGCGATCCCGGACGTGCCGATCTCGAGCGCGTAGTCGAGCCAGTCGACGATCCGTCCGAGCCGGTGGGTGACCTCGACGCCGGCGCTCTCCGTCTCCGCCCCCACGAAGCCGAGGGGGTGGACCTGCCACCAGATCGCGTGCTCCACCCAGCCCGGCTCCATGCGCCTACGCTCTCACGGGCACCGGCACCGCGACGGGGGCGGGCCGTGGCGTCCCCAGCAGGACGCCGCCGACGATCACCACCGCCGCCAGCAGCTCCACGACGCCCGGCGCCTCGCCCAGCACCAGCGCCGAGAGCGCGATGCCCGCCACGGGCACGAGCAGGGAGTACGGCGCCACCACGCCGGCCGGGTGGCGGCGCATCAGCAGCGTCCAGATGCCCGACCCGGCCACCGTCGCGAGGACGACCAGGTAGAGCAGCGCCAGCAGCCCGGGCAGGCCGGCGGGCGTGACAGCGGCGCGCAGCGCGTCGAGGTCGGCGGCCGGGCCCTCGGTCGCCAGCGACAGCGCGAACAGCGGCAGCGGCGGCACCACCGACATCCAGAGCGTCAGGTGCATCGGGTTCGCCCCCGGCGCGTCCCGCAGCGCGAGCCTGCTCGCGAGGTTGCCGAACGCCCAGCCCAGGCCGCCGATCAGCGTGAGCAGCACCGGGAGCAACGCGGCGCTCTGTGCGCGGGACACGGCGATCGCGACGAGCCCCACCACCGCGAGGCCGATGCCGACCCGCTGGCGCGGTGAGAGCCGCTCACGCAGCAGCGCCGCCCCGAGCAGCACCGTGAACGGGGCCGACGACTGCAGCACCAGCGACGCCAGCCCCGTCGGCATGCCGACGTCCATCGCGACGAACAGGAACACGAACTGCACCGTGCCGAAACCGAGCCCGTAGCCGATCAGCCAGCGCAGCGGCACCTGCGGCCGCGGGACGAGGAACACGGTGGGGATCGCGATCACGGCGAACCGCAGACCGGCGAGGAACAGCGGCGGGAAGTGCTCGAGGCCGACGTGGATGGCGAGGAAGTTGGCGCCCCAGAGCAGGGCGACGAGGGCGGCGAGCAGGCGGTCACGGACGGGCACGGGTCCCACGCTGGGCTACGCCGAGTCATAAGACCAGCGATAGAATCTGAAGCATCACTGTAGAATTCCTTCATGGATGTCCAGCGGCTGCGGGTGCTGCGCGAGCTCGCCGACCGTGGCAGCGTCGCGGCCGTGGCCGAGGCCCTGTCGTTCACGCCCTCGGCGATATCCCAGCAGCTCAAGGTGCTGGCCGAGGAGGTGGGCATGCCGCTGACCGAACCGGCCGGGCGCGGGCTGCGGCTCACCGCCGCCGGGCGCGCGCTCGCCGGGGAGGCCGAGGGGGTGCTCGCCGCGCTGGCCCGGGCCGACGCCGCCGTCGAGCGCCTGCGCACCACCCCGCGCGGCCGGGTGCGGATGGCGATCTTCCCGTCGGGGGCCCGGATGCTGCTGGCGGGCGTGCTGGCCCGCCTCGACGACGTCCCCGGGCTGGACCTGCAGGCCCGCGACGTCGACATGACACCGTCCGACGTGCCCGTCCTCGCCGCGGAGTTCGACGTGGTGGTCACCCATCGCGACGAGCATTCGCCCGCGCCGTCCACCGAGCGGTGGCAGGTGGTGCCGCTGCTGCGCGAGCCGCTGGACGTGGCCCTGCCGCCGGGGCACCCGCTCGCGCGGCGCCGGACGCTGCGGCTCGACGAGCTCGCCGGCGAGGCGTGGATCAGCGTCGATGTGGGCTGGCCGGTGGACGACGTGCTGCGCTCGCTGTCGGTCGGCAATGGCGCCGCGCCGCGCGTCGTGCAGCGCATCAACGACTTCTCCGTCACCGAGGAGCTGGTGGCGGCCGGTCGCGGCATCGCGCTGCTGCCCCGCTACTCCACCGACGACCGTGGCGGCCGGCGCCTGGCGCGCCGACCGTTGGCCGGGGTGCGGGCGGCGCGGCTGGTGGAGGTGGTGCTGCGCACGAGCACGGCCGAGCGCCCCGCCGTCCGCACCCTGCTCGACGTCCTGCGGGCCGAGGCCGACGCGCTCGTCGCTGCTCGGGGGTGACGGCCCGGGGGTAGCGGCTCAGGCCGGCCGCAGCCGCTTCGGCAGCTTCGCCACCACCGCGTCGTAGGAGCCGTCCACCAGCTCCTCGAGCTCGTCGTCGGGCACGGTGCCGTCGAGGAGGACTCGGTTCCAGCCGAACCGGCCGATGTAGGCCGACGGGGTCACCGCCTCCGGATAGCGCAGCCGCAGCTCACCGGCCTCGTCGGCGTCGCGGCCGCACTTGAGGCCGACCCCCTCACCCCCCAAGAACGCGAAGATCTTGCCCCCGACCTTCGCGACGAGGTCGTTCTCCCACGGCGTGTCCGGCTGCGCCCCGGGCTTCGCGAGGCAGTAGGCGGCCAGCTCGTCGTGGTTCACGCGCGGTCCCGGTGCCGCCACACCAGCCACATCGCGACGTAGAGCAGGACCGTGAACCACACGTAGGTGCTGCCGACCACCTGCTGCCACGGCGCCCACTCCAGCTCACGGCCATCGGCGCGGGGCAGCCCCTGCTGGTGCGGCGCGATGACGAACACCGCCGCCGAGACGACCGTGACCGCCGCCCAGGCACGGGAGCGGGCCCGCCACGCCGACGCGGCCGCGACCAGCAGCGCCGGCGCCACCCAGACCCAGTAGTGCGACCACGACGTCGGCGACACCAGCAGCGCCACGCCGGCCGTCGCGATCACGGCCAGCGGCGCGGGCGCCTTCCGGATCACCGGCGCGGCCAGCACGAGCAGCCCGGCCGAGAGAAGCAGCCAGCACACGGTGAGCGCGGTGCCGTCGACGCCGGCGCGCACGAGCACCGCCTGGAACGCCTGGTTGGTGAAGAACGGCGATCCGCTCACGCCCGCGGCCGGGTTGTGCAGCCAGAACGTCAGCGACGACCCGGGCGCCACCACGAAACCGATCAGCGTGGCCACCACACCCGAGACCGCGGCGGTGGCGGCGGAGCGGCGGTCGCGACGCAGCAGGAAGTAGAGGACGAACGCCGCCGGCGTCAGCTTGATCGCCGCGGCGATGCCGATGAGCATCCCGCGCGGCCACTTCGGCCGGGCGACGAGGATGTCGACCGCCACCAGCGCCATGAGCAGCAGGTTGATCTGCCCGAACTCGATGGTCTGCAGCACCGGCTCCAGCCCCAGCGCCGGCCGGACGAACCCCGTGGTCACGGCGTTGAAGTCGATGTCCTTGCCGGGCTCGACCGCGAGCGCCAGCGGCAGTGCGATCGACGCCACCGACAGGGCCCCGCTCCGCCCGCCCGACGGCCACAGCCGCCGCGCGAACACGAACAGCGTGACGCCGAGCGCGAGCGTGGACAGCGCCAGCAGGGCCACCCACGACACCACCCAGGGCACCACCGCCAGCGGCACCATCACCAGCGCCGCGAACGGCGGGTAGATGAAGGGCAGCGTGATGTGGTCGGCCGTCTCGGGCAGCGTGCCGTACATGTCGCCGCCGCCCAGCCACGCCTGGACACCGAACCGGTAGACCTCGAGGTCGATGTTGCGGCCGCCGGTGTGGAACACGAGCCCGACCAGCACGAGCACCAGCAGCGGGACGGTGACGGGGAGGATCCGGCGCGGGTTGCGGAGCTGCTCCAGCACCCACTGTGCACGTGCCCCCGTGGCCGACGGCCCGGTCACAGTCACAACCCTCTCCCGGCTACGTCGGTCACCCTGCGCGATCTCCACGGTAGCCCCCGGCCGGCGGCCCTCAGCCGAGGGGCCGGTGTGCGGTCTCCGGGAGCCGCGCATAGACCACCAGCCCGACGACAGCGAGGAGGGTGACATACCAGGGGAACCAGCCGGCCCTCCCCATCGACGCCAGCCAGGTGGCGAGGTACGGCGCCGTGCCGCCGAAGACCGCGACGGTCAGCGAGTACGGGAACCCGATCCCGGCCGCCCGCACCCGTCCCGGGAAGAGCTCGGCGTTCAGCGCGGCGGCGATCGACGTGTAGCCGGTCAGCAGGACTATGCCCGCGCACTGCACGAGCAGCAGCGACACGAACGAGCTGCCGATCAGGCCCAGCAGCGGGACGGTGCCGATCGTGAACCCCGCCGCGAACACGATCAATGCCGGCTTGCGTCCGTACCGGTCCGAGAGCATCCCGCCGAGCGGCTGGATCACCGCGAAGAACGCCAGCGCGATCGTGCTCACCAGCAGCGCCTCGGCGGCCGGGAACTCACCGCTGACCTGCGCAAACGTCGGGAAATAGGTGGTCCAGGTGTAGTAGACGACCGTGCCCGCCACCGTCACGCCGCCGATGAGGAGCGACTGGCGCGGGTAGCGGCGCAGCGCCTCGAACAGCGGCGGTCGCCTGCCCGCCGCCAGGTCGTCACGGGCGGGGTGGGTCTCCTCGGCGCCCCGGCGGATCCAGAACCCGACCAGCGCGATCACCGCGCCCACGACGAACAGCACCCGCCAGCCCCAGGTGCCCATGGCGTCCTTCGTGAGCAGCACCGCCAGCAGCGCGGTCAGCCCGGAGGCGACGAGCTGCCCGATCGTCGTCGACACGTACTGGAAGCTCGAGAAGAAGCCGCGCCGTCCCGGCGGCGCCGACTCCACGAGGAACGTGGTGGACGCCGCGAACTCACCGCCGATCGACAGGCCCTGCACGAGACGCGCGACCACCAGCAGCACGGGCGCCCAGACCCCGGCGGCGGCGTAGGTGGGCAGCACCGCCATGAGCAGGCTGCCGCCGCCCATCAGCACGATCGTCAGCGTGAGCGCGTTGCGCCGCCCCACGCGATCGGCCACCGAGCCCAGCAGCAGCCCGCCGAGGGGCCGCATGAAGAACCCGACCGCGAACACCGCGAACGCGCTGAGCAGCGGCACCAGCGGGTCGGCCGCGTCGGTGGGGAAGATCCGGGCCGAGAAGTAGACGGCCAGGAACGAGTAGGCGTACCAGTCGTACCACTCGACGGCGTTGCCGATCGACGCCGCGGCCACCTGCCGGACGGGCCGGCCGGGAGGGGCGGGCTCCGCCGCGACACCGACCACCGGACCGTCCCCGCCGGAGACCGCCATACCGGGCGGACCCGGCTCCTCCGCGTCCTGCGACCCACCCACGCGCTCGTCCATCCACAGCCCCCGACCGCCGTCCAGGTGGCGAGGGTGCCCCGGCCACCAGGCCCCGGCAACCGGGAACGGCAGCGGCCACCGATCATGATCACCAGGAGTGGGCAGGAGGAGCGACATCCGGCCGCCCCCGCCCACTCCTGACGATCTTGCCCGCCGTGGCGGCGGTCGAGACCGGAGGTATGGCCCTTGTGGGCCTGCCGGCAGCGGGTGGCGGGCCCCGAGGGCGGCGCGGCCGTCAGCTGATGCCGGCCGCGTCCATCCCCCGGAGTTCCTTCTTGAGGTCCTGGATCTCGTCGCGCAGGCGCCCGGCCAGCTCGAACTGGAGGTCGCGGGCCGCGGCCAGCATCTGGTCGGTGAGGGACTGGACCAGGTCGGCCAGCTCGGCGCGGGGCATGTTGGTGGTGTCGCGACCGGTGACCACTCCCGAGCTGCCGCCGGAGCGGCCCGGCTCCCCCGTCGCCCGCTTGCCGCGGGACTGGTTGCGCCCGGAGCCGCCGATCGGGACCGCGGCGCTCTCGGAGTCCTCGGCCTCCCTGTAGACCTGGTCGAGGATGTCGGCGATCTTCTTGCGCAGGGGCTGGGGGTCGAGCCCGCGCTCCTCGTTGTACTCGATCTGCTTGGCACGGCGGCGGTCGGTCTCGTCGATGGCGTACTGCATCGAGTCGGTGACCTTGTCGGCGTACATGTGGACCTCGCCGGACACGTTGCGCGCCGCCCGGCCGATGGTCTGGATCAGCGAGGTGCCCGAACGGAGGAAACCCTCCTTGTCGGCGTCGAGAATGGCCACCAGCGACACCTCGGGCAGGTCGAGGCCCTCGCGGAGCAGGTTGATGCCGACCAGCACGTCGTACTCTCCCAGCCGCAGCTGGCGCAGCAGCTCGATGCGGCGCAGCGTGTCGACCTCCGAGTGCAGATAGCGCACGCGGATGCCCAGCTCGAGCAGGTAGTCGGTGAGGTCCTCGGCCATCTTCTTGGTGAGCGTGGTGACCAGCACCCGTTCGTCGCGCTCGGCCCGCTCGCGGATCTCGTGGACCAGGTCGTCGATCTGGCCTTTGGTGGGCTTGACCACGACCTTCGGGTCGACGAGGCCGGTGGGCCGGATGACCTGCTCCACGAACTCGCCGCCGGTGCGCGAGAGCTCGTAGGGCCCGGGCGTGGCCGAGAGGTAGACCGTCTGCCCGATGCGATCGGCGAACTCCTCCCAGGTGAGCGGCCGGTTGTCGGTGGCCGAGGGCAGCCGGAACCCGAACTCGACGAGGTTGCGCTTGCGCGACATGTCGCCCTCGAACATCCCACCGATCTGCGGCACGGTCTGGTGGGACTCGTCGATGACCATCAGGAAGTCGTCGGGGAAGTAGTCGATCAGGGTGGCGGGCGCGGTGCCGGGGCCGCGGCCGTCGATGTGGCGCGAGTAGTTCTCGATGCCGGAGCAGAACCCGACCTGGCGGATCATCTCGATGTCGTACTGGGTGCGCATGCGCAGCCGCTGGGCCTCGAGCAGCTTGCCCTGGCCCTCCAGCTCGGCGAGACGCTCCTCCAGCTCGGCCTCGATGTCGCG
>NZ_JAOPWR010000539.1 GCF_025965585.1 Pseudonocardia sp.
CCACGAGCAGCACGATCACCGGAGCGTAGGACGACTCCAGCATCGGCCAGCCGTGCCGCAGCGCGGCGACCACGCGGTCGCGGCCGGTGCCCGGTCCACGCGCGCCCGCCGCGAGGAGCTCGGCGTAGCGCTCGGTCGCCCAGAAGACCAGCAGCGTGGCGACGACGGTGATGACGACCTGCAGAAGGGTGCCGTGCAGGCTCGCGGCCACCATCACCGCGGACCCCACGACGGTGCCGTGGATCGCTTGGGCCAGTTCCTGCTCGTCGGTCCACTGAGAGCGGAGCCAGCCGGTGGACCGCCCCAACCCTGCCCCGGCGGCACTCACGCCGGCATCCGCTCCGACGCCCCGGCCAAGAACAGTGTCCAGATCGCCTTGCCCCAGCCCGGCAGCTCGTGATCGCGGAAGATGTCGGCGAAGATTGTGATCAACAACCAGATCCACGCGAACACGATCACGAACCAGAAGATGAATACAACGATGTCCCGCAGGGGCATGCGAAGTCTCCTCCCGTAGGCCGTGCCCGCGGCGGGTCGCCACTGGCCGGAACACTGTCGACGAGCGGCGTCTGCTCGGCATCACCCGCGAGAGATGACCGGCGGCTGCGCCCCGCCGCGAACCATCCCCCCCGCAGCACGGCAACGGCGTGACCGTCCATACGGACCGTCATGCCGAGACGGCCGGTCCGGCCGCCCCATGTCCACCGACGGGCCGTGGCTGCTGCGTGCGCACCACCCGCGCCGGACGGGCCGGCGGGCTGGTCCGTCGCCGCGCCGGTCAGCTCTTCAGTTCGCGCCCGTGCACGACGATCACGTAGATCACGATGACGTCGAGGGTGATGACGATCGTCGACCAGACCGGGTAGGCCGGCCCCTGACCAACTCTTGGCTACTGCGGTGGCCACCCGCCAGAATCCGACTCCGCGACCCGCCCCATGATCCACAGAAGGGCCGCTACCCACGTGTCTCCCCCGCTCTGTCGCCGTCAGCGCCGCGGCAGTCGTGCTGACGGATCACCGGATCGCCATACCCGTCGCCAGCTTGCGCTCCCGTCCCATCCAGTCCGGGTGAGCACCGGCCCGCGGATCCGGTCGAGGCCGGCAGCCGCCGCAGGGAGACGAGCTCCAGGCCCATCGCGCTGCACAACGCCAACAGCTCACGTAGGTCGGAGGGCTCGGCCAGCGTCCCGAAAATGACCGTGCGGGGGGAAACGGGCCGAACCTCCATGCCGGGGAAAGCGCCGCATGCCAGTTCGGACAACCGGCCGGTCACGCAAATCTCGTACCGCGAATCTGCCATCAGCGCTTACCTCCCGACGCTGCTCGCTCCCGGACATGGCGCAGGGCTCGACCGTGCAGGCACCGGGCGCGGTGTCGTAGTTGGGTAGCTGGGCTAGAGCCCGGCCAAGTCTGCGTCGTGGGCCCGGCCGCCGCGTCCATCGCGGTGGTAGTCGCGACACGGCCCAGGGGCATCGCCCAGCCCCTGCGGGGTTCGGCGCCGCGGTCGGAATGGTGCGTGGTGCTGCTCGCGGAGGCTCGTCAACGTGGCTTTTTTCAGGGGTGCCAGGCGATGATGGACGGATTTCAGGTGACGCCGTTGTGGGAGTAGCTGCAGGAGTAGCGGTTGCACATCTGGACAGAACCTCAATGAAAACCCTGAACGATCCTGGAGCACACTGCCCGGCCACATCACAGAACGGATGATCGGCCCAGCCGCGCATGTCGGGAGCCGGCCGGCCCGGGCTCCGGCCGACGAGGGCCTGATGCCGCGGGCCGCGCCCCCTAGGCGGGGCAGCGACTCGTTCACCCGCTGGGGGTGAGCCTGCCCCACCCGAAGTGGTGTAGGCATCACCGCGACCGACGTGATGCCTGGCCAGGAGTCGGGTCGTCACCCGTCGCGGGTGAACGCCATGTAAGAACCGTCGCCGGTTCAGCTGGGGCTTCCCTGACGCTGTCGCCGCTCGTACACGACGACGCCGATGAGGGTTCCGCCGAGCATCACCACGCTGAATGCGATCAGCCATCACAGCAGCACGAACACGATCCCGAGCGGCCCGTACTGGTGGTGGTGCTGGGTGATCGTCGTGGACAGGTGGAACCCGGCCCGGGGGTGCGCCCTGGCCGGCGAGGTTCAGGGCCCGGTCGAGGTTGGTGGCGGGTTCACGTTGCGCGAGGTGAGTGGATGCCTGCCGGAAGCCGCCGATCTGCTCGCCGGTCGGGGATCTGCCTCGGGCCTCTCGCGCGGTCTCGGTGACTCTGTTGACAACGCTGGGGTCGTGGTGGCGATCCGCGATCCGCAGGTCAGTCGTGTCCATGGTCTTCTGGTCGCCCCTTTCCCTCGGTCCTCTCGCGCGTCGTTGGCTTGTCCCACCAGGACGTGACGGGGGCAGTTCCAGCGCAGCGTCGCAGCGGTCGCCGACGCCCGGCATCACCCGGCGGAGATGATGGTGAGATGCAGGAGCCGGCGTTGAGCCGGGGAACGCAGCCTGGCGGCCGGATCGGGCGCCGCTCCCTCATGCTCGGGACACAGTTGCCGCGGGCGATTTCGTTGCCTTATCAGTCGTGGTCCTCCTCGGGAGCGTCGGGAACCTCGTGCACGGACACCACGGTGATCCCGAGGATTTGCAGCTGCGCGATGATGCCGTGCAGGTGGGACTGGT
>NZ_JAOPWR010000025.1 GCF_025965585.1 Pseudonocardia sp.
CGCTGGACATGACCGGCCGCGCACCTGCGTGGGAGGTCGCCGCGCGGCGGCTGGGCCGCGGCTACGGCCGCCTCGGCGACGCGCTGCGGCTGCCGATCATCGACCCGGCCGCGCGGCGGCTGTGCACGGCGCGGCACCCCTCGATCGTCGACGGTGCCACCGGCCCGCAGCACTGGCACAGCGGCCCGGCCGGAGCGCTGTACAAGGCCGAACCCGACACGCAGGACTTCTCGAACACCGACCGCTACTCCTACGACGCCGCGTTCGACCTCGCCGGCATCGCGCCCGGTCATCCCGACGACGCCGTCGTGGACGCGCTGCGGGCGGTCGTGTCCTGCTCCGACGAGGCGTACCTGCTCTACGAGCTGGTGCAGCTGGAGGACCCCGCGACCGGCCTGCCGTACGACCCGATTGCCTGCAGCCGGGCCGTGCGCCGCTACCTCGCCGGCAGGCTGCCACCACCGCCCGCCGGGACCGGGCCGCTGTGCGCGTTCGACCTCGACGGTGTCCTGGACTCCACCGCCCTGGGCTTCCCGATCACCACACCCACCGCGATCCGCACGCTGCACGCCCTGACCCGGCACGGCCACCGCCCGGTCCTCGTCACCGGCCGCTCGCTGCCCGAGGTGCGTCAGCGCTGCGCGGCGCACGGCCTGGTCGCCGGCGTGGCGGAGTACGGCGCCGTGATCCACCGCGCCGACACCGGAGCCACGATCGACCTGCTCGACCCGGCCGACCGGGCGCACCTCGACCAGATTCGCGCCGCGCTCGACGGGCACCCGTGCCTCGGCGTCCACCGCCAGTTCGGCCACAGCATCCGCGTGGACTACACCCGGGAGTCGGGAGCGCGCCCGGGGCCGGTCCCGGACTCGCTGCTGGAGGACCTCCTCGGCCCGGGCGGGCTCGACCGGGTCCGCGTCATCCACGGCGAGGGCCAGACCGACATCGTCACCGCAGGCATGGACAAGGGCCGAGGGCTCACGCGGCTGGCCGCCGAGCTCGGCGGGCGGATCGCCCTGGCCGTCGGCGACACCGCGGAGGACCTCCCCATGCTGGCCCTCGCCGACCGGGCGCTGGCCCCCGGCAACGCCACCGCCGCCATCGCGGACGCGGGCGTCCGGCGCACCCGGCGGCACTACGCCGAGGGCGCCGCGGAGGCCGCACGCGACCTGCTCGGTCATCCCCCCGGTGGCTGCACGGTGTGCCGCGAGCCCGCCGTCACCGATCCGGACGCGCGCCTGCTGCTCGCCCTCCTCGACGCATCCGCGGGTGGCCGTCCGGGTCTGCCGACCGCCGTGCGGCGCGCCTTCCGGGCCGTTCGCACTCCGCGATGACCGGCCCGGTCGCGCCCGTCCGGCCGGGCCCGCGCCGCGGCGGTCTCGCGGCACTGGCACCGTCGCACCGCGACGGACTCGCCCTGGTTCTCAGCTCCGGCCTGACATCGGTCGTCGGGATGCTCTACTGGGTGGTCGCGGCGCGGCTGGTGCCCCCGGCCGAGCTGGGGCTCAACCAGGTCGCCCTGTCCACGATGATGTTCCTGGGCGGGCTCGCCCAGCTGAACCTCAGCTATGCGCTGCTGCGGTTCGTGCCGGTGGCCGGGCGAGCGGCCCGGCGCCTGGTCGGGGGCAGCTACACGGTTGTGGCGGGCACCTCGGTGCTGGTCGGTGCGGTTTTCGCGCTCGGCGCCCCGCTCTGGGCGCCGCAGCTCGTCGAGGCGTTCGGTCTCGTCCGGCTGCTGCTGTTCTTCCTGGTCGCCACCCCGCTGTGGGCGATCTTCACGGTCCAGGACTTCGTGCTCACCGGGATCCGGCGCGCGACGATCGTGCCGGTCGAGAACGTGCTGTTCTCCGTGCTCAAGATCGGGCTGCTCGCGGCGGTCACCGTGGTGGTGCTGCCCGGCGGCGTGGCGGTCTCGTGGGTCGTGGCCACCGGGATCATCGTGCTGGTGATCAACGGCTGGCTCTTCGGCCGAGGCCTGCCCGCCCACGGGCGCGCGGCGGCCGAGCGGGCGGTCCCGGTCACGGCCGGGGCCGTCGCCCGGTTCGTGCGCGCCGACTATGCGGGTGGCATCCTCTGGCAGGCCGCCCAGTTCGGGCTGCCACTGATCGTGCTCGCCCGGCTCGGGGCCGAACAGGCCGCCGTCTACGGCATCGTCTGGACCATCGCACAGGCGCTCTACCTCGTGGCGGCCGGGATGGCCCAGTCGATGGTCGCCCACAGCGCCGTCGACCTCGACGGCACCGACGCCGCCCGCCGGCAGATGGTGCGCCGCGCGCTGACGCTCGTGGTGCCCGCCGTCGCGGTGCTCGCGCTCGGCGCGCCCTGGGTGCTGGCGCTGTTCGGCCCGCGCTACGCCCACGACGGCGAGGCGGTCCTCGTGTTGACCGCGCTGTCGGCGATCCCCAACGTCATCACCGCCGCGGAGATCGCCGCGGCCAGGGTGCGCCAGCGGGTCCTCGTCCAGTTCGGGGTCCCGTCCGCCATCGCCGTCGTCGTCATCGGGCTGGCGTGGGCCCTGCTGCCCCGGCTGGGCGTCACCGCGGTCGGCCTCGCGTGGCTGCTCGGCCAGGTCGTGGTGGCCGCCGGGATCCGGATCGCCACCGCGCCGTGGCTCCCGCCCGTCCTCCGCCGACCGGTCACCGCCCTGCGCGCCGCGGCGCTGCTGCGCCGCGTCCAGGATGTCGCAGAGGCGGAGGCCGGAGGCCCGTGCGTGCTCGGTGCGCGGCTCAGCGGCGGGTCCGACACCGTCGTGGTGAGCGTCGAGCCGACCCCGGACGGTCCCCGCACGGTGCTCAAGACCAGCGACAGCACCCAGGGGCGGGTGCAGCTGCGCCGCCAGACCGACGTGCTGCGCACCCTGCACGCGGACGAGCGGCTGGGAGTCTGGCGCAAGCTGCTGCCCGGGGTGGTCGGCGACGCCGACGCCCGGGGCGCGTACACCGTGCTGGAGACCCGCATGCCGGGCGCGGGGGGCGCGGCCGCGCTGCTCGACCCGGCCCGCAGCGCGCTGTTCCGCGCGAGCGCCGTCGACGCGATCACCGAGTTGCACCGGCGGACGGCCGACCTGGTCGTCGCCGGGTCCTCCGAGCTCGACGCGTGGGTGCACGAGCCCATGACGGCCGTGACCGCGGCACTGCCCCGGCGGGCCCGACCCCAGGCCCGGCGGATGGCCGACCTGCTCGCCGACCGGGTGCGCGGCCGCCTCGTCGCGGTCGCGTGGACCCACGGCGACTACACCCCCGAGAACGTGCTCTCCGATCCCGACGGGCGGGTCAGCGGCATCGTGGACTGGGGCCAGTCCCGCCGCGACGGCCTCGCCGTCCTCGACGTGGTCACCTTCTCTCTCACCGCGCAGCGGACGAGCGGCGGCGAGGAGATGGGGGCCGTCGTCCTGCACCGCATCGTCGAGCCGTCACCGGCCGAGGACGACCTGCTGCTCCGGGCCCAGCAGACCACCGGCGGGCGGAGCCTCGACCCGACGACCCTGACGCTGCTGGGATGGCTGCAGCACGTGGCCCAGAACCTGTCCAAGTCCGGGGCGTTCGCGGCGAACCCCGTGTGGGTCCGGCGCAACCTCGTCGCCGTCGTCCGGGGAGCCCTGCCCGCGCTCGACACGGCCGACCGCGTCCTGCAACGGCAGCGATGAGTTCTGCTCTCCCGTCCGGTCTCACCTCCCAGGACGAGAGGAGCAGCACATGAGCGCAGTACGGGTACTGGTGGGCACGCGGAAGGGTGCGTTCGTCCTGACGGCGGACGGGAAGCGGAAGGACTGGGAGGTGAGCGGGCCGCACTTCCCGGGCTGGGAGATCTACCACGTGGCGGGCTCCCCCGCGGATCCCGACCGGCTGTGGGCGTCGCAGTCCGGCGGCTGGTTCGGGCAGGTCGTCCAGCGCTCCGACGACGGCGGCAGCACCTGGGCGCCGGTGGGCAACGAGTTCGCCTATGTCGGGGAGCCCGGCACCCACCAGTGGTACGACGGCACGCCGCACCCGTGGGAGTTCGCGCGGGTCTGGCACCTGGAGCCCTCGCGCACCGACCCCGACTCCGTCCTGGCCGGAGTGGAGGACGCAGCGCTGTTCCGCTCCACCGACGGGGGCGCGAGCTGGGCGGAACTCCCGGGGCTGCGCGGCCACGGGTCCGGGCCGGCGTGGCAGCCCGGGGCGGGCGGGATGTGCCTGCACACGATCGTCGTCGACCCCCGTGACGAGGCCCGCATGCACGTCGCCATCTCGGCGGCAGGGGTGTTCCGCACCGAGGACGCCGGACAGACGTGGCATCCCGCGAACAAGGGCCTGGTGTCCGAGGGCATCCCCGACGGTGACGCCGAGGTGGGCCACTGCGTGCACAACCTGGCGATCCACCCCTCCCGCCCGGACACGCTGTTCATGCAGAAGCACTGGGACGTCATGCGCAGCGACGACGCCGGCGCCACCTGGCACGACATCGGCGGCGACCTGCCCACCGACTTCGGCTTCCCCGTCGACGTGCACGCCCACGAGCCCGACACCGTGTACGTCGTGCCGATCACCAGCGACTCCGAGCACTTCCCGCCCGAGGGCAAGCTGCGCGTCTACCGCAGCCGGACCGGCGGGAACGAGTGGGAGCCGCTGACGAACGGCCTGCCGCAGGACCACTGCTACGTCAACGTGCTGCGCGACGCGATGGCCGTCGACGCCCTCGACGACTGCGGCGTCTACGTCGGCACCACCGGCGGCCAGGTGTACGCCTCCCCGGACGGCGGCGACAGCTGGGCGCCGATCGTCCGGGACCTGCCCGCGGTGCTCTCGGTGGAGGTGCAGACGCTCTCATGACCGACGCCATGATCAGGGTCAAGCTGCCCGCCCACCTGCGGCGACTCGCCGAGGTCGACGGCGAAGTCGGGCTCGACGTCGCCCCGCCCGTCACGCTGGCTGCGGTGCTCGACGCGCTCGAGGAGCGCCATCCGGTGCTCCGCGGCACGATCCGCGACCACGGCACGCACCGTCGCCGGGCGTTCGTGCGGTTCTTCGCCTGCGAGGAGGACCTCTCCCACGACTCGCCCGACCAGTCGCTGCCCGCCGCCGTCGTCGCGGGATCCGAGCCGTTGCTGGTGGTGGGGGCGATGGCCGGCGGGTGAGACCGACGGGGCCCGCTGCACGACGCGATGGCCGCGCACGTCGGCTCGGCCTTCGTGCCGCCGCACACCCACCGACGAGTGGATGCGCCGCCGGGTCGGAGCCGCGACCGCCGGTCGGCGCTGGCGGCTTGCGGGCGGGATGGGATCGGCGTAGTGCTCAAGGGATGTCGGCCGCCGGTTGGCGGCTTCGGGGAGAGGGGTATCCGATGAGCTCGTTCGAATAAAGTCTTGCACTTGCGTCGGTAAATCGCGCATCAAAGGCAGGCGGTAATCGAGCCGCTCGGCGGCGAGCACCTGATCGGAGTCTCGCCGGGAAGAACTTTGCGCCAATTGTTTTCATATCTCGAGTCAAACTTTGCGAACCGTGTACGGTAATCATGGACTTTGCTCACGTCCGAGTTGTCGACCCTGAGAGTTTCTGAAAGACCGGTGATCATTCCCGGACAGATTGATTTGACACCGCGCAACCGCTGCGTAACCCTGAATCGGGGGAAGGCGTAACCGTGCGTTCTCCCACCGAGAAAAGGAGACACGATGCGCAAGCAGACCGCACGTAAGCAGACTGGACGCAAGCACGCCTGGTTCGACAAGCTGCGCCCGGCTCGGCCGAGCTGGGGCGGCGACGACGGCTGGGGCCATGGCAGCGGCTGGGGCGGGGGCAGCGGCTGGGGCTGGGGCGGCTGGTAGACCTGCCACGCGGCGGCTAGACCCGCCACGCGGCGGCTAGACCTGCCTCGCGGCGGCTAGACCTGCCTCGCGGCGGCCCCGCTCCCAGCCGCTCCACGCTGGAGCGGGGCCGCTGGCCGGCCGGCACGTCGGCCACGGGGCGTGGCGGTGAGGCACGGCGATGACGACGACCGGGACCCGGTGTCGACGATCAGGTAACGGGTGGGGGCGACGTGAGCGGTTCGGCCGAAGGCTCCGCCGATGTCCATAGCGCTGCGGCCGGAACACGATCACCGGTTCTGATAGAAGATGTCCCGCATGCCGGTCCGAAAGCGATCTTCCGGAGGTTCTGGCCCTACACCCGGCCGTTTCGGACCCGTTTGTGGATCACCGTGGCCCTGGTTGCGATCGGCCCGATGTTCGGCACCGCGGGCATCTGGATGTTCAAGATCTTCATCGATGACGTCCTGACGCCGGAGAACTTCGGGCTCTTCCCGGTCATCGCGGCCCTCTATGTCGGGATCACCCTGGTCGGCGGGGCGGTCTCGTACACCGGTGACTATCTGTCGGCGTGGATATCCGAGAAATTCATGCTCGATCTCCGCACCAGCGTGTTCGCGCACCTCCACCGCCTGTCGGTGGGGTTCTTCGAGCGCCGCCCGCTCGGCGATGTTCTCTCCCGGCTGACCGGTGACATCGCGACGATCGAGCAGACCGTCGTGTCCGGGCTGGTGTTGTCGCTGTCGTGCATGTTCACGATCCTGCTGTACGCGGGCGCGGTGTTCTACCTGAACTGGCAGCTCGGGCTCGTCGCGATGATCGCCGCGCCGCTGTTCCTGGT
>NZ_JAOPWR010000061.1 GCF_025965585.1 Pseudonocardia sp.
GCCTGGGTCGACCACCACCGTCTGTTCGGGGTCTGCGACGGTATTCCCCCACCTTGATCTCGCGATCGGTCCATTTCTCGCAGTCGTAGGTGCCGTGGTCCCGGATCTCGACCCGTCCGGCGCCGTACTCGCCCGGCCGGGATCTCCCCGTCGAACGTGGCGTAGTCGAGCGGGTGGTCCTCGGTCTGTATCGCGAGGTGATCGTCCGCGGATCGGTCGGCAGCCCTTCGGGCAGCGCCCAGGACGCCAGCACCCCGCCGCGTTCGAGCAGCGGATCCCAGTGCAGCCGCCACGCGTGGTGCTCGTGGACGACGAACAGGTCATCGCGGCCCCGGGGCACAGGCCCCTCGGCGGGCATCGGCTCGGGGGTGCGCGACGCGGAGCGCTTCCGCTGGTAGGCCGACGGTTCATCGCCCACAGCTCGGTTGTACGCCGGTTCCGGCGACACCTGATCAGCTCTCTCCGCGCCGGGGCCCCGGGCCTTCTGGTCACGGTTCCCAGCCGCGTCCCTCCATCCGGGTCATCTGCTCTACCAACCCAATGCCCTCCCATCGCCACCACACCGTCGCCGGAGGCCGGCCCTACCCGGTGGTCGGCCCGAACCTCCGTTGCAATGCGCGGCCGAACCAATTAGTTAAGTCCTCAGCCATCGGCGGCCGCCTGTCCGCCCGAGCGGATCTGCATCCCCGGCCGGCGGCGGTGCACAGTCAGATAGGCAAGGCCGTCGCAGCCGGCAGCGAGGCTGCGGACCGAGCCGTGGGGCAGCCACACCAACTCGCCAGGGCCGAACGTGAGCAATCCCGCCTCGGTGACCATCGACCCGCTGCCCGCGACGACCACCAAGAGCACATCGAGATCAGGCTCGACATGGGCACCGATCCTCTGCCCCGCAGGCAGGTTCAGCACGTTCGCGTCAAGCTGGCGGCCGACCTCCTCCAACCGCCACACCACCCCCATCGGCTGCGCCGTGTGGTCGGCAACGATCGGCTGCACGCCGTGCAGCACACGCGGCAGATCAGGCATCGCCGATCACGCATCCACCGAGAACCTCGTGATGCTGCCCTGAATACGGCTCTCCGAGATCGATGTCATGATGCTGCTGCCCCTCTCCCGCCACAACGCGTTGCGCGGCGACGCACGGAACCCACAAGGTGGAGCACCAGTCTGACCACCCCCCGGACTCCCCGCCCCAGCCGCCCACCGTGGACGCGCCACCCCCACCCCCATCACAGGCCGACAAGAAACACTATGAAGCGGACGGGCGACTCGCCGCTCCCGCACACCATCAACGACGCCGAGAGCACTCCGGCAGCTGAAACCTGTCGACCGAACGCGCGTCAGATTGTCGCGGAATCCACACACCCACACCGTTCCCGGGTCGGATCCGCCAGTTGCCGGCGACAGCCGGACGCAGCCGATCGGATCAGCCGTTTGCACCATTGCTCCGACAGGCCCTATCCGCGCGTTTCCTGGATCGTCTAGCTTGCAGCGACTGGCTCGGGTCCTCGGCCGGTCGATGAACCGTGCAATCGGTTCACGATCCGCGAGGAGCAGGCCATGGCGGTGTCGTCCACGGAACCGCTCTCGGTGCGCCACACACCCCGTCCGGCTTGGCGGATTCGCGTTCGCGATGACGGGTTCCTTGCTCAGCTTCTGGACCTGGGCGCTGATCAGCCCGCTCGGTGCCGCCTACCGCGCCGAGCTGGACCTCAGCGCCTTCCAGCAGGCCTTCCTCGTCGCGGTCCCGGTGGTCGTCGGGTCGGTAGGGCGGATCCCTGTCGGTGCGCTGACCGACCGGTTCGGGAGCCGGGTGATGTTCCGGGCAGTGAGCGTCCTGACGATCGCCCCGGTGCTGTTCGTCGGGTTCATCGCCGACACGTACCCGCTGCTGATCGTTGGCGGGTTCTTGCTCGGGATCGGCGGGACCGCCTTCGCCGTGGGCGTGCCGCTGGTCAGCGCCTGGTTCCCGCCGCAACGCCGCGGGCTTGCGTTGGTGTCTTCGGGATCGGCATGGGCGGGACCGCCGTATCCGCATTCGTCACGGTCCGCCTCGCCGACGCCTACGGGCGGGCCGCTCCCTTCGTCATCGTGGCCGTGGTGCTCGCGCTGTACGCGGCGATCTCCGCGGTGGCGCTGCGCGACGCACCCGGACGGGTTCCCGCGACAGGATCGGTTCCTCGCGCGCACCTGGGAGACGGTCCGGTTGCCGGCTGTCGGGCAGATGTCGCTGCTCTACGCGGTGAGCTTCGGAGGTTTCGTCGCGTTCAGCGTCTACCTGCCACCTATCTCCGCAACGCCTACGAGCTGACGGCGGAGGACGCGGCCACCCGCATCGCCGGCTTCGTGGTCCTCGCGGTGCTGATGCGGCCGGTTGGTGGGTGGCTGTCCGACCGCGTCGGTCCGGTGCCGGTGCTCGCGGCAAGCTTCGCCGCCGCCGCCGCCGCGGCACTCGCGGTACTGGCCGCCCTGCACCTGCCGCTCCTGCCGCTGGGCACCAGGGCCTTCCTCTGCCTGGCCGCCGCTCTCGGAGCCACGTTCGGCGCCACGTTCGCCCTGCTCGCGAAGCTCGCCCGCCGCCTTCAGCGCACCCGTCGGCCACCTCTGGCACCCCTACATCGTCTACCTCAGCAATGAGGATCGTTTCGGCACCCGCGCGCGACGGCCCGGATGGGGACGCGGTGAGGAGAAAAGCCGAGGATGACCTCTGCAAGCTCCTCGTCCCACAGCCACAACGTCGGAAGGCGCATTGATGAAGAAGTCCTCGCTCACCGCCCTCGCCCGTGAGCAGCTGAAGATCGCACGACAGGCGTCCAGCGGGCGCAGCGCACACACCGTGTTCGGCGGCCACGAACATGTGCTCCGCCAGACGCTCATCGCGCTGGCCGCGGGCCACGGGCTCGACGAGCACGACAGCCCGGGCGAGGCCACCCTGCACGTACTGCACGGACGGGTCCGCCTGAACGCGGGCGACCAGGAGTGGAATGGCTCCCCCGGGGATCTCCTCATCGTGCCCGCCGCCCGGCACACCCTCGATGCCCTCGAGGACTCGGCCGTGCTGCTCACCGTCGGCAGACGCGGCTGATGAGACGGAGCGTCGCGCGGTCATGAAAGCAGCTCCGATCACCGTGAGGACGACGAGGCGTAGAGGCTGTCCAAGCCTCACGGGCCGGATGAAGCCTCGTCCTGTTCGTCGTGCCACCGGGGGAGCATGAGGGTCAGATCCATGCGGCGGAGTTCGTCGCGGTGCAGTGCACTGAGCCGAGCCAGGATCTGATCGCCGTCCTCGGTCAGCAGCACCCGCACCGCGCGCGCGTCACCAGGATGGGCCGCCCGTTGCACGAGCCCTTGCTTCTGGGCCCGGTCGACCAGTTCGACCACGCTGTGGTGGCGCAGTTGGAGCCGATCGGCCAGTTCCCGCACCGTCGCCCATTCCCGGTCCGGGAACCCCTTCAGCGCGAGTAGCAGCTGATACTGCTGAGGGGTGAGGCCGTGGCGGCGCACCGTCTCCTCGCTGAAGCGCAGATAGCGGCGGATCCCGAAGCGGAACCGCGCCAATGCCTCGAAGTCCTGCTTCGTCAAGGGTGCCGAATCCGCTTGCCCGCCCGCCGCTGCTGTCACAACCGACATGACACCACGCCGACCCGACTTGTGCCGCTTCTCAAGCTATATCGTTCTGCGATATGCTTGCCACTTGTCCGCACTGAGATGCGCGAGCTGGAGACCATCTCAAGGAGGTGGGTCATGCTCAGTGATCACGAGCGGAAGATGCTGCGTGAGGTCGAGCGCCAGTGCATGGCCGAGGACCCCGGCTTCACCCGTACCTTCCAGGAGCGCCAGACACGACTGTCGCGACGCCCCCACCAGATCGGTGCCGCCATCGCGGTCGTGGTCGCGGCCCTGCTGGCCGCGCTGATGCTGCTCGCCGGGTCGTTGGCGGGCGCGTTGGCGTTCGCCACCGCGACGGGGCTGATCTGGGTGGCGTGGCGCCGCTCCATCGACACCAAACGGCAGACTCCGTGAGCTGTTCGCGCGTAAGAGCGACCACCGCAGGCGACGTCGATCGCCGAGGAATGCAGTTCGGCCCCAACCACCCGGAGCACCAGAGGTCGAATGATCACGATCATCGTGTCCGTCCTGATCGCCGTACTGGCATTGGGCCTGATCACAGCCGCGGCCAGCGTCCGGGTCGTGCAGCAGTACGAACGGGGCGTCGGCTTCCGCTTCGGCCGAGTGCGATCCACGACCCGCGGCCCCGGGCTCGCGCTGATCACACCGTTCGCGGACCGGCTACAGAAGGTCTGCATGCAGATCATCACCCAGCCCGTGCCCGCCCAAGACGGCATCACCCGCGACAACGTCACCGTCCGCGTCGACGCCGTCCTCTACTAGCGCGTGATCGACCCGGTGCGCGTCGCCGTCGATGTCCAGGATTACGCCTCAGCGATCCTGCAAGTCGCGCAAGCCTCACTCCGCTCGATCATCGGCAAGAGCGACCTCGACGACCTGCTCTCCAACCGCGAACAGCTCAACCAGGGCCTCGAACTCATGATCGACAGCCCCGCCGTGGACTGGGGCGTGCACATCGACCGCGTCGAGATCGAGGACGTGGCCCTGCCCGAATCGATGAAACGGTCCATGTCACGCCAGGCCGAAGCCGAACGCGAACGACGCTCCCGCATCATCACCGCCGACGGCGAGCTGCAGGCCTCCACGAAACTCGCCCAAGCCGCCGAGGTGATGACCGAACACCCCGCCGCGCTGCAACTACGCCTCCTGCAGACCGTCGTCGAGGTCGCCGCCGAGAAGAACTCCACCCTCGTACTGCCCTTCCCCGTCGAACTACTCCGCTTCCTCGAACGCGCCACACCCGCCGAGACGGCGAAAGCAGCCCCGCCCGAGGCCGCCTCGACCGACCCCCCGGCCCCGTTGAACGGGCTGGTCAAAAACCAGCAGTCTGGCGTTGATAGCGGTGAGCCCGCTGCGGACGACCACCAGAGCCCGGCGATAGGCACCGCATCGACGGAGACGTCGGTGGCCGCCGCGGTCACCGGCAGATGAACCGCGGTAAGGATCGGGAGGTCGTCGTCGTGGGTGTCGACGACGGCACCGCCGGTGACGCAGTGGACTAGGCGGCCGCCGAGGCCGCGACCCGAGGCTGTCACCTGCGGATCGTGCACGCTTTCCGGCCACCGCTGCCTGCGGACCCCTACGGGTACGTCACGCAGATCGATGGCTTCCTCCCGGTGCGCGCCGCGGCCGAGCTGGTATTGCGGGAGGCAGTGGCCCGGGCACGGGCGGTGGCCTCCGACATCGACGTTTCGACACACCTGATTCGGGGGTCAGCCGCGCGAGGCCTGCTCGGTGAAGCCCCGGCCGCTCGGCTGCTCGTCGTGGGCAGCCACGGCCGATCCGGGCTGCGCGGCCTGCTGGCAGGGTCGGTGGCCATCCACGTCGCCACGCACGCGTCCAGTCCCGTCGTCGTCATCCGCCCGACGGTGGGCGCCTGCGTTGACGGGTCAGCATCCCGTTCGGTCGCCCGTGTCGTCGTGGGCGTGGACCGGACGCCGTCCTGCACACCCGCCATCGGGTTCGCGTTCCAGGCGGCGTGGCAACGCGGGATCCCCCTGACCGCGGTGCACGCCTGGACACCGGACCCACCCGCCGACTTCGAAGCAGTCTCCGGTCCGTCAGTGATGGCCGAGCTCTTCGGAAACAGGGCTGTGGAGAAGGCGCTCGCCCGGTGGCGTGATGAGTTCCCCTGCCTACCCGTCGTCACCAGACGCGTGCGCGGCGACCCGACCCAGACCTTGATCACCGAATCTCGCGGTGCCGCCCTCATCGTCGTCGGATCGCGAGGCCGAGGACACATCCTCGGAACGGTGCTCGGCTCGGTCAGCCAAAACGTGCTGCAACACGCCCACTGCCCCATCGCGATCGTTCAGCATGGCGGCAGGGCAGACGCAGAGCCGCCTACCTGGATCCACCAAGGGATGGTCTCGTGAGCTCGTCCACGCCGCCGGACCGCCCGAGCCTCCACAGGCTCGCTCCGACGGTCACAGCCAACGACAGTGGGCCTGCACTGTTGCGCAATGAGTGCGCGTCAGCAACAATTACCTCTGAGCGACGAGGCCCGCAGTGAACCGGAGGATCCGATGAAGGTCGCAGACATCCTGAGACTCAAAGGAAGCACGGTGCACACGGTCCACTCGTGGACGCCGGTGGTCGAGGCCGTCCAGCGGATGGCGGGCCCACCGCCGATCGGGGCACTGGTGGTCTGCGACGACGGCCGCGGTCACGTGGGGGGCCTCATCACCGAACGCGACCTGATCCGCGGTCTGCGCACGATCGGCGCTGCGATGTGCGAGAAGACGGTGGCCGAGTTCATGACCCGCCACATCCCGGTGTGCACCCCTGAGGACACCCTGACCCACCTCATGCGACAGATGACCCGGTCCCGTTATCGCCACCTACCCGTCGTGCAGGCCGGCGTTCTGTGCGGACTGGTCAGCATCGGCGATGTCGTGCGTCATCGGCTCGAGGAGGTGCAGCTCGAAGCCGATGTGCTGCGCGACATGTACCTGGCTCACCAGTGACACCGACGGACAGACCAGCGCCGGCGCGCGACATCGGTTGGCGAGACCGACTGGTGGACCTCCACGTCCTCGCCGAGAACGGCGACCCCGAGGCGGCCGCCGCGGCCCGGCGCCGGCTCGCCGCCGACCCCGAGGCCCGCCGCGCTTGGGACGAAGTGCAGCTCACCTGCGACCAGATCCACGACCGGTTCCACGATGCGCCGCCGGCCGGGTAGCGGTGCTTCGCACACCCGGCCGCATAGCGCTCCCCGCAGCCGGTAACGGCCTGTCGACAGTCCATCCGCTGCGGGCGGGCTCACCAGTTTCGACGCCGCCATCCTCCGTCCGGCGAACGGGCCACGATCTCGCCGGCACGTATCGATCTTCCCCGGAGCGAACCCGGGCAACACCAACCGGCCTTCCGACGCCTCTACGTCACCTCGCCGGCCGCGATGAGTTGCCGGCCGAGCACCTCCAGGCCAGCCAGATCGCTCCGACCGTCACCGCGACCGCGAGCGCGCCATCCGGTGCGCCGAGCATCCACAGCAGCGAACTGAGCACTGTGGCGACCCCGCAGGCCGCCAGCGCTGCCCGTCGATTGCCGGCACGACCCAGACGGGCCTGTCCGCGGCAAAACGACCGCGCGAAATTGGGATCATCGGCGAGAACATCCCGCTCACCCCAGGCGGTCCCGTTCATGATCGCTAAGCATCCTGACCCGCCTCGGGCCGACTCCCACGAAGCTCCCTGCACTGCGACAAGTCGCTGTATGCGTTAGGTGCAATGGTTGCTGTGGCACAATATGCGCTCACACGCCAGAGAATTTCGACGACAGCCGACCTGGGTCGGCAGCTCCGGACCTCCGAGCCCTCCGGACTCGGCGAGACCACCCCCGCCGACTCCGGCAAGGCTTCCCGGTGCGTCACAGACCTGGCGTCGCCGCCTGGGGCCGCCGCTTCACGTCGAGCGCTTCCGGGCCGAGGCCCACGCTGTCCCAGGTGCAGCGCCCTACCCGACGCCGAGCACGTCGACTCCTGCTGACTCTGCGGTACCGAGCTGGCCTAACAGCTGAAACCAATGTGTGCGATCTCGCATGAGTTGCGTTTTAGCAATCGCGTCATCCACGATGAGAGCGTGCGCGACAAACACATCGACGATCACGATCGCCCTGGTGACCCGGCGGCGCGGCCCCATCGCTCGCACCTCGGCGATTTCACCCTGACTCCGCGGGTCCTGGTCACGGTCGCATGGGCGGTGCCGATCGGGGCACTGGGCGCGGTGGCGGCCTGGGCACTGCTGCGACTCATCGGCCTGATCACGAACCTGGTCTTCTTCCAGCGCCTCTCGACGACGATGGTCGCACCGGGATCGGGACCCCACCAGGCGTGGCTGGTGGTCCTCGCCCCGGTCGTCGGGGGCCTGATCGTCGGGGTGATGGCGCGCTACGGGTCGGAGAAGATCCGCGGGCACGGCATGCCCGAGGCGATCGAGGCGATCCTGATGCGCCGCAGCCGCGTCGAGCCCCGCGTCGCGGTGCTCAAACCGGTCTCGGCCGCGGTCAGCATCGGCACCGGCGGCCCGTTCGGCGCCGAGGGACCGATCATCATGACCGGCGGCGCGCTCGGCTCACTCCTGGCACAGCACCTGCACATGTCCGCCGACGAACGTAAGGCCCTCATGGTCTCCGGCGCCGCCGCCGGCATGGCCGCCACGTTCAACGCACCCCTGGCCTCGGTGCTGCTCGCCGTAGAACTGCTGCTGTTCGAGTGGCGCCCCCGCAGCTTCCTCCCCGTCTCCGCCGCGGTGGCCATCGCCGCGATCGTGCGCGCGCCCCTGCTGGGCGCGGCACCAATCTTCCCCGTCGACCTCGGCGCTCTCGTCGCGAGCCCCGTCGTCGACCTGCTCTGCGTGGTCGCCGGACTGCTGGGCGGGCTGCTCGCCGTCGCCGTCACCGCGCTCGTGTACTTTTCCGAGGACACCTTCGCCCGGCTACCGCTGCACTGGATGTGGTGGCCCGCGATCGGCGGCGCCATCATCGGCGTGGGCGGACTGATCGAACCCCGCGCCCTCGGTGTCGGCTACGACGTCATCGACGAGCTCCTCACCGGCAGAGCCACGCTCGCCCTGGTCGTCGGCATCCTGGTGATGAAGAGCCTGATCTGGGGCCTCTCGCTCGGCTCCGGCACGTCCGGCGGGGTCCTGGCCCCGGTGTTCATGATCGGCGCCGCGCTCGGCGCACTGGAAGGACTGGTGTTCCCCACGACCGCGCCGGGGTTCTGGGCCGTCGTCGGCCTCTCCGCGGTCGTCGGCGGAGTCATGCGCTCACCCCTGACCGGAGTCGTGTTCTCCCTGGAGCTGACCCACGCCTGGAACGCGCTGCTTCCCCTGCTGATCGCCTCGACCGCTGCCTACGGGCTCTCCGCCCTGCTGCTGAAGCGTTCCGTGCTCACCGAGAAGATCGCACGCCGCGGCTATCACCTGTCCCGCGAGTACGACGTGGACCCACTTGAGGTCCTCCGCGTCGACGAGGTCATGCACCCCGCCCCCACGACACTGCGCCCCGACGATCCACTCCCTCTTCCGACCGCCGTCCTCGACGCCATCGTCCCCCGCCGAGGCCCCCTCCCCGGCGCTCCGCTAGCACCCCTGCAACGTCTGTTCCCCGTCCTCGACGAGGACCATCGCGTGGTCGGCGTCGTCACCCGCCGACAGCTCACCGCACCTCGCGAGGCCACCACCGTCGCCGATCTGCTGATCACCGACCCACTGACCGTGCACTCCCGCGACACGCTGCGCACCGTCGCGTCCCGCTTCGCACAAGCGGCCGTGGGAGCCGCCCCCGTCCTGGACGACCATGACCCCACCCGACTGGCCGGCGTGGTCACCGTTGAGCAACTGCTCGACGGACGGCTGCGCGACCTCGCCGAGGAACACCATCGCGAACGCCCCATGAACCCGCGCCGATGGATCCGCCCGGCCCGGCCACGAACCGGCGATCGGGCGGAACTGACGGGTTCCGACGCCGCCTCGGCGTGATGGGACGGACCCGGAGACGACGCGGAGTCCCGACAGGGCCTGAACAGACGGCAACGGTGGCGGCTGGGGATCTCGAACAGCATCTGAGCTGCGACGACCCCGAGCTCGCAGGGAAGGTGCGTGACCCACGACGACGTAGACTCGACCACAGAATCCGACGTCGAACGCGGCGCTGGCCTCGCCTGCGCGACAATCGGCGCCGCGATGCTCGCCCTCGCCTACGGCTCCCCCTACCTCGTCTGATCATATGAGGGTCGCTCGTCCTGATGGTCGCGATCCCCCTCTAGAGAGCGTGCCCCCGGAATGAGCGATCCGTGGACGTCAGGTTCGGTGGTCGGTCTTCGCCACCAGCATCTCCCTCAACGTCGCCTCGTCGGTCGCCTCGTAGTCGTCAGGCAGGAGGTAGACGGTGACCTGCCCATCGCTGATGCGGACAACGTCCCCACGCACACCAGGAGGCGCCTCGTGGCAGATCGGGCTGAGCAGCAAACGTGTCGCGTTCATCGACCCCACCACCCGGGGGCACTGTGCCCGAGTCCCGGCTCGCCTTCCACCACGGCGGCGCTCACTCAGCTCGCCGTAGTCCAGCCCAGCGACCACACCGCGTCATGCGGGGTCTCCCCACCCGCCTCGGCGAACGCCCGCATCACCGGGACCAACGCACGCCGACGCCCGGCCGGCATCCGATCGAGGATCTCCGTGATCGCCACCCGCCGGTGCTCCATCACCTGCTCCAGCAGGCGGTGTCCTTCAGGTGTGAGCTCGAGAACCAGATTGCGCCGGTCGGTCGGATCGTCACGACGGTCGAGCAGACCCGCGACCACCAGGCGCTCCACGAGACGCGTCGCGTTCGACGGGTGCACACCCAGACCCTGCGCCACCGCCCCCAGATTCATCGCCGGGCGGCTGGCGATCATCACCAGAGCACGCAGCTGCGGCAGCGTCACGACGTCGTCGACACCAGCGATCGACTGCGCGCTCACCGCCACCAAGACCCGCGCCGCCGCCATCACTGCTTCAACATCAGAGGTGGCAACCGCACCGGTGCCGTCCTCGGGCTTCGCCGTCGTCACACTTTCAGTGTGCCCGATCGCGTGTGCTATCGCAAAAGTTGCGTACCGCCATCTCGACGGTTGATATCACTCGGACTCCGCGGTGGGTTCGCGAACCGCAATGGGCAAGGCACGGCCATGTCGCCCGCACAACGGGACTGTAAGAAGATCGGTGTAGCTCCTGATCATGGACGTAGCACCGATGACTGACGACACGGTCCAGGAACCAGCCACCGTGGACACCCCTCACGCTGCCTCGGAGGATGGGGATGCGCCCGGTCTGGATGGTCGATGAGCAGTTGATCGACCGGTTGGCCAGTCGAGCTCGCGCGGGTGGGCTGCAGTTGGCCGGCGAGGGCAGGCTGTCGCAGGCGCTGACGAAACGGCTGGTGGAGTCCGCGCTCGAGGGAGAGATCATTGACCACCTCGGCTACGACCGGCACGACCCGGCCGGGCGTGACGGCGGGAACTCCCGCAACGGCCACCGCTCCAAGACCGTCCTGACCGATGTCGGCCCGGTCGAGATCGACGTGCCCCGTGACCGGGACGCCACCTTCGAACCGAAGATCGTCGCCAAACGCCAGAAACGCCTGTCCAGGGTCGACGAGGTGGTCATCTCGCTCTCGGCGAAGGGCCTGACCACCGGCGAAGTCCAGGCCCATCTGGCCGAGGTCTACAGCGCGCAGGTGTCGTGCCAGACCATCTCCGGCAAGGTCCTCGACGGCATGGCCGACTGGCATAACCGGCCCCTCGACCCGTGGCGGTTTCCAGTGGAGGTCGCGAATCAGTTGGCGTTGACCGTGCTCAGGGACCGTCTCATGGCTTCCCGGAGTGTGGCGTCGTCGAGGACGAGGCGTGGTCGATCGTTGATCTGTCGAGCGACGGCGCGGAGGTCACCGGCGGTGTAGCCGGACAGGTCGGTGTGCTCGGGGAGGTACTGGCGCAGCAGCCCGTTCGTGTTCTCGTTGGAGCCGCGGTGCAATCCTCACGGGTCCCGCACCACCTCATTGCAGAATGCCATCGGCCGGCGCCCAGACCGGCCCGGTGAGGACACCAGGTCCTGCACCGGGCGGGTCGGGCGCGTCGTTCACACCGTCTGCTCGGGGGTCTGCGGTGCGTCGGCGGCGAGGACGGGGCCGGAGTCGCGCCGACGGGCGATCACGTACCAGCCGACACCCAGTGCGAGCAGCGCCAGGTAGAGGTATGGCAGCACGTTATAGGGGGGTGCCGGCACCGGGATCAGGTTCGCATAGATCACGTAGACGATCGCGATGACCGCAGCCGCGGACAGGACCCAGTGGTAGAGGCGGACGGTGTGGTGGCGTCGCAGGAAGATCGGCATGCCGATGGCCATCAGGAGATAGGCCGTCAGGTAGCCGAAGGTGCCGATAGTGCCGGTGTAGGCGTAGACATTGAGCGGCGTGACGCCCGCGAGGACCATGACCGCCGGTACCAGCACGATCGCGGGAAGGAGCACGAGGATGGCAACGTGTGGCGTCCTGTGCTGGGCGTGGGTTCGGCGCAACGAGGTGTGCAGCACGCCCTCGTGCGCGATCGAGTAGAGCACTCGGGCCGCCGCATTGATGCTCGCGATCGTGACGGCGAAGAAGGACGCGGCCACCCCGAGGTCGATCACGTAGCTGAACCCGCCCAGCCCGTTCCCCTTGGCCAGATCGGCGAGGGGCGCGGCGCTGTTGCTCAGCCCGTCCGTACCGAGCCCGAGGATCGAGACATAGGCGGCCAGGACGTACAACAACCCGACCACGACGGCAGAGATCAACACGGCGCGCGGGATGGCGCCATGGGGCTCCTTCGCCTCGGCGCCGAGGGCGGCTGCGCTCTCGAAACCGACGAACCCCAGCACGGCGAGCACGACCCCGAAGGTGACGCCGTTCCCCGAGGTCCCGGTCAGCTGGGTCTGGGCCGGGTCGGGCGCGATCCCATGCCGTCCCAGAACCACTGCGAAGAGCACCAGGATGGCGGCGATCGAGAGGACCTCCAGCACCAGGCCGACGCGGGTGGAGAGTTTGATACCGGCCCAGGCGAACGCCACGGCGGCCACGCCCGCGGCAATGAAGATCAGGATCTGGACGAGCAACGACGTGGTCGGGATGCCGATCCCGTCGAGCAGCTGGCCACCGTAGATGGCGAAGCCGACGACACCGATCATCGCGATGAAGACGTAGCCGATGACCAGGGCCCATCCGGCGGCGAACGCGCCGTGCGGGCCGAGGCTCTTGGCGACATAGCCGTACAGCGATCCTGCCGAGGCGATCTTGGTGCCGAACTGGGCGACGCACAGGCCGATCAGTACGACCGTCACCATGGCGAGCAGGTATGACAGCCATGATCCGTTCCCCGCCGAGAGCACGATGAGGGCCGGGCCGGTGGCCATCACGGCGCTAGGTGCGATCGCGGCGACGGACTGGGCCAGCACCTCGATCGGACCCATGGTCTTGTGGGCGAGCCCCGCCGCGGCCGGGTCCGATGGCGGGGCGCTCACGGGTGCACCTGCCCGTTTCCTCCGGGCTCGCCACCAAGCACGGAATGGCAGGCAGGAAGGCTCGGAGGCAGGTCGAGTGCGGGATTGCCGTCGAAGAAACCGACGGGCTTGAGATGAAACCCGACACGCGAGGTCGGCATCACCGGCCAGTCCTCCGGGCGTACGACGTGATGCGCGCAGAAGGTGTACCAGACCACGACGTCGGTGTTCTCGATCGGCCGGTCGGCCGCGACGTAGACCGGTAGCCCGTCGGTCCCGCCCTTGTTCTGGTTGGGATAGTCGCCTGCGGCGTAGCGCTGCGAATCGTCGTGAGCGGTGACCCAGAGGTGCTTGTAGGCGAACCCGGCGCGGTTCCACGTCTGGCTACCCTCACCGGCCATGGGCACCGTGTTCTCGCCCGGTAACAGCTTGTAGCCGACCGGCTCACCGGTCTCCCCCACGACCTCGGGGTTGACGATCGTCCAGTAGCGCGCCTTGAACGGGTCGATCAGCCGCCCCGAGTCGCTCTCCCTGGCCAACAGCGTCTTGCGAGTCTGCCACGCGTTGCCAGTCTCGTTGCCCGGGCCCATCGGGAGCGGCTCGGAGTCGACCTCGTAGACGGAGTTGCGGTGACCGTCCACGGCCATGTCGAGTCGCACGTTGAAAAAGTGCTGGTGATGGGGTCCGTAGAGATTCGGCGCGACGAGCGTCCCATGGCCGGGACGCTGCCCGTCGGCCACCGCGCCCGTTGAGATGACGCCGGTCAGCTTGACCTCGAACTCGATGCCGCCGTCGTTGTAGAGGTACCAGAAGAACCCGTACTCGTAGTTCCCGACGGTGGCATAGCAGGAGATGACGAGCCTGCGGGAGCGGCGGACCTCGGTCTTCTCAGTGCGGAAGTCGGTGTGCTTCCAGCTGACGCCGAAGTCCTCCTCGTGCAGACAGATCGCGTTCGGAATTGTCACCGGGTTGCCGTCGGCGTCATTGACCACCGCGTCGAAGTAGAAAATCTCGCCGAGACAGTCGCACCCGCGCTCAAGCGGGTTGAGCAGGAACCCGATGCCGTACTCACCCTCATCGAACACGTTCTTGAACCGGTGGGTCGGAGCCGGATCCCCGTAGGGAATGTACATCTCCGACATCGACGCACGGTGGATCACCGATCGCAGCCGGCCGCGGTCCTCATAGCCGACCGTGTGCAGCACCAACCCCTCGCGGGGGCTGAACCCGACCCGTAAACGCCATTTCTGCCAACGCACCTCACGGGCGTCGACGGTGAAGCTCGGACCCTTCGGCTGGGTGATCTCCAGCGGGCGCACGTCGTCACGCAGGCCGGTGTGGGCGGGGCGATTGCCCGGCAGGGTCATCAGCTCGGGCATGTAGTTGCCCGCCTGCGGAGGCAGCGGGACGACGCCGTGATCCTGGACGTCGACCACAGTCATCCGGTCGAGGTCGACAACGACCAACAGTCCCTCGACCGGGCGAGCGTAGCCGTTGTCATCCGGTCCGGACCGGATGAAGGTCAGCGGGCGGACGAGCCGACGCCCCGCGTCGGTCTCTGTGCTGTAGCCGGTGGCCCACGGGTCGAGCATGGCCAGGCTGAAGTCGGTGACACCGCGCTTGCGCACCGCCTCCTGCCAGCGCGGGTCCGCCCGCGTGACATCCTCCGCGGCGAAGAACTCCTCGAGCATGATGCCGGGCTGGACGCCCTCGATCTCACGCCACGACTCCACGCTCGCACGGGTCAGCGACACGATGGCCTCGACCGTCTGGCTGGTGGCCCGGTCGTAGAGAACGGCGAACGCCGTCCGTCCCGGAACCGCCCCCGCGTGCCCACCTGCGAGCTCTGCTTTCGACGGCTCCAGCGCCGACACCGACACGAAACGGGTCGAGTCCGTGATGCCCCGGACCTTCCGGATGATCGACACCGCAGTGGTGATCTCGTCAGTCGAGAGCGGATCGAGCGGATGGATGGTCGGGCCGGTTTCCACGAGTTGCGCCTCAGATCGCATTCGTTCCTCCACTCCGGACGATCTCCCGGCTCCGCTGCCGGACCACCGTCGACTGCACGACGTCGTCATCGCGTAGGCTCATGACCGGTCGCGAAGACCGCCAGTCCTGTTCCCATTTGCGTCAACCAAGGGTGACGGTGCGCCGGCGGACGGGGTGCTGGCGCACTGACAGATCAGCGCCTTCTCCGGCAGGGTGACCGACGAGGCCGGCCCATTCGACAGGCACGCAGTTTCCCGCATCGCAGGCCACTGGTCTACCTCGGGACTCCCAGCGAGCGGACGGCTTGCGCAGCCTCAGGGCGTGTTTGGGCCCCGGGGGCGGAAGCGCCGGTGGTCGGGGCGGTCGGAGCGCAACCAGGGACTGACATCGACCGCCAGCACGATTCGCCCGTCGATGGTTCTGGGCAGCGGCACCGAGGCCGGTGTCCGGCGGATCCGCTCCGGTTCCACCCGGCCGTGGCTCAGCGCGTCATACATCGCGCCGTGACCGCGGCGACGCTCAGCCACCAAGGTCAGTTCGACCTCGAGCCTGTGCCGATGGGTACGACCATTGCCCGGTTGTCCGCAGGATCAGGATGTCTCCGCTGCGGATCTCCACCCTTTGACGAGCTGGCGCTGCCGGCCCAGCCCGTCGATCTCGCACTCCACGACATCACCATCTGCGAGGTAAGGGAACCGACCAGACAGCGCGACGCCCTCCGGGGTCCCGGTGTTGATCAGGTCACCGGGCTCCAGCACCATGTACTGACTGAGCTCCCACACGATCCGGGCCACCCCGAAGATCATGTCCGCGGTCCTCGACGCCTGGCGGGCGCTCCCGTTCACCCACGAACGCAGCCCGAGGGCCTGTGCGTCGCCGAGGTCGGCGGCCGGCACCAGCCACGGCCCGAGCGGGTTGAACGTCTCGCAGCACTTGCCCTTCGACCACTGGCCGCCGGAATGCTCCATCTGATACGCGCGCTCGGACACGTCATTGGCGATCGCATACCCGGCGATAT